>JAOUBY010000030.1 GCA_029860045.1 Gammaproteobacteria bacterium | reverse complement strand
GCCACCGCGCCCAGCGCAATGGCCTGGCGCTGGACAGTCGCAAGGTGCAGGCGGGTGATTTGTTCCTGGCGGTAGCCGGTACCCGGACACACGGCATGCAGCACGCGCGCCAGGCCATTGCGCTGGGCGCGGTGGCGGTGGCCTGGGAGCCGGTCGCGGGCAATGCCGGGCTGGCCGAGGCGGCGGCACTGTTGCCGGCCCCGGTGGTCGTGGTCCCCGGACTGAGCCAGGTCGTGGGACTGATTGCCGATCGTTTCTACGGACATCCCTCGCGCGGGCTGTTCACGATCGGTGTGACCGGTACCGATGGCAAGACGTCGTGCAGCCACTTCATTGCGCAGGCGCTGAACAGTGACGATCGCCGTTGCGGCCTGATCGGCACGCTCGGCAACGGCCTGTTCGGCGAGCTTTCCACTTCATCAAACACCACGCCGGATGCGCTCAGCATGCAGCAACTGTTGCTGTCGATGCAGCAGGGGGGCGCGCGCTGCGTGGTTTCAGAGATTTCCTCACACGCCATGGACCAGGGAAGGGCCCGTGGCGTGAATTTTGATCTTGCAGTACTGACCAACCTGACGCGTGACCACCTGGATTACCACGGCACTGTCGAGGCCTATGCCGAGGCGAAGCGTAAACTGTTTCACAGCGACGGTCTGCGCTACGCGGTCATCAATGCAGACGATGCCTTTGGCAGCGCCTTGCTGGATGCCATCCCGCCGGGCGTGGCGCCGGTGGCCTACCGGCTGGAAAACGAACCGTTTCGTACCCGTTACCCCGCGCAGTGGGTGATCGGTCGCAACCTGCAAAGCGACATGAGCGGCATGCGGCTGGATGTGGTCACCCCTTGGGGCAGTGGCGAGCTGCGCTGTGGCCTGCTGGGGCGCTTCAATGCCAGCAACCTGCTGGCATCGCTGGCGAGCCTGTGCGTGGCCGGTCTGCCATTCGAGGAGGCCATGCACCGTCTTGAGCGAACAGAGACCGTACCCGGGCGCATGGAGCGCTTTGATTTGGGAGCGGGGCACCCGCTGGCGGTGGTGGACTATGCGCACACGCCGGCCGCACTCAAGGCCGTGCTCAAGTCATTGCGCGCGCATTGCAGCGGCAGGCTCTGGTGTGTGTTCGGTGCCGGGGGTGATCGTGATCGCGGCAAGCGTCCGGAGATGGGTGCCGCGGCAGAGCGTAATGCCGACCAGCTGGTGCTGACGGATGACAACCCGCGTACCGAGGACCCGCAACAAATTGTCAATGACGTGTGCAGTGGCATCAAGCAGCCGGCGCGCGTGCACATCGAGCATGATCGTGCCCACGCCATCGCCTGGGCGATGCGCAGTGCCGGGCCGGATGACATCGTGCTGATCGCGGGCAAGGGACATGAAACCGTGCAACTGGTTGGTGACCGCGCGTTGCCGTTCAGTGACCGCGAGCGCGTGCAGGCTCTGGCGCGGGAATGGGCGCAATGATGGCCATGCAACTGTCCGAGGCGGCGCGCGTGCTGGCGGCACAACACATCGGTGAGGATGTCGCGTTTCGCGGTATCAGTACTGACACACGCAAGCCGCTCGCGGGGTCGCTGTTTTTTGCCCTGCAGGGTCCGAACTACGACGCCAATGAATATGTCGGCACGGCGCATGATCAGGGCGCAGCGGCGGCGGCGGTGAGCCGGCCGTGTGCGGTCAGGCTGCCACAACTCCAGGTGCCTGATACACGCCTGGCGCTGGGTCAGCTCTCGGCGCACTGGCGTAACCGCTTCGAACTGCCGGTGGTTGCGATCACCGGTAGCAATGGCAAGACCACGGTGCGTGCCATGACCAGCGCGATCCTGTCGCAATGTGGCCAGGCCCTGTCAACGCAGGGCAACCTGAACAATGATATCGGGCTGCCGCTGACGCTGGCGCGACTGGACGCCGATGACCGCTTTGCCGTCATCGAGATGGGTGCCAATCACCCCGGTGAAATCGATTACCTTGCCGGGCTGGCGCGACCGACCATTGGCGTGGTTACCAACGCGGGTCCTGCGCACCTGGAAGGTTTTGGCGATCTGCCTGCAGTGGCGCGTGCCAAGGGCGAACTGTTTGCCCGGCTGGGCAGGGATAGCGTGGCGATAATCAACGCCGATGACCGCTATGCGCCGTTGTGGCGCGAACTGGCTGCGCATTGCCGCATCGTCGAGTTCGGCCTGCACGAAGGATGTGACGTCACCGCCAGCTGGAGCGGCGATACCGCAGGCAGTGACCTGCAACTGGTGACCCCGCAAGGCAACATCGAACTGCGCCTGCCATTGCCGGGCCGGCACAATGTCATGAATGCGTTGGCCGCGACGGCCGCAGCGCAGGCCGCAGGAGCCGGACTGGCAGAGATCAAGGCTGGTCTGGAATCGCTGGCCGCGGTAGAGGGTCGCTTCAATACCCTGCAACTGCCGGGGCCGGTTAGCGTGATCGACGACACCTACAACGCCAATCCCGCTTCCCTGCAGGTTGCACTCGATGTACTGGCGCAGGCAGCGGGTGAGCGCTGGCTGGTACTGGGTGATATGGGTGAGCTGGGCGCGGAGAGCGGGGAACTGCACCGCCGGGCTGGCGACATGGCACGTGCTGCCGGTGTTACCCGTGTGTACACGCTGGGGGAGCTTGCGTGCGCTGCACTGGAGAGTTTCGCCGGGGCCGGCAGGGCCTGCGAAACGCTGGATGAATTACTGGCGGCACTGCGCGCCGACCTGACCGTGCCGCTGCATATCCTGGTCAAGGGATCGCGCCGCATGCGCATGGAGCGCGTGGTGCAGGGTCTGGTTGCAACACTCTCGAATTCAGAAACGCCTTCCGCGGAGAACCACTGACATGCTTCTTTACCTGACCGAGTACCTGAGTCAGTACTACAGCGGGTTCAACGTGTTCCAGTACCTGACCCTGCGCGCCATTTTCGGTGTGCTGACCGCGCTGGCGATTTCCTTCCTGGTCGGTCCGGAGATGATCCGGCGGCTGGGCCGCTATCAGATCGGGCAGCCGGTGCGCGATGACGGCCCGCAGAGCCACCTGGCAAAGGCCGGCACACCGACCATGGGTGGTGCGCTGATTCTTGTGGCGGTGTCGATCGCCACCCTGCTGTGGGCTGACCTCGGTAACCGCTATGTGTGGGTGGTACTGCTGGTGACGCTGTCGTTCGGTGCGATTGGCTGGGTGGATGACTACCGCAAGCTGGTACTGAAAAATTCCGACGGCATCTCGGCGTTCACCAAGCTGGCCTGGCAATCGCTCATTGCGCTGGGTGTGGCGTTATTCCTGTACCTGACGTCCGGTTCGCCGGCAGAGACCTCACTGATCGTGCCGTTCTTCAAGGGCATTGCCATCAACCTCGGCTGGTTCTACGTCCTGTTTGCCTGGTTCGTGATCGTCGGTTCCAGTAATGCGGTCAACCTGACCGACGGCCTGGACGGGCTGGCGATCCTGCCCACCGTGCTGATTGCGGGTGCGCTTGCCGTGTTTGCCTATACCACCGGCAACGTGAAGTTCGCAGTCTACCTCGGTATTCCGTATATCAGCGATGCCGGTGAGATCGTGATCTTCTGCGGTGCACTGGTTGGTGCCGGTTTGGGTTTCCTGTGGTTCAACGCCTATCCGGCAATGGTATTCATGGGTGATGTCGGGGCACTGGCACTGGGTGCGGCGCTCGGTATCGTGGCAGTGCTGGTACGCCAGGAACTGGTATTCATGGTGATGGCCGGGGTGTTCGTCATGGAGACGGTGTCGGTCATTCTGCAGGTGGGTTCCTACAAGCTCACCGGGCGGCGCATCTTCCACATGGCGCCATTACACCACCACTTTGAACTGAAGGGCTGGCCGGAACCGCGCGTGATTGTGCGCTTCTGGATTATCACCGTAATCCTGGTGTTGGTCGGCCTGGCAACCCTGAAGATTCGTTAATGGCAGTTCCGGTAACCATTATGGCAGAGCAGTTTGACAACGCGCGCAGGACGCTGGTGGTCGGATTAGGCGAAACCGGTCTGTCGGTTGCGCGTTACCTGACCCGCCGTGGTGTGCCGGTTGCCGTGGTCGATAGCCGTACCCGGCCGCCGGGCCTGGAGCGCTTGCGTTGCGACGAACTGGCGGACGTTGCGCTGTTCCTCGGTGAATTCAGTGACGAGGCATTTGCGCACGCAGAACAGATCGTGGTCAGCCCGGGGGTGTCACTCGCGGAGCCACAAATTGCCGCAGCTCAAGCCCGCGGCGTGCAGGTCATCGGCGATATTGAACTGTTTGCCCAGGCGGCACGGGCACCGGTGATTGCCGTTTCCGGTTCCAATGGCAAGAGCACGGTCGTCACCCTGTTGAGTGCCATGGCACGACGCGCCGGCGTGGATGTACGCACCGGCGGCAATATAGGAACCCCGGCGCTGGACCTGATCGAGGACACCGAGCCGGATCTGTATGTGCTGGAGTTGTCGAGTTTCCAGCTGGAGAGTGTGCACAGTCTGCAGTTGATGGCCGGGGTGGTGCTTAATGTCAGCGCCGACCACATGGACCGCTATGCCAGCCTTGCCGACTATGCCGCCGCCAAGCAGGTCATCTACAACAGCGCCGCGCTGCAGGTGGTGAATGCCGATGATCCGCTTGTCGCCGCGCTGGTTGATTCAAACAAGCCGCAGATCCGTTTTACCCTGGGCGCGCCGGACGGGCATGAATACGGACTGGCGCAGCTTGAGGATGTGACCTGGCTGGTGCGTGGCAACGAACCGCTCATGCCGGCGACTGCACTGAAGCTGGCGGGTCAGCACAATATGGGTAATGCACTGGCCGCACTGGCGCTGGGCGAGGCCGCAGGTCTGCCGCAGGCCGCCATGCTGGAGACGCTGGCCGAATTCCGTGGTCTGCCACACCGCATGCAGTTTGTTACCGAACAGGCAGGGGTGCGCTGGTACAACGATTCAAAGGGCACCAATGTGGGCGCCACACTGGCCGCGATCACGGGGGTCGATGGACCGGTGGTGCTGATCGCCGGCGGTGACGGCAAGGGTGCCGACTTCTCCGCGCTGGCCCCTGCGCTCGCGGGCAAGGGGCGCGGGGTGGTGTTGATAGGTCGCGATGCCCCGTTGCTGGCAACGATTCTGGGTGACGTGTTACCGATCCGGCAGGCAGGCGACATGACGGAGGCGGTGCAGCAGGCGGCCGCCATGGCTGTCGCGGGCGACAGTGTGCTGTTGTCACCGGCCTGTGCCAGTACCGATATGTATCGGAATTATATCGAGCGTGGTGAGACGTTTACTCGTGCGGTGCAGGAGGTGCTGGGCTGATGGCCGGCGCAAGTCTGCAGGCACGCCTGGTCGGTGCCGGTGATGTCCGTATCCCGCGCATCGATTACCTGTTGTTGTTCAGCGCGATCGCGCTGGCCATGATCGGCCTGGTGATGGTGGCCTCTGCCTCGATTACCATGGCTGACCGGGAACTCGGTTACCCGTTTTATTACGCGTTGCGTCAGAGTGTTTATAGTTGCCTGGGAGTCGCATCCGGCCTGGTGTTGTTCCGGCTACGGCTGGCCATCCTCGAGCATCTCGGTCTGACCCTGCTACTGTCGGCATTTGTGCTGCTGTTACTGGTGCTGGCGCCAGGCGTGGGTGTCGAGGTCAAGGGTGCCACGCGCTGGGTTAATACCGGCCTGTTCCGTCTGCAGGTCTCCGAGCCGGCCAAGCTGTGCTTCATTATCTATCTTGCCAGCTACCTCGCGCGGCACCAGGAGGACGTGCACACCCGGCTCACCGCCTTTCTGAAACCGATCGGTCTGCTCGGTATTGTGTCATTGCTGTTGCTGGCAGAGCCGGACTTCGGTTCTGCCGTGGTGCTGGGTGCGACGGTGATGGGCATGATCTTCATGGCCGGCGTCCGGCTGGTGCACTTTGCCGGCATGGCGGCATTCGCCGGCATGTTGCTGGGGGGCGCAGCCGTGTCGTCCTCGTATCGCATGGTGCGCCTGAAAACATTCCTCGACCCGTGGGCCGACCCGTTTGATAACGGTTTTCAGCTCACCCAGTCTTTGATGGCGATCGGGCGTGGCGAATGGTTCGGTGTCGGGCTCGGCAGCAGTATCCAGAAGCTGTTTTATCTTCCGGAGGCGCATACCGACTTTGTGTTCGCGGTGCTTGCCGAGGAATTGGGCCTGCTGGGCGTGTGCGTCATTATTGCTTTATATAGCGTGCTGGTGTGGCGTGCGCTGGTAATCGCGGCGCAGGCGGTGCGGGCCGGCAATCCGTTTGCCTCGCACCTGGCCTATGGCATCGGTATCTGGTTCGGCCTGCAGAGCTTCATCAACATCGGTGTCAACATGGGGCTGCTGCCAACCAAGGGGCTGACACTGCCGCTGATGAGCTACGGGGGCTCCAGCATGGTCGTGATGTGCGCGGCGCTTGCGCTGCTGCTGCGCATCGATTACGAGACGCGCTGTACCTGTGAAGGCCTGTCGGCCAGCGGTATCGCCGCATCGAAACGCACGCGGGTGCGCATATGAACCTGCACGCTACAGGCGGACGCCCGGTGCTGATCATGGCAGGCGGCACCGGTGGCCACGTGTACCCGGCGCTGGCGGTGGCAGAGGAACTGAGCGCACGCGGTGTACCGGTGTCGTGGCTGGGGACGGCTCGTGGCCTGGAATCCCGCGTCGTGCCGGCGGCCGGTTACCCGCTCGAGACCATGCGCGTGTCCGGTCTGCGCGGGCGCGGCCTGTTGCGGTTGTTGCTGGCCCCGTTCATGCTGGCACTGGCGCTCGGCCAGGCGCTGCTGATCCTGTTGCGACTGCGTCCGCTGGCGGTGCTGGGCATGGGTGGCTTTGCCTCCGGCCCGGGTGGCGTGATTGCCTGGCTGCTGCGCCGCCCGTTGTTGATTCATGAACAGAACTCGGTCGCCGGCACCACCAATCGCTGGCTGGCGCCGCTGGCGCGTACCGTGATGGTGGCATTTCCCGGTAGCCTGCAGGACAAGTACCAACCGCTGCACACCGGCAACCCGGTGCGCGGCTCGATCCTGAAGCTTGCCGCACCGGCCGAGCGCCTTGCCGGGCGCAACGGGGCGTTGCGCGTGCTGGTGGTGGGCGGCAGTCTCGGCGCACACGCACTCAATACCACTGTGCCGGCGGCCATCGCGCAATTGTCGGGGCAACCGGAGATCTATCACCAGACCGGCCGGCAGGATCTGGATACGGTCCGTGCCAGCTATGCCGAGGCAGGCATCAGCGCGCGCGTCGAACCGTTTATTGAAGATATGGCCGCCGCCTATAGCTGGGCGGACCTGGTCATCTGTCGTTCCGGCGCCCTGACGGTGGCGGAACTCGCGGTGGTTGGCGTAGCGGCGATCCTGGTGCCGTTCCCGCACGCCACCGACGATCATCAGACCGGTAATGCGAAGTTCCTCGCCGATGCCGGTGCCGCGGTGCTGTTGCCGCAGAGTGACATGAAAGCCGCCAAGCTGGCTGGCATGTTGTCCGATTTCAGTGAGCAGCGTTCCGTGTTGCAGGAAATGGCCGATCGCGCACATGCACTGGCAATGCCGGATGCCGCGCGGCGCGTTGCCGAACTGTGCCTGCAGACGGCTGGTGTGGGGGTGGACGCATGAACGCCGCACCGCGTCCGGAGCGCAGGCTGCAACCACAGCGGATGGGCCGTGTGCAGCACGTACACTTTGTCGGTATCGGCGGTGCCGGCATGAGCGGGATCGCCGAGGTGTTGCACAACCTCGGCTACCAGGTCAGTGGCTCTGACCTGCGCGAGAACGCCGTGACACGCCGCCTTGTCGCGATGGGTATATCTGTTGCCATCGGTCACGCTGCAAAAAATGTCGCCGATTGTGATGCCGTTGTGGTGTCGACTGCGATTGGCAGTGACAACCCCGAGCTGCTCGCCGCGCGCGACAGCCGGATCCCGGTCGTACCGCGTGCCGAAATGCTCGCCGAACTGATGCGTTTCCGCTACGGCATCGGGGTGGCCGGCACGCATGGCAAGACCACCACTACCAGCCTGATTACCAGCCTGCTGGCCGAGGGTGGTCTCGATCCGACCTTTGTGATTGGCGGCCTGCTGAACAGTGCAGCCAGCCATGCGCAGCTGGGTGCGGGGCATTATCTGGTGGCCGAGGCGGATGAAAGCGATGCCTCTTTTTTGTACCTGCAGTCATCCATGGCCGTGGTGACCAACATCGATGCCGACCACCTGTCGACCTATGAAGGCGACTTTGACCGGCTGCGTCAGACCTTTATCGACTTCCTGCACCACCTGCCGTTTTACGGGCTGGCCGTACTGTGCCTGGACGACCCGGAGGTCGAGGGCATCCTCGCCGAGGTTACCCGTCCGGTGATTACCTACGGCATACATTCGAAAGCAGACGTGCGTGCCAGCGAGGTACGCCAGAGCGGTGCGCAAACCCACTTCAACGTGCATCGCCCGGACCATGCGGAGGCGTTGCCGATAACGCTCAACCTGCCCGGTCAGCACAATGTATTGAACGCACTGGCCGCCATTGCCGTGGCCACCGAACTGGGTGTCTCTGACGCGGCGATCCAGCAGGCGCTGGCCGGTTTCCAGGGTATCGGGAGGCGCTTCCAGATCGCCGGCGAGATCACAGCGGCGGCGGGCCGGGTGCTGCTGATTGACGATTACGCTCATCACCCGCGCGAGCTGGAACCGACGCTGGCTGCGGTGCGCGCCGGCTGGCCGGAGCGACGCCTGGTGGTGGTGTTTCAGCCGCATCGCTATAGCCGCACCCGTGACCTGTTTGATGACTTTGTGCAGGTGCTGTCCGAGGTCGATGTGCTGGTGTTGTGCGAGGTCTACGCGGCCGGCGAGGCACCCATTGCCGGTGCCGACGGGCGCGCACTGGCGCGCGGTATTCGCGCACGCGGGCAGGTTGATCCGGTGTTCGTCGAGGACCTGGACGCGTTGCCGACCGTCTTGAATGACCTGCTCGCCGACGGTGATGTGCTGTTGACACTGGGCGCCGGCGATATCGGTAGTGCCGCGCAACAACTGGTCGCCGGGCTTTCAGTCAGCCAGGTGAATGCAGAATGATGGCGGCGCAACAAACACAGGCCTGGCGCGGTGAATTGCGGTTCAATGAGCCGATGGACCGGCATACCAGCTGGCGCGCCGGCGGCAAGGCGCAGCGCTTCTACTGTCCGGCGGATCTCGATGACCTGTGCAGTTTTCTTGCCGACATGGATGAGCAGGAGCCACTGTTGTGGCTGGGGCTGGGCAGTAACCTGCTGGTGCGTGATGGCGGGTTCCCCGGCACCGTGATCCAGGTGTTCGGTGCCCTGACCGGGCTGGAGTGGCTCGACGCGCAACTGCTGCGTGCCGGCGCCGGTGTCAGCTGCGCCAAGGTGGCGCGCACCGCGAGTCGTGCCGGTTTGACCGGGGTGGAATTCCTGGCCGGCATTCCCGGCAGCATGGGTGGTGCGCTGGCCATGAATGCCGGTGCCTTTGGTGGTGAGACCTGGGCGCATGTTGCGGCGGTAGAGACCGTGGACCGTGCGGGACAGTTGCATACCCGAACCCCTGATGAATTCCAGGTTGGCTACCGGTCGGTTACCGGTGTGGCGGATGAATGGTTTGTCGCCGCGCACCTGTTGCTGGAGCGCGGCGATGCCGCGCAGGCACAGGAGCGTATCCGGGAGCTGCTTGCAAAGCGGGGTGCCAGTCAGCCGGTGCAGCAAAACAGCTGTGGGTCGGTGTTCCGCAATCCACCCGGTGATCATGCCGCGCGCCTGATCGAGGCGAGCGGCCTGAAAGGCAAGCGGCTGGGTGGTGCGCAGGTTTCCGGGAAGCACGCAAATTTTATTATCAATACCGGTAATGCCAGTGCGGCCGACATCGAGACCCTGCTGTTACAGGTGCAGGGCACGGTAGAGCAGTTGCAGGGTGTGCGGCTGGAACCCGAAGTGCGCATCGTTGGTGAGGCAATGGAGGCGCGGGACTGATGCAGTCACAGGGCGCCGACATGCTGCAGACATACGGCAAGGTCGCGGTGTTGCTGGGCGGCGACTCGGCCGAGCGCGCGGTGTCGTTAAACAGCGGCAACGCGGTGCTTGCCGCGTTGCAGGCGGCGGGCGTGGATGCGCACGCGGTGGATCCCGCGGCGGGCAGATTGCACGAGACCCTGGTTGAGGGTGATTTCACGCGCGCGTTTATTGCGTTGCACGGGCGTGGAGGTGAGGACGGCGTGGTGCAGGGCATGCTCGAAACGCTTGGCATGCCCTATACCGGTAGCGGTGTGCTCGGTTCCGCGCTGGGTATGGACAAGTTGCGCAGCAAGCAGGTGTGGCAGAGTGCGGGCATTCCGACGCCGGCGTTTGCCGTGCTGGGTAATGCAGAGGAGGCCGTGCAGGCCGCCGGCAGTCTGCAGTATCCGCTGGTTGTGAAGCCCGCACATGAAGGGTCCAGCATCGGTATCAGCAAGGTGGAAAGCGCAGCGGCACTGCCGCAGGCCTGGCAGGATGCCGTGCAATACGACGATTGCGTGCTGGCCGAACAGTGGGTTACCGGGCAGGAATACACCGCCGGCATTCTCGGCGAGACGGTACTGCCGCTGATACGCCTGGAGACGCCGCATGCCTTCTATGACTACGAGGCGAAGTACCAGTCCGACAGTACGCGCTACCTGGTTCCCTGCGGGCTGGATGAGGAGCGCGAGCGCGCGTTGCAGCAGTTGTCACTGGCCGCGTTTAACGCACTCGGCGCAGCGGGCTGGGGACGCGTGGATTTCATGCTCGATGATGCCGGTGAGCCGTGGTTCATCGAGGTGAATACCGTGCCCGGGTTGACTGATCACAGCCTGGTGCCGATGGCGGCGCAGGCCGTGGGTATGGATTTTATCCGGCTGGTGCTGCGTATCCTCGACAGCAGTCTTGCCCATGCAGGCAACCACTCGCAGGAGGGACGACGTGCCAAGGCGTGAGCAGACCATCCTGCAGCAGGTGTGGGCGCTGATGCGTCTGCGCGCACGCACACTGTCAGGTCTGCTGTTGCTGACGCTGCTGGCACTGGCAACCGTGCTGGGGATGCGCTGGATGGCGGATCCCTACCGCTTCCCGCTGGCCGTCGTCGAGGTCAAGGGTGATTTCCGTTATCTCATGAAAGAGGATCTGCAGGCGGCCATTGCATCGCATGTAGAGGCTGGTTTTTTTACCGTCGACGTGGCGGCCACCCGCAAGGCAGCCGAGCAGTTGCCATGGGTACACAAGGCATCAGTGCAACGCGTCTGGCCGGAAACCCTGCGTGTGCAGATTGTGGAGCAGCAGCCAGTGGCGCATTGGCAGGAAAGTGGTTACCTGAACGCGCAGGGCGAGGCGTTTTTCCCTCAGCAAAAGGCCGCTGCGCTGGAGTTGCCGCGGCTGAGCGGGCCGCAGGGTCAGGAGCAAAAAGTGCTGGCGCAATACCGCCAGGCGACGCAGACACTGGCTGCGCTCGGGCTGCAGGTGCAGCAGATTGCGCTGGATGAGCGCCGCGCCTGGTCCGTGCGGCTGAACGATGATGTGCAGCTGTGGTTGGGTCGGGCCGAGCCCTGGCTGCGATTGCAGCGCTTTGTGCGCGCGTATCCGGGTGTGTTTGCCGGACGCCTGGTTGAGTTGCAGCGTGTGGATCTGCGTTACAGCAATGGTTTCTCGGTGTTGTGGGAACACGATGCCGACAGACAGGGTTAGGCAGGACAAGGGTTGAGTATGACAAAGAAGACGGAAAAGAATCTGATTGTAGGGCTGGATATCGGGACCTCCAAGGTGGTCGCGATTGTCGGGGAAGTGTTGCCGGACGGTGAGCTGGAAGTTATCGGTATCGGCTCGCACCCGTCGCGCGGTCTGAAGAAGGGCGTGGTGGTCAATATCGAATCGACCGTGCACTCCATTCAGCGTGCGGTGGAAGAGGCGGAGTTGATGGCCGGCTGCCAGATCCATTCGGTGTACGCCGGGATTGCCGGCAGCCACATTCGCAGCCTGAATTCACATGGCATCGTCGCCATTCGTGACAAGGAAGTGACCTCGAGTGATGTCGAGCGGGTGATCGATGCCGCGCGCGCGGTGGCGATCCCGGCCGACCAGAAGATACTGCATATCCTGCCGCAGGATTTCGTGATCGATAACCAGGAAGGGATCCGCGAGCCGGTCGGCATGTCCGGGGTGCGCCTGGAGGCGAAGGTGCACATGGTGACTGGTGCCGTCAGTGCGGCACAAAACATCATCAAGTGCGTGCGCCGCTGTGGGCTGGAAGTGGATGACATTATCCTTGAGCAGCTTGCCTCCAGTTACTCGGTGCTGACCGATGACGAAAAGGATCTGGGCGTGTGTATCGTCGATATCGGCGGTGGCACCACCGACATCGCGGTGTTTACCGAGGGCGCCATCCGTCATACCGCGGTGATACCGATTGCCGGTGACCAGGTGACCAACGATATCGCGGTCGCGCTGCGTACGCCGACGCAGAGTGCCGAGGAAATCAAGATCAAGTACGCCTGTGCGCTGACGCATATGGCGAGCGCCGATGAAAGTATCGAGGTGCCGAGCGTCGGCGACCGGCCGCCGCGGCAGCTGGCGCGCCACACACTGGCCGAGGTGGTCGAGCCGCGTTACGAGGAACTGCTGACGCTGATCCAGGCCGAGTTGCGCCGCAGCGGCTTCGAGGACCTGGTGGCATCGGGCATCGTGCTGACCGGTGGCAGTGCCAAGATCGAGGGCCTGATCGACCTCGCTGAAGAAATTTTCCACATGCCGGTGCGCCTGGGCGTACCCCAGTACGTTACCGGCCTGGTGGACGTGATTCGCAACCCGATATTCGCGACCGGTGTCGGGCTGTTGTTGTTCGGGCATCACAATCGTGATCAACGGTCTATGGATATGGGTTTGGGCAAGGGCGTACGCGGGGTATGGGACAGGATGAAGGGATGGTTTCAGGGCAATTTCTAGTTTTTGGGTGACAGGCAGTGAGGCCGTGTTCAAGAGGTTGGCGCGGCACTTATTAATTAATTTTTCAGGGCTACTTTTGTTGTTTCTGTAAGGAGGAGACATCATGTTTGAACTACTGGATTCATGTGGACAAAGCGCGGTTATCAAGGTGATCGGTGTCGGTGGTGGCGGCGGCAATGCCGTGCAGCACATGGTTGATGCCAGCATCGATGGCGTGGAATTTATTTGTGCGAATACCGACTCGCAGGCATTGCAGAACATGTCGGCACGCACCACGTTGCAGATTGGCAGCTCCATTACCAAGGGCCTGGGTGCCGGCGCCAACCCGGATGTGGGCCGCCAGGCTGCACAGGAAGATCGTGACCGCATTGCCGAGGTCATTGAGGGTTCCGATATGGTGTTCATTACCGCCGGCATGGGTGGTGGTACCGGAACCGGTGCGGCACCGGTGGTGGCCCAGGTTGCCAAGGAACTGGGCATCCTGACCGTGGCAGTGGTGACCAAGCCGTTTACCTTTGAGGGCAGCCGCCGTCTGCATGTTGCGCATAATGGCATCAAGGAGCTGAGCCAGTACGTGGACTCCCTGATAACCATACCGAACGAGAAACTGCAGTCGGTGCTGGGCAAGCAGATCAGCCTGCTGGATGCGTTCAAGTCCGCCAATGACGTGCTGCTGGGTGCCGTGCAGGGTATTGCCGAACTGATCACCCGCCCGGGCCTGATCAACGTCGACTTTGCCGATGTGCGCACGGTGATGTCCGAGATGGGCATGGCCATGATGGGTTCCGGCACGGCCAAGGGCGACGACCGCGCACGTGAGGCGGCCGAGGCAGCCGTGGCCAGTCCATTGCTGGAAGACATCGACCTGATGGGCGCCAACGGCATCCTGGTGAATGTCACCGCCGGTCTCGACCTCGGTATCGGCGAATTCGAGGAAGTTGGCAACACGGTGAAGGAGTTTGCCTCCGAGAATGCCACCGTGGTGGTGGGCACCGTGATTGATCCTGACATGCGCGATGAACTGCGCGTGACCGTGGTCGCCACCGGTCTGGGGATGGATGCAAAAAAGCCCGCCGAGAAGCCGTCACTGGTACACGTGAATCACGAGTCCATGAGTGACGCGAGTGACGCGAGTGACGAGAACTATGATCGCCCGACTGTCCTGCGCAACAAGAACAAGGCCGCACAGCGTGCCCAGGCCACGGGAGGGAACTCCGCCGAGGATATGGACTACCTGGATATTCCGGCATTTCTGCGCCGCCAGGCGGACTGACAGGCGGGGCGGTGTCGACCGGGCCGGGTACGGCCCGGTCGCTGCCTGCCGCGGCCGGCTATATGACATGCTTATAAGCGCATCAGGTCCTCTGATGTGAACTTTTTGGCTGTCAACCCATCAGAATGTGACCATCTTCTAGGCAGCTTAATGAGCGTGTGCTAATATGCGCGCGGCTTTCCCGGTACTTGTCATAGAATGCGGCTCATTATTTAGAGGAATTGCAAGGCCATGATTCGGCAACGTACTCTCAAGAACGTGATCCGCGCTACCGGCGTGGGTCTGCACACTGGCGAGAAAATTTACCTTACGCTGCGGCCGGCACCGGTGGATACCGGTATCGTGTTCTGTCGTGTCGACCTGGAACAGGTCGTGCAGATTCCCGCGCGTCCGGAAAATGTCGGTGACACGCGCCTGTCGACCACGCTGGTCAACAGCGGGACCAGGATTTCCACTGTCGAGCACCTGCTTTCCGCCATGGCCGGGCTTGGCATCGATAACGCCTATGTTGATCTGAGTGCGGCAGAGGTGCCGATCATGGACGGCAGCGCCGGCCCGTTTGTGTTCCTGATCCAGTCAGCAGGCATCGAGGAGCAAAATGCAGCCAAGCGCTTCATCCGGATCAAGCGCCCGGTACAGGTTGAGGATGGCGACAAGGTTGCACGCTTTGAGCCCTTTGATGGTTTCAAGGTGGGTTTCACCATTGAATTTGATCACCCGGTATTCAAGTCCAACACCCAGCACTCAGAGATCGACTTTTCCACCACTTCCTTTGTAAAGGAGGTGAGCCGTGCGCGGACCTTTGGATTCATGCATGAAATCGAACAGCTGCGTGAGCGCCAACTGGCGCTGGGCGGCAGTCTCGACAACGCCGTGGTGCTGGATAATTACCGGGTTCTGAACGAAGACGGTCTGCGTTACCGCGACGAGTTTGTAAAACACAAGATTCTGGATGCGATTGGTGATCTCTACCTGCTCGGTCACAGCCTGATTGGAGCGTTCAAGGGCTACAAGTCGGGACATGCCTTGAACAACAAGTTGTTACGAGCGCTGGTGGCCGACGAATCGGCCTGGGAAGAAGTGACTTTTGAAGATGTAAGCGAGGCTCCGATCTCCTTTCTTCAGCCTGTTCCTGCCGGTTGAAACAGTTCCTTGCTGCGGTTGCCGGGCACTGAGCCGTACGGTTCAGCGTTTTTCCTGGTGGCTGGCCAGTCTCAGCAGTGAAGTTTTCAGCGCAGGGTCCGATATAGTCTCTGCGGCCTGTTTTATGGCGGCAGTACCCCCGTGGCCGCGACGGCGTACCGGCTTGAGTGGTATTGCGGCTCCATCGCCCTGCGGTGGACGCACCCGCACCCGGATCGAGCGCAGCCGCATGGACTGGGGCAGAGAAAGCCGCTTGACGAGTTGCGGGGCATGAAAGCGCAGCCGAACCGCCCAGACCGGCGAATCGGCTGCCAGCACCAGCACCGGCTCGCGCAGTGCCAGCACCCGGCAATGTTGTTGCAGGGGCGGTACCAGCAGGGTCTGTAACTGGGCATCCAGGTCGGCCAGCAAGCGGGCCCGCGCCAACAACCGGGATTGTGCGCCGGATTTTATAATCTTATTGATTTTTAAAGGAATATTCATAAACCGGTAAAACGGCAACCAACATGAACATCATACTGTTTACAAACCGGCGGGGACAGGTCTGGAATTTCGAGTTCCAACCCGTGCGTGTGCTGGCTACCCTGCTCCTGAGTACGCTGCTGGTCGTGGTCACCACGCTCTATATTGGTGTCCGGATTGGCGAGGACGAAATGAATTATATTGCTGAATGGCGTGACGTGGTGCAGCTCCAGCAGGCCGAGATCGAGAGTCTGCGCCAGCAGGCAGCTGCCGATCTGGATGCCCTGACGCTACGCATTGGCCAGATGCAGGGTGAAATGCTGCGCCTGAACGCGCTGGGCGAACGCCTGGTCAGCCAGGGTGACCTGGACAAGGCAGAATTCAATTTTGACGCGTTGCCGCCCATGGGTGGCCCGCACGAGGCGGCGGCGGGCAAGTCGGCCGATTTCAATGACATCCTGGAGATGCTGGACGGGCTGGACGCCGAACTGGCGGACCGTGAGCAGAAGCTCTCGGTGCTGGAGAGCCTGCTAATGAGCCGCAGTCTGAAGGAGCGGGTGATGCCGTCAGGGCGTCCGATACAGGATGGCTGGCTGTCTTCCAGGTATGGCAAGCGCAACGACCCGTTTACCGGCAAGCAGGACTTCCACCATGGCCTCGATTTTGCCGGTAAGAGGGGCTCTGAGGTGGTTGCCGTGGGTGATGGCGTGGTGAACTGGGCCGGGAAGCGCTCCGGTTATGGCTACCTGGTCGAGGTGAATCATGGTAACGGCTACGTTACGCGTTACGGGCACAACCAGAAGAACCTGGTCAAGGCCGGTGATACGGTCAAAAAAGGCCAGCAGATCGCACTGATGGGGTCGACCGGGCGCTCAACGGGCCCGCATGTCCACTTCGAGGTGCTGCGCAACGGCAAGACCGTTAATCCTGCCAGGTACACCGGCAAGTAAATCTACCCCCCCTGCCGGGTGGGTTCGCTAACCGCGCGTCTCATGATCGTCCCTGATCCCTGCTAATTTGCAGGCACATGCGGTATCATTTCCGACTTTCAATCTTTTACCTGGCGTCAGGAATTCCATGGCATTTAATATTTTCAACAAGCTGTTTGGTAGCCGCAACGACCGGCAACTGAAGCGTATGTCGCGTGCGGTTGCCCGGATCAATGATCTGGAGGCGGGTATCGCAGACCTGTCTGATGAGGCGTTGCGCGCCAAAACAGATGAATTCCGCCAGCGCCTGGTCGACGGCGAGACACTGGATGACCTGTTACCCGAGGCGTTTGCGGTCGTGCGCGAGGCTGCCAAACGGGCCCTGGGTCTGCGCCATTATGACGTGCAGCTGATTGGTGGCATGGTGCTGCACCAGGGCAGGATTGCCGAAATGCGTACCGGCGAGGGCAAGACACTGGTGGCAACGCTGCCTGCCTACCTCAATGCGCTGAGCGGCAATGGCGTGCATATTGTCACGGTCAACGAATACCTGGCGCGGCGTGACGCCGGCTGGATGGGCAAGGTGTTCGAGTTTCTTGGCATGACTACCGGGGTGACCGTTGCCGGTCAGCCATTCGAGGAAAAACGTGCGGCCTACCAGGCGGACATTACCTACGGCACCAACAATGAATACGGCTTTGATTATCTGCGCGATAACATGGCCTTCACTACCCAGGATCGTTTCCAGAATGATCGTAACTTCGCCATTGTCGACGAGGTCGATTCCATCCTTATCGATGAGGCCCGTACGCCGCTGATTATTTCCGGTCCGGTTGATGAGCGTTCCGACCTGTACACGAAGATGAATGCGCTGGTGCCGGAATTACAGAAGCAGGAAGAGGAAGACGGTCCTGGCGACTACACCCTGGAAGAGAAAAGCCGCCAGATCTACCTGACCGAAGCCGGGCATGAGCATGTCGAGGCGCTGCTGGCACGCCAGGGACTGCTAAAGGAAGGCGAGAGTCTTTACGATGCCGGCAATCTGAACATCATGCACCATGTCAATGCCGCGATGCGTGCACACCTGCTGTTTAGCAAGGATGTCGATTACATCGTGCAGGATGGGCAGGTGGTGATCGTCGATGAATTCACCGGGCGCACCATGCCGGGGCGGCGCTGGTCAGAGGGTCTGCACCAGGCCGTCGAGGCCAAGGAAGGATTGCAGATCCAGAACGAGAACCAGACGCTGGCGTCGATCACGTTCCAGAATTATTTCAGGACCTACAGCAAACTGTCCGGCATGACCGGTACCGCGGACACCGAGGCGTTCGAACTGCAGCAGATCTACGGACTGGAGGTGGTCGTGATCCCCACCCACCATCCAATGGTCCGCGCGGACATGGGAGACCTTGTGTTTCTCAGTATGGAAGAGAAGTTCGATGCCATTATGGAAGATGTGCGCGACTGCCAGCAGCGCGGGCAGCCGGTGCTGGTGGGCACGGCTTCAGTGGAGACGTCCGAGTACCTGTCCAAACTGCTCGACAAGGCAAAAATCAAGCACGCCGTGCTGAACGCAAAGCAGCATGCGAAAGAGGCCCAGATCATCGCCCAGGCGGGTCGTCCGGGCACCATTACCATCGCAACCAACATGGCCGGTCGCGGCACCGACATTGTGCTGGGCGGTAACCTGCAGGTCGAGCTGGATGACCTGGAGAACCCGGACGAGGCGACGAAAGACAAGCTTACCGACGAATGGAAACAGCGCCATGAGAAGGTGCTTGCCGCGGGTGGTCTGCATATCGTTGGCACTGAACGGCACGAGTCCCGCCGGGTCGATAACCAGCTGCGCGGGCGTTCCGGCCGCCAGGGTGATCCGGGATCGAGCCGTTTTTATCTGTCACTGAAGGATAACCTGATGCGCATCTTTGCCTCGGACCGCGTATCCGGGCTGATGCAGAAACTGGGTATGGAGAAAGGCGAGGCCATCGAGCATCCGTGGGTCTCCAAGGCCATCGAGAACGCACAACGCAAGGTCGAGGCGCATAACTACAACATCCGCAAGACCCTGCTGGAATTTGACGACGTGGCCAACGACCAGCGCAAGGTGGTCTACGAGCAGCGCAACGAACTGATGGAGACAGACGATGTCTCGGATATCGTCGATGCCATTCGCACGGACATGGTGAATGCGCTGATCAGCACATACATACCGCCGGCCAGCATGGACGACCAGTGGGATGTGCCGGGCCTGGAAGAGGCGCTGCAGCGTGAATACGGATTCGAGTTGCCGGTGCAGCAATGGCTTGATGAAGACGACGAACTGCACGAGGAGACCCTGCGCGAGCGGATACTGGAGAGCATGATCGCGGCCTACCGCGAGAAAGAGCAGCAGGCGGGTGTGGAGGTGGTGCGTCACTTCGAGAAGGCCGTGATGCTGCAGGTGCTGGATGCGTCCTGGAAAGAACACCTGGGCGCCATGGACTACCTGCGCCAGGGTATCGGGCTGCGCGGTTATGCGCAGAAGGATCCGAAGCAGGAATACAAGAAAGAGGCCTTTGCCATGTTCGAGTCCATGCTGGACCGCATCAAGCACGAGGTGGTCAGCGTGCTGACGCGCGTGCAGGTGCGTGCCGAGTCGGATGTCGAGGCCGTGGAGGAGCAGCGTCGCAGCAAGGCCGAGATGAATTTCCGGCATGCCAACGCCGATTCCATGCAGGAAGAAACGCCGGGACAGGCGGAGGGAAGCGAGCAGCGTCCGTTTACCCGCGATGGCCGCAAGGTGGGACGCAACGAGCCGTGTCCGTGCGGTTCCGGCAAAAAATTCAAGCAGTGTCACGGCAAGCTGACCTGAACGGCTGTCAATTGTTTCGTCATTGCGAGCGGAGCGAAGCAATCTGTTAATGGCTGCTTCACTGGTTACGAGATTGCTTCGCTCCGCTCGCAATGACGAGTGATGAGTCAGGAACACTGATCATGGAGAAAGCACCCTTACCCGAATTACACCCGGTAGCCGGCTTCCGCCTGGGTACGACTGCGGCCGGTATCAGTAAGGCCGGCCGCCCGGACCTGGTGGTGATGGCGCTGGCGCCGGGTGCCTGCTGTGCCGCCGTTTTCACTCGCAATGCCTTCTGTGCTGCGCCCGTTACGGTTGCGCGCGAGCATCTTCAGCAGGGCGCCCCGGCGCTGCTGCTGGTCAATACCGGCAATGCCAATGCCGGTACCGGTGCGACCGGAATAAACGATGCGCGGCAATGTTGTGCGGCTCTTGCAGAACATGCCGACTGTGATGCGGCTGCCGTGCTGCCTTTTTCCACCGGTGTGATCGGTGAGCCGTTACCGGTCGGGAAAATCATTGCCGGTCTGCCGGCTGCTTACGCGAACCTGTCGGAACGGGGCTGGGCAGAGGCCGCCGGCGGCATCCTGACCACCGATACGGTTGCCAAGGGCGCATCACGGCAAATCGACCTCGATGGGCAGCAGGTGACGGTGACCGGCATTGCCAAGGGGGCAGGCATGATCCGCCCCGACATGGCCACCATGCTGGCATTTATCGGAACCGATGCCGCACTGGCACCGGAGGCCGTGCAGGATTGCCTGGCGAGTGCAGTCGAACAGTCCTTCAACCGCATCAGCGTTGACGGCGATACCTCCACCAATGATGCCTGTGTGCTGGTTGCCACCGGTGCGACCCCGGTTGAGGTTGCACAGGGCAGTGCGGCGTATGCGGCACTCTGCGAGGCCGTTAGCGCTGTCTGTGTGGAGTTGGCGCAGGCGATCGTACGTGATGGCGAGGGGGCAACCCGTTTTGTCACGGTCAGTGTCGAGCAGGGGGCAGACAGTGCCGAGTGCCTGCAGGTTGCCTACACCATTGCACACTCACCACTGGTGAAGACGGCACTGTTTGCCGGTGACCCGAACTGGGGGCGCATACTGGCAGCGGTAGGACGCGCCGGTATCGACGCGCTTGACATCAATGGCGTGGAAATCTATCTCGACGAGGTGTGCATTGTGCGTGCCGGCGGGCGAGCGCCTGAATATACCGAGGCCGACGGGCAGCGCGTGATGGATCGTACAGAGTACGAGGTGCGGGTTGTGCTGGGTCGTGGCAAGGCCGCGGAACAGGTCTGGACCTGTGACCTGTCATATGATTACGTGAAGATAAACGCCGAGTACCGGACCTGAGTAGTGCCCGGACAGCATGAGATGTCACATGTAGTTATGAAAATACCGGTTGTTTGACCGAAATCAAGTCCTGACAACGCTGATTCATTCAGTCTGTATACCCCTTCTTCAGGAAGAATTTCCCGGGAATCGAGGTATTGCATGCGACAGATAGTGACGTTTTTAGTGCTTGGCATGGCGGTAATTTCCATCGCCCACTCAGGTGATTACAGTGCGGAAGTTGATAGCAGCCGGGCAACAGCAAGAGAGTTCATGCAGACGCTCAAGCAGGAATTGCTTGCGGGCATGCAGGATGGTGGCCCGGTCAATGCCATCAGCGTGTGTAACCTGTCCGCACCGGGAATCGCGAATACCTACAGTGTTCGCAATGGCTGGGATGTGGGCCGAACCAGTCTCAAAGTCAGGAATCCAGCCAATGCGCCGGATACATGGGAGCGCTCTGTGCTCGAGTCTTTCGAGGAACGCAGGCGTGCAGGCGAGGACCCGGCGAAGATGGAACACTATGAGGTTATTCGTCAGGACGGGATCAGCGAGTTGCGTTATATGAAGGCGATTCCGACCGCCCGGCTATGCCTGGCCTGTCACGGTGAGCAAATTGATTCAACGGCCAGGGAGCGGCTGGAAATACTGTATCCCAACGACCAGGCGCTGGGATACAAAATCGGCGATATACGGGGTGCATTCAGCATCAGCCAACCGCTGGACACAGCGGGCAAATGATTCACAGGATCTGACCAGCACGCAAGGCAGGTGATGTCGCTACAGGTGGTGCTAGTCCTCTGTGCCAGACGGATCACCCGGTGCCGCTTCCGTTCCCGGGATGCGGTTACGCTCATCCAGCCAGCTGCCAAGATCGATCAATCGGCAGCGTTCCGAGCAGAATGGCCGCCAGCGCTGCTCTGGACTCCATTCAATCAGTGTCCCGCAGTTCGGGCAGGGTACACGGCGATAAGGTTGCCTGTTGTCCGGCATGGGGTGGCCGTTCAGATCACGCAGCAAGCCAGTTTGAACTCGACATCCTGGTCGGTCTGGCGGGCGCGTTCTTCCGCGGTCGAGAACTGCAGGAAGCGTGCGGTAAAGCGGTGGCGTCCGCCGCTGAGCTCGGCAAAGAAGGGCAGGTTGCCCGGCAGGGCAATACGTATCAGCTGGCAGGGCAGGCTGGAGTCCAGGGTGCGCTGGTAGACACCGTGTTGCGCCAGCTCGGGTTTCAGCGGTGTGCTATCGCGGGTCATGGAGAGAATCAGCTGGATTGACTGGCCGATGGAATCAAAACTGCCCAGCCAGCGCACCAGGTCCTGCTTGCGTTGTTCCGGGGCCTGCTGCAGCCAGTAATGAAAGGCCGGTAGATCAAAGTCACAGGTACCGCCGGGTATGGCGCTGCGTTGGCGGATGCTGTTCAGGAATTCACTTGATTTCAGCTCGCTGGCGATCTGGCCATCGATGCAGTGCATGCCTTCAATCCGGGTGTTGATCCTGTCCAGCAGCGTGGCAAGTTGTGAGCGATCAACGGCCGGGTTCTGATCGAGCCGCTTCAGGTTGGATGAGTGTCGATCCAGTTCCTTGATGACCTCGGATTTCAGGTTGGTATTACCAAAGATATCCACGATCTCAAGAATGCAGTTCATGGTGGCGCGGCTGTCCCACTCGGTATCGCTGTCAAGGTGGTGACCGGCCTGGCGGAACAGGTATTCCAGTCGCAGGAAGGTGCGGGTGCGCTCGTTCAGGGGCTGTTCATAGAAAATGGTATCGGACACAGGCTGTGCTGATGGTCGGGACCTGGCGGCGGCAGCGGTCTTCTCTTCAGTAGCTGCGCCGGTGTTCACAATGCGTTTATTGGGGCTAGTGCCCATGTGTGATTTCCATGAATTGCATATGTAACTCCTGTATACGCTTGCCGAGAGCCGCCGTGTCGGTGTCATTATCGATGATGTCGTCGGCCGCTGCCAGACGTGTTTCCCGATCCGCCTGCGTTGACATAATGTCGAGAATAACATGCTGTGGCAGGCTGTCACGCGCGGCAACCCGTTTGAGCTGTTCTTTTTCCGGCAGGTCGACGACCACGATACGATCGACCAGGTCAGTCTGTCGTGTCTCCAGCAGCAGCGGAATCACGGCGAGGCAGTAAGGGGCACGGATTTCCGCAATCAGTTCCTGCATGCGCTGGCGGATTTTCGGGTGCAGGATGGCTTCAAGCTGCTGTTTACTGGGTGGATCGGAGAATATTCGCTGTTGCAGCCAGGCCCGGTCCAGGGTGCCGTCCGGCTGCAGGCAGGCGTCGCCGAACTGCGCGATGATTTCGTTGAAGGCGGGTTGACCGGGGTTGACCAGTTCGCGCGCCAGCCGGTCGGCATCGATGACCGGAACACCAAGCTCTGTAAACAGGTCCGCCACCGTGGATTTTCCACTGCCGATCCCGCCGGTCAGGCCGACGACCAGTGGCCTGTCTTTGTTATTGCCGGATTGTGGTGGTTTGGTAGCCGGGAAGGTCACGGGCACATCAGCGTAAATAAAGGCTGATGATGTCGTTTCCCCATAGTAGTGTCAACCAGCCGGCGGCGGCCAGGAATGGCCCGAACGGCATGGGCAGATTATGGTCGCGCCCCTTGAACAGGACCAGGCTGATACCGATAGCGGCGCCCACCACGGATGAGAACAGGATCACTACCGGCAGCGCCTGCCAGCCGACCCAGGCGCCGATGGCGCCAAGTAGTTTGAAATCACCGTATCCCATGCCTTCCTTGCCGGTCAGCAGCCGGAACAGGTGGTAGATCGACCAGAGTGACAGGTAGCCTGCCGCGGCACCGATAATGCTGGTGGCGCTGTCCACAAACACCCCGGACAGGCTGAGCAACAGGCCGGCCCACAGCAGGGGCAGGGTGATCGAGTCGGGCAGGATCTGGCGATCGAAATCGATCATGAACAACGGGATCAGTGCCCAGGTGAACAGCAATGCCGCCAGTGTCTGTACAGAGTAACCAAACTGTGCAGCGACGATGACGGACAGGATGGCCGTTACCGATTCAACCAGCGGGTAGCGTATCGAGATCGGTGCCTGGCAGCCGGCACAACGGCCTTTCAGGTACAGGTAGCTGAGTACCGGGATGTTTTCGAGCGCGCCGATGCGGTGGTTGCAATGCGGGCAGCGTGATGCCGGCGTCAGCAGGTTGAGAGTTTCTTTATCAGTGTTCCCCGCGGCCTCATCACCAGCCAGTTCGCTGCACTCGGCTCGCCAGGCCTGCTCCAGCATGACCGGCAGTCGGTAAATGACCACGTTGAGGAAGCTGCCCACGACCAGTCCGAGCGCACCCGTTGTCAGCAACAGGAACAGCGTGGATTGCTCGAGCAGCTGTAGCACCTCCATGTGCTAGTCAAGCCCGCTGGCGTACAGCATGATGCTGGCGCGCCGCGCGGATCAGATGGCAGCACCCATCTTGAAGATGGGCAGGTACATTGCGACAACCAGGCCGCCGATCAGGATGCCAAGAATAGACATGATGAGCGGTTCCAGCAGACTACTGAGTGCATCAACGGCATCGTCGACTTCCTGTTCAAAGAAGTCGGCAACCTTGGACAGCATGGAATCCAGCGCACCGGATTCCTCGCCAATGGCGACCATCTGTTCCACCATGTTCGGGAACAGGCCGGTCTGGCTCATGGCAAATTGCAGTTGCTGGCCGGTTGCGACGCTGTCACGGATCATCAACGTGGCATCGGAATACACCACGTTACCGGTGGCGCCGGCAACCGATTCAAGTGCCTCCACCAGCGGTACACCGGCGGTGAACATGGTGGACAGGGTGCGTGCAAAGCGGGCCACGGCAGCCTTGTGCATGATCGGGCCGACAATCGGTATCTTGAGAACGGTCCTGTCCAGCATACGGGCGAACCTGCGCGAACGCCGTTTGCCCTGTATGAATCCCACGCCTGTACCAATCAGGATGCCAAATACGAGCCACCAGTAGGCCTGCATGAATTCCGACATGTTCACCACGACGCGGGTAAAGGCCGGCAGGTCGGCGCCAAAGTTGTTGAACAGTTGCTCGAACTGCGGCACCACGAAGATCAGCAGGATGGCGGTGACAATAAAGGCCACGATAATAACTGCCGTGGGGTAGAACAGCGCCTTCTTGATCTTGGCCTTGAGGGCCTCGGTCTTTTCCTTGTAGGTGGCAATGTTGTCGAGCAGTGCTTCCAGCACACCGGCCTGCTCGCCGGCGTTCACCAGGCTGACCACCAGTGCGTCGAAATGGTAGGGATGCTTGGCCAGTGATTCCGAAAGAGTGGTGCCTGACTCGACATCGGCCTTGATCTTCAGGAGCAGTTCGCGCATGCCGGCGTTTTCATGGCCACGTCCGATAATCTCGAATGACTGTACCAGCGGGACACCGGCGGCCATCATGGTGGATAGCTGACGGAAGAAGACCGCGATATCCTTGGGGATGATCGTTTTCTTCTCGGTCTTCTTGAACAGGTTGCTCTGTTTGCGAACCTTGAGTGGATTGATACCCTGCTTGCGCAGGTCAGCCCTGATCAGGGACGGGTTGGACCCGCGGGTCTGCCCCTTGACCTTGACACCACGCTTGTCGGTTCCTGTCCAGACAAACAGATCGGGTTGCTTGAGTGCTTTTTCCGCCATGGCTTATTCCTTTGTTACGCGGTCAATTTCTTCCAGACTGGTGATTCCGGCGATGACTTTCTTCAGACCGGATTCCCTGAGATCGGCGACACCTTCGGCTTGTGCCTGGTTTTCAAGTTCCATCGAGTTGCCACCTTCCATAATGATACGTCCCATTTCTTCCGAGACCGGCATGACCTGGTAGATGCCTACACGGCCCTTGTAACCGCTGGTACAGCTATCACAACCTATCGGTTCGTAGACCGTGAGCTCATCCAGTTGGTCTTCCCTGAAGCCTGCCTTGAGCAGTGCCTCCTGGGGTATGTCGCGTTCTTTTTTGCAATTATTGCACAGCCTGCGCGCCAGGCGCTGGG
>JAOUBY010000138.1 GCA_029860045.1 Gammaproteobacteria bacterium | reverse complement strand
CGGGTGTGGAATCCATCCGAACGGGTGTGGATGGGATATGAGCGCAAGCGCGGCAAACTGGAGCAGTTCAATGCCCTGCTGCGAGGAGGGGACCAAACTGCATTCTCTGATAGTATCGGCGATTTGACCATCCTCGGTTCGATCAAGTACGTCATCACCCTGGATACCGATACGCAACTGCCCCGCGACACGGCACGCACACTTATAGGAAACATCGCTCATCCTCTCAATCGGCCGGTCTACGATGCTGACAAAGGACGCATCGTAGAAGGCTATGCGATCCTGCAACCACGCGCTTCGATCAGCCTGACCAGTGCAAGCCAGTCACTGTTTGCGAAACTGTTCGCGGGTGAATCGGGCATCGATCCCTACACGCGCGAGGTATCGGATGTCTACCAGGATATTTTCGGGGAGGGGTCGTTCATCGGCAAGGGCATCTACGATGTGGACGCTTTTCGTCAGGCAGTCGATGGACGCTTTCCGGAGAATCTCATTCTCAGTCACGACTTGCTGGAAAGCGGGTATGCGCGTTCGGCGCTGGTGACCGATGTCGACCTCATTGAAGAGCATCCGGCAAGTTACGCCATAGAGACCAGCCGGCGACACCGGTGGATACGCGGCGACTGGCAGATTGCCGGCTGGCTGCTCCCTCGCGTGCCTGGACCGCCTGGGTCAAATGTATCGAAGGCGAAGCGGCAACCGAACCCGCTCACCGCCTTGTCGGTGTGGAAAATTTTCGACAACCTCCGACGCAGCCTCGTGCCGCCGTCGCTGTTTGCCTTGCTGTTAGGTGGTTGGCTGTTTGGTCCGGGATCGGCGTGGGTCTGGACACTGCTGGTCATGGGTGTGTTATTCTTGCCCACCTTGCTGGGAGCCTTGATCGATCTCATTCGTAAGCCTGAAGAACGTGATTGGCTGGTGCACCTGCTCCTGACAAGCAAATCCGCAGGCCACCCGATAGTGCTCGCTTTGCTGACGTTGGTCCTTTTGCCTTACGACACGCTGATTTGCCTGGATGCGATCCTGCGTTCGGGTGTGCGAATGCTGTTCACTCGACGCGGTTTGTTGCTCTGGCATATGCAATCCTATGCAAATCGCAGCGCGCGCCTTACGCTGACCGATTTTTTTATGGAGATATGGAGCGCGCCTGTTCTGGCGGTGGCGCTGGCCTGCGCATTGGTGGTTAGCCGGTCGGCGGAGCTGCTCTTCTGGGCGCCCGTCTTGTTGCTCTGGCTGGTGTCGCCAATCGTCGGCTGGTGGATCAGCATACCGCTTTTGTCCCCCGTGCCGGACTTTTCCGCTGATCAACAGGCGTTCCTGCGGGGATCGGCCCGGCGAACATGGCGCTTCTTCGCGGAGTTCGTCGGTCCACAGGACAACTGGCTGCCGCCCGATAACTTCCAGGAATATCCGGTTCAGGCCATCGCTTCGCGTACTTCGCCCACTAACATCGGCATGTCTCTGTTGGCAAACCTGGCTGCGTACGATTTCGGTTACATTTCCGCCGGAGAATTACTGCGGCTTACCGATAACACACTGGCTACGATGGAAAAGCTGGAACGCTACCGCGGCCATTTTTACAACTGGTACGATACGCGCACGCTGAAACCGCTTCGCCCGCAATACGTCTCTTCGGTGGACAGCGGCAACCTGGCCGGCAGCTTGCTCACCTTGCAAGCAGGACTGCTCGAGTTGACAGATCAACCGGTGCTGTCCTCGTACTCGTTTCAGGGCCTGCAGGACACCTTGCAGGTGCTTGCCGAGCACCTGCCCTCGTCACCCGCTCCGGAGCTTGCGAAGAAGATCAAGGTTCTGCAGGATACACTAAACTCACGCACACTGAACGGGCAGCCACAGACACTGGCTGATGTCGAAATCTTCCTTGATGAGATTCACCGTATTGGTGGAGGGCTGGTTGCATGTCTGCCAGCGGATATTGATATCGATGGCGAACTGTATTACTGGGCGCAGGCATTCGACCAGCAATCCCGTGCATTTCGAGATGACCTTAGCTCCCTGGTGTCCGAGCCGCGGCACTTCAGCAACATCCCGACACTGGCGGAATTGGCCAGAGAGAGAGCGGTTAGCACTGATGCGCTGTCGTCAGCCGCAGCGGTGGCAGGATCACGTTATAAAAGCGCGGTGGAGCGGCTCAGAATCATTGATGACTTGGTGGATCGTTGCCGCGAACTAGCGGTGATGGATTTTGCATTTCTCTACGATACGTCGTGCGGCTTGCTGACCATAGGTTACGACGTGGGCGAACGGCGCCGCGATCCGGCCTGCTACGACCTGCTGGCATCCGAAGCGCGCCTAGCCAGCTTCCTGCTCATAGCGCAGGGACAGTTACCGCAGAAGCATTGGTTCGCACTCGGCCGCCTGCTGACAAGTCATGGTGGCAACGTGAGCTTGATTTCGTGGAGCGGCTCGATGTTCGAGTACCTCATGCCGCGGCTGATAATGCCGAGTTACGAGAATACCTTGTTGGAGCACACATGCAAGGCCGCGGTGTCGCGCCAGATCGAATACGGCCGACAACGCGCTGTGCCCTGGGGCATTTCCGAGTCATGCTATAACGCCACCGATATGCACCAAGTCTATCAATATCGGGCGTTCGGCGTGCCCGGGCTGGGCCTCAAGCGAGGGCTGGGAGACGACCTGGTCATCGCTCCTTACGCCAGCGCACTG
>JAOUBY010000091.1 GCA_029860045.1 Gammaproteobacteria bacterium | reverse complement strand
TCCGATCTGTGGACTATGCCCAGGGCTATATCGTCAGCAAGCCGGTACCGATCGAGATCGGTCTGTGCAGTGATCCTGTTGATCTTGCAACCATGGACAGGCAGGCATCCCGGCTCAAGACCGTTTCCTGAAGCTGCCTACTCTTTCTCCTCGTCCTCTATGCGGTCGAGTTCAGCATCCATTTCGGCCTCGCTGAGCGGCTTGTAGTCGTCTGTTTCCTCATCCTGCCCTGCCACCACCTCCTTTTGCCGGACAAACCAGCCGGAGAAAAACACCCCGAGTTCAAACAGCAGCCACATGGGGACCGCCAGCAGTGTTTGTGAAATCACATCGGGTGGCGTCAGCAGCATGCCTATGACAAAGGCACCAACAATAATATATGGGCGCTTCTTCCTCAGGCTTTGCTGTGTCGACATGCCGGTCATGACCAGCAACACGGTGACGATGGGTACCTCGAACGCCGCGCCAAAGGCAAAAAACAGGGTCAGCACAAAATCCAGGTAACGACTGATGTCGGTCATGACCGAGACACCTTCCGGCGCGCTACTGGTGAAGAAGGCAAACACCAGCGGGAACACCACGAAATAGGCAAACGCCGCCCCTGCATAAAACAGCAGCGTGCTGGATACCAGCAGCGGCACCACCAGGCGACGTTCGTGCCGGTACAGACCCGGCGCAATGAATGACCAGGCCTGGTAGAGAATGAAGGGTATGCTGGCGAATACTGCCAGGAACAACGTCAGCTTGAATGGGATCAGGAAAGGCGATGCGACCTCAATTGCAATCATGCTGCTGTCACTTGGCATGTGCGCCATGAGCGGGCCAGACAGTTCCGAGAACAGGGTGTTTGCAAACGGGATCAGTACGATGAACACCACGGCGACCGCCAGCACCACGCGCAGCAGGCGGTCGCGCAATTCCACCAGGTGGGAAATAAAAGGCTGCTCGATATCGGCCGCAGCTGTGTCCGTGTCGGACGAAGTGTGGTTACTGTTGCCGGTCATCGGCAGCGGAATCCGTCGTCACATCAGCGGACAACTTGTCTGAGGCGGACTTCAGTGGGTCACCGCTCACAACATCGATTAATTCTTCCAGCTCCGGCGCCGCTGCCTGCTTGGCAAGCGCCTTCTTGAGTTCCTCGGTGGCCAGTTCGCGGTCGATGTCCGCCTTTACCGAAGACATGAAACCACGCATCTTGCCAATCCACAAACCGGTCGTACGCGCAACGCGCGGCAGGCGCTCGGGGCCGACTACCAGCAACATCACTACCGCGATCAGGATAATTTCCAGAAACCCGATATCAAACATACGGCACCCGTCTGGTAGACCTGTACAAGGATTCGGTCTACACCTTGTCCTTGTCGTGCTTCGTGACTTCACCATCAATCACGCGATCTTCCTTGTCTTCCAGGCTCTGGTTGCCGGCCTCATCCTCGCCATCTTGCATCGATTTCTTGAAACCCTTGATAGCACCGCCCAGGTCGGAACCGACATTCTTCAGACGCTTGGCACCAAACAGCACCAGCACAATCGCGAGGATAATCAACAATTGCCATACACTAATACCCATCAAACTTCTCCAGCTGTGTCAGTACACAAAATAATTTTAATCTGTTGTGCGTCAGCTGTTGCGTGACGCCTTTTCCTCGATACCGGAAACCCCGAAACGTCGTTCCAGTTCGGCCAGTACCGCGTTTGGGCCCAGGTCGCGCGCTGCCAGCATTACCAGGGTGTGAAACCACAGGTCGGCCGTCTCGTGCACCAGTGCCGTATCATCGGTTTCCTTCGCGGCGATGATGGTTTCCGTCGCCTCTTCACCAACCTTTTTCAGAATGGCATTCATGCCCTTGTCGAGCAGACCGGCAACATAGGAAGTATCGGCACCGGCCGACTTGCGTTCCTCGATCACTGCCGCCAGTTTCTCCAGTGTGTCACTCATACCTTTAGCCCGTCACCGCTCAATTCTTGCCATAAATGGTAGCAGGATCTTTCAGCACCGGTTCCACACTCACCCAGTCATTACCCTCCAGACGCTGGTAAAAACAGCTGCGCCGTCCGGTATGACAGGCAATCCCGCCCAATTGCTCAACCTGCAGGATAATCACATCATTATCACAATCCAGGCGAATCTCGCTAACCCGCTGCTGGTGGCCGGACTCCTCGCCCTTGTGCCACAGCTTCTGGCGCGAGCGCGACCAGTATACGGCGGTTTTACCCGCTGCGGTGAGCCGCAACGCGTCCCGGTTCATCCAGGCCATCATCAGGATACGCCCGTCACCGGCATCCTGCGCGATTGCCGGCACCAGTCCGTCTGCATCCCACTTGATGGTATCCAGCCAATCTTCACTGCTCATGCATCGACCTCTCTGCAAGTACCTGTAGCTAAAGCCGCACCTCGATGCCCTGTGCCGCCATGTACTGCTTTGCCTCTCCGACCGTGTATTCCCCAAAGTGAAAAATGCTGGCTGCCAGCACCGCATCGGCACAACCAAGCGTCACGCCCTCGGCAAGATGTTCCAGGTTGCCGACACCGCCGGAGGCTATCACCGGCACATCAACGGCAGCGCTCACCGCGCGCGTCAACTCGAGGTCAAAGCCGTCGCGGGTGCCATCGCGGTCCATACTGGTCAGCAGGATCTCGCCGGCACCATAGGCAACCATGCGTTGTGCCCATTCGACTGCATCGATACCGGTCGGTTTGCGGCCACCGTGGGTGAATATCTCCCAGCGTTTTGGCTCACCGCTACCGCTCACCTGCTTGGCGTCGATGGCAACCACGATACACTGCGAACCGAAACGCTCTGCCGCCTCTTTCACAAACTCGGGATTAAAAACTGCCGCGGTATTGATGCCAACCTTGTCGGCACCCGCATTAAGCATGCGGCGAATATCTGCGACCTCACGGATACCACCGCCGACTGTGAGCGGGATAAACACCTCGCCGGCCACCTGCTCGACCACGTGTACCATGGTGGCTCGCTGGTCCGAGCTGGCGGTAATGTCGAGAAAGGTCAGTTCGTCTGCGCCCTGCTCATCATAGCGCCGCGCAATCTCCACCGGATCACCGGCGTCCCGGATATCGACAAATTGCACGCCCTTGACGACGCGGCCTGCATCCACATCGAGACAGGGAATAATACGCTTTGCCAGACCCATCGTGACACTCAACCGGCAGCGTCGCCGCACAACTCATCGGCCAGCTGTTGTGCCGCGGCAAGCTCCAGCGAACCTTCATAAATGGCGCGGCCGGTAATCGCTCCCATGATGCCCTCCTCGCTCACGCCACAGAGGGCACGGATATCATCCATATTGGTGATTCCGCCGGAGGCAATGACCGGGATATGAATAGCCTGCGCCAGTTCCACGGTCGAGTCGACGTTGACGCCGCTCATCATGCCGTCACGCCCGATATCGGTAAACACGATGGCCTCGACGCCATCCTGCTCGAAGCGCTGCGCCATATCGATGGCCGAGTGGTGCGAGAGCTTGGACCAGCCATCGATAGCTACCTTGCCGTCTTTGGCATCCAGGCCAACGATGATGTGCCCGGGAAATTCGACACACAGGTCATTGACAAAGTGTGGTGCACTCACGGCCTTGGTGCCGATAATCACGTACTGCACACCGGCATCGAGGTATGCCTGCACCGTTTCCTCGTCACGAATACCGCCACCGACCTGGATTGGCAGGTCCGGGAAGGCCTCGGCCACGGCCCGGACGGCCTGCGCATTCACCGGCTTGCCCTCAAAGGCACCATTCAGGTCGACCATGTGCAGACGACGCGCCCCGGCATCCACCCAGCGTTGCGCGACCTCGACCGGGTTATCGCCAAACACGGTTTCATCTTCCATGCGGCCCTGACGCAGGCGCACACAACGCCCGTCCTTTAAATCAATTGCAGGTATTACCAGCATAAATCACGGCTCTCCATTCCAGCCAACAAAATTCTCCAGCAGCTGCAGGCCAGCGTGCTGGCTCTTCTCCGGGTGAAATTGCGCAGCAAACACATTGTCATGCGCAAGGACCGAGGCAAAGTCCGCACCATACGGCGTGGTGGCTGCAATATCGTCTGCATTCGCGGGCACAGCATAGTAACTGTGTACAAAATAGAACCGGCTGCCGTTGGGAATATCCCGCCACATCGGGTGCACATGCAGCTGCTGTACCTGGTTCCAGCCCATGTGCGGAATCTTTAGCCGCGCCCCGCTATCCGGATCCTTCAGCTCCTTGCGAAAATGCACCGCCTTGCCCGGCACAATACCCAGGCAATGGGTACCCTGGTTTTCCTCACTCTCGTCGAGCAGGGCCTGCAAACCCAGGCAGACACACAACAGCGGCCTGTCAGCCGCAACCTGCCTGACAACGTCATCCAGCCCGGTTTTTTTCAGCTCATCAATGCAGTCACGGATGGCACCGACACCGGGGAACACCACGCGGTCTGCCGCCAGTATTTCGGCATGCTCACTGCTGACGATTACACGCGTCTTGCCGGCAACGTGTTCCAGTGCCTTGGCAATGGAATGCAGGTTACCCATACCGTAGTCGATGATTGCGATGGAAGCCATGTTGATAAAAGCCGGGAGACAGCAAGCCGGGCACGCCGGACTGCAGGTTTAGTCAGAGACTCCCCTTGGTTGAAGGCAACATGTCAGCCATCGCAGCGTCCATCTCAAGCGCCATGCGCATGGCACGTCCGAACGCCTTGAATATGGTCTCGGCAATGTGATGTGCATTATCACCGCGCAGACAGTCGATGTGCAGTGTTACCAGCGCGTGATTGCAGAAGCCCTGAAAAAATTCATGCAACAGGTCAACGTCAAAGTCACCGATGTGTGCACGCGGATAGCTGGCACTGTATTCCAGGCCGGGACGACCCGAGAAATCGACTACCACGCGCGACAGGGCCTCATCCAGCGGCACATAGGCATGACCGTAGCGGCGGATGCCACGCTTGTCGGCAAGCGCCTTGCCAACAGCCTGGCCGAGCGTGATGCCGATATCCTCAACCGTGTGGTGACCGTCAATGTGCAGATCACCCTTTGCCTGGATGTCGAGATCCATCATGCCGTGACGCGCAACCTGGTCCAGCATGTGCTCAAGGAACGGCACACCCGTGTCGAACGTGCCCTTGCCCGAACCATCCAGATTGACCGATACGCTGATCTGTGTTTCCAGCGTATCGCGGTTTACTGCTGCCTGCCGTTGTGACATAGGTTGTTTTCCGTTAATCCTGTAATCCTGAAGTTACGAATATAGTAACAGTTCGGCGCCACCTTACAGCTTCATTCTTAATGAAAAAATACCTTATTTTCAAGCCCTCTGCCCGGTTATGACTGCGGGGTCACCTCCAGCCAGAAGGTCACCGGGCCATCATTCACCAGCGCCACCTGCATATCGGCCGCAAACTCCCCGCACGCCAGTGGCTGATGCCGCTGCCGGGCCTCGGCCACCAGGAAGTCGAACAGGCGTCGTCCTTCCGCGGGCTCGGCAGCCGCGGTGAAGCTCGGCCGCATACCGCTACGGGTATCCGCGGCCAGCGTGAACTGCGGCACCAGCAACAGCCCGCCCCCGGCCTGGCCAACATTCAGGTTCATTCTGTCTGCGCTGTCCGGGAACACCCGGTAACCGAGCAGGCGCTCCAGCAGGCGGCGCGCCTCATACTCGCTGTCGCCCCTTTGCACACCCACCAGCACCAGCAAACCATGGTCGATCGCGGCCAGCTGCCGGCCAGCCACCGACACCTGCGCGCTGGTGACACGCTGCAACAGGCCAATCATCGAAACTGCGCACCGAAGCGGTTAGTGGCGGTCACCAGCGCATCGACAATGCCCGGCTCGGTCGCCGAATGCCCGGCGTCCGGAATAACCTGCAGATGTGACTGCGGCCATGCCTGGTGCAACGCCCAGGCCTGTTCCAGCGGACAGACCACATCGTAACGCCCGTGCACGATAACGCCCGGGATATCGCGCAGGCGATCCGTGTTGTTCAGTATCTGGTCCTGCTCCAGAAAGCTGTCATTCATGAAATAGTGGCATTCGATGCGCGCCAGGCTCAGCGCTGTAAAGGGGTTGGCGAAATGATCCACTACCGCCGATTTTGGCAACAGCGTGGACGCCCTGCCCTCCCACAGCGACCAGGCCTTTGCAGCGCTCATCCGGATGATTTCATCATCACCCGTCAACCTGCGGTAATAGGCGCTGACCATATCGTCGCGTTCCCCGGGCGCTACCGGCTCAAGATAGTCCTGCCAGTAGTCGGGCAGCACATACGAAGCACCCTGCTGGTAGAACCAGGCGATGTCACGGGGACGGCACAGAAAGATGCCGCGCAGAACCAGGGCAAGTACCTGCTCGGGATGCGTTTGCGCATAGACCAGTCCGAGCGTCGAACCCCAGGAGCCGCCGAATACCAGCCAACGATCGATATCCAGCAGGTTACGTATGGTCTCCATGTCCGCGACCAGCGCCCGCGTGGTATTACCGGCCAGTCCGGCATGCGGTCGGGAACGCCCGCAACCACGCTGGTCAAACAGGATAATCCGGTAAACCGCGGGATCAAAAAACTGCCGATGGTACCGTTCGCAACCGGCACCCGGCCCACCATGCACGAATACCGCGGGTAGCCCTTCCGGGTTACCGCACTCCTCCACATATAGCTGATGTTCATCGCTAACCGGCACCGCGTGTGTCCGGTATGGCTCAAGCGGGGGAAACAGTTGTTGCATCTTTGATCTCTTGTCCAGGGTCAGGCACCTGCCTTTGGTACCCAGCTGATCCCTGCAGAAAAAACAAGGGCGTGCCATGGCACGCCCTTGTCATATCCATGCAGCCCTTGCGGGTTACACTGTCTGCCCGGTGTTAGATAAACAGGCAGATGTTGGAGTGTTGCGCGACCGGCAGGAACGAGGCGGCACCGACGTAATCGCTGACTTCTGGAATGAAGTCGTCGGCGTCAAAGCCAAACACGTCTACCGTCATCTGGCAGGCCACCATCTTCACATCGGCCTCCAGGCACAGGCTACGCAGCTCTTCCACCGTGGCCACACCCTTGTTCTTGAAGGTCTTCTTCATCAGCCCCGTGGCCACGTTCTCGAAACCCGGGATACCCGCCATCACCAGGTTCGGCATCGGCCATTCAAAGTCCTGGAACCACTGCGGGCCAAACGGCATCTTCATCGGCATCGCCGGATTACCCAGTCCGCTGACCTTGGCGCTGATCTCCTTCTTCAGCAGCAACAGGCCGTAAAAGGTGAAGAACACCGTGACGTCCCAGCCCAGCGCGGCGGCGGTGGAGGCCAGGATGAACGGCGGGTAGGCCCAGTCCAGTGTGCCCTTGGTGGCAATGATC
>JAOUBY010000029.1 GCA_029860045.1 Gammaproteobacteria bacterium | reverse complement strand
TGATGATCCTGTTCTATTGGTCATGCGATGCTTACCAGATTCCGCTCAACAGGGCGATGCCGTGTGCATTGTGTGCCCTGGCGGTGTCCAGCAGGTCGAGCTTCATTCCGCCCAGTGCAAATACCGGCATCGGCAGGTCCGCGCACTGTTCCGCGAAACCCTCCCAACCCAGGGTCGGGGCGCCGGGATGCGTTTGTGTCGGCAGTACCGGGGAGAGCACGGCAAAGTTAGCCTCCAGTGCTGCTGCATGCAACAGTTCCTCGCGATTATGGCAGGAGGCTGCCCACAGTTTGGTATCCGGTTTGTTTTCAAGTTGCATAAACTGGCTGGTCTGCAGATGGACGCCGTCAGCGCCCGTTTCAATGGCAAGCTCCCGATCGCCATTTACCAGCACGCGAGCTTTATATTGGTGTGCCATGGCGATCACATCAGTGGTGAAGGTGCGCAACTGCTGTGGTGTCATGTCCTTCTCGCGCACCTGTATCAAACGGACTCCATTCTCCAGTGCAGCTTGCAGGCGTTCCATGAAAGCCTTTGTGCCGAACTTTGCAGCCTTCGTGATGGCGTAGACCCGGGGCAGTTGCAACGCCTTCAGTATGCCGTGGTTGGCCGGCAACAGCGGTTCGATGTCAACCGCGTGCGGGTCCTGCCAGGACAGTTGCTGACCTTCACGGCCGTGTGGTTCGCCTTTCCATTGCGTGATGTGAAACATGTGCAGGCGCGCGGTTGCATGAGGGTACTGGTACTCGCGCGTGATCCAGGGCAGGGCGTGCGCTATGTCGATGCCCAGTTCTTCATGCAGTTCGCGCGCAAGTGCCCTGACCGGAGCTTCTCCCGGCTCGATCTTGCCACCGGGGAACTCCCAGTAACCCGACATGGGTTTCCCCTCCGGCCGTTGCGCGAGCAGGATCCGGCCGTTGCTTTGCTGAATTACGCCAACGGCTACATCCAGTAATTTTCGGCTTTTCTCTGTCATGCAGGTGGAATGTTGTCTTGTTTGGTGCTGTCTGCAGAGGGCAGTTTCAACAGCGATTGCGCCTCGTTGAGTACGAATTCCTTGAACGCCTGCGAGATGGCGGAGAAACGTTTGCCCTTGCGATGCACAATATACCAGTGACGCATGATCGGAAATCCCTCCACGTCGAGTACCACCAGGCGTTTCAGCATCAGCTCCACTTCCATGGTGTGAATAGATAGCACGCCCAGGCCGAGCCCGGCCTGTACCGCCTGCTTGATGGCCTCGTTACTGTTCATCTCCATGGTCTTGGAAAAATCACTGATGCCGCGGTCTTTGAAAAAACGTTCGCGCGCCGCGCGGGTCCCGGAGCCGGGTTCACGCATGATAAGCGTTTCTTCGGTGAATTCCTGCAGGGGAATCTGTTTTCGATCGGCGAGCGGGTGGTCGGGTGCCGCCAGCATGACCAGCGGGTTTTCCATGAAGGGGTGGGCTTCCAGTTCCAGGCCCAGGCCTTCGGGCGGGCTGCCCATGATGGCGAAATCGGTTGTGTTCGCTGCCAGTGCCTTGAGCAGGTTCTCTCGATTGGTCACGTCGATATCCACCGAGACGCCCTTGTGGCGCTGGTTGAATATGCCGAGCAGGGTTGGGACAAAATAGTTTGCCGTGCTGGCTACCGTGAGCGAGAGCTTGCCATGCTGCAGGCCCTTCATATCCGACAGCACCATCTGCATCTCGTTAAGCTGATTCTCGATCGCCTGGCTGTAGCGATAGACTTCCTTTCCGGCTTCAGTGAGATAGATCTTCTTGCCCATCTGCTCGAGCAATGACTCGCCCAGGTTTTCCTCTAACTGCTTGATCTGCATAGAAACAGCAGGCTGCGACAGGAACAGTTCCTCGGCGGCCCGGGTGTAATTCAGGTGCCGGGCAACGGCATCGAAGACCTGTAACTGGCGCAGGGTGATGTTCATATAAGCGTCATACTCAATAGATAAGTACAACTATAATATATGCTTATGGTTTTTATCAAGATAATTGATTTTCAATTATGGCTGAATGGGCATACCCTGCTGGTCCACTCGAGATTGCAGTGATTGTGGAGAGCAGTGAAAACTGCGGAGTGAACGAATTTATTCTAAATCTGCTGGAGAGTTAGATATGGCTAAAAAATATGATGCGGGTGTTAAAGAGTACCGCGAAACGTACTGGATGCCCGATTACACGCCGAAAGATACCGATCTGCTGGCCTGTTTCAAAATTACGCCTCAGGAAGGTGTGCCGCGTGAAGAGGTTGCAGCTGCTGTTGCCGCCGAGTCTTCAACCGGTACCTGGACCACAGTGTGGACCGACCTGCTGACCGACCTGGACTACTACAAGGGTCGTGCCTACGCGATCGAAGACGTGCCGGGCGATGACACCTGTTTCTACGCCTTTGTTGCCTACCCGATTGACCTGTTCGAGGAAGGTTCGGTTGTTAACGTGCTGACCTCGCTGGTCGGTAACGTGTTCGGCTTCAAGGCCCTGCGTGCCCTGCGCCTGGAAGACATCCGCTTCCCGATCGCCTATGTGCTGACCTGTAATGGGCCGCCCCAGGGTATCCAGGTCGAGCGCGATATTCTCAACAAGTACGGTCGTCCGCTGCTGGGTTGCACCATCAAGCCGAAACTCGGTCTGTCTGCCAAGAACTACGGCCGTGCCTGCTACGAAGGACTGCGCGGCGGTCTGGACTTCACCAAGGATGACGAGAACGTGAACTCCCAGCCGTTCATGCGCTGGCGTCACCGTTTCGACTTCGTCATGGAAGCCATTCACAAGGCCGAGGCCGAGACCGGTGAGCGCAAGGGTCACTACCTGAATGTTACCGCTCCGACCGCTGACGAAATGATGCGTCGTGCTGAATATGCCAAGGAAATCGGTGCACCGATCATCATGCACGACTACCTGACCGGTGGTCTGTCTGCTAACACGCAGCTGGCTCAATGGTGTCAGAACAACGGCATGCTGCTGCATATTCACCGCGCCATGCACGCCGTGCTCGATCGCAACCCGCACCACGGTATTCACTTCCGCGTCCTGACCAAGGTACTGCGTCTGTCCGGTGGTGACCACCTGCACTCCGGTACCGTTGTCGGCAAGCTGGAAGGCGATCGCGATGCCACACTGGGCTGGATCGACACCATGCGTGATTCCTACATCAAGGAAGACCGTTCACGTGGTCTGTTCTTTGATCAGGACTGGGGTTCCATGCCTGGCGTTATTCCGGTTGCTTCCGGTGGTATTCACGTCTGGCACATGCCGGCACTGGTCAGCATCTTCGGCGATGATTCCTGCCTGCAGTTCGGTGGCGGTACGCTGGGTCATCCCTGGGGTAACGCAGCGGGTGCCGCGGCCAACCGTGTTGCCGTTGAGTGCTGTGTTGAAGCACGTAACCAGGGCCGTGAGCTGGAGAAGGAAGGCAAGGACATCCTTACTGCTGCTGCCAAGCACAGCCCTGAACTGTCTGCTGCCATGGATACCTGGAAAGAAATCAAGTTCGAATTTGATACCGTTGACAAGATTGACGTTGCTCACAAGTAAGCACGTTACTACCTGATACGGACCAGGCGGGGCAGTTGAGTCCCGCCTGGTCGGTCAAATTCAATTTTTGTAGGAGAATTACAAATGAGTGAAGTACAAGATTACAACTCAAGCCTGAGCGATGCCGCGCAGAGCCGTAAGTATGAAACTTTTTCTTATCTGCCTAAGCTGAGTGATGAGTCCATACGTGCCCAGATTCAGTACATTGTCGACAAGGGCTGGAACCCGGGTATAGAGCATACAGAGCCGGAGAATGCGATCAGCAACTACTGGTACATGTGGAAACTGCCGATGTTTGGTGAGACCAATGTCGATACCATCCTGGCTGAGGTTGACGCATGCCACAAGGCGCATCCCGACAATCATGTCCGCCTGCTGGGCTTTGACAACTTTGCACAGTCTGCCGGTACTGCCATGGTGATCTACCGTGGCACGTCTGTCTAAGACTCGCGCCTAGAAGCGTCATAAAGCCCCTGTCCGGCATCCGTTCGGTCAGGGGCTTTTTTATGGACCTCTTATGGGAAGACCCAGCACATACGTAGGCATAGATAATGACGTCAATGGTGCGATGACCACCATCGGCAAGATCATTCGTGACGCCTGGGTATTCGAATTGATTCCGGAAACAGAAACCTGCGAGGGTTGGAACCAGGGCCAGGTGGATGTACTGCTGGACAGGGTCAATGCCGAATGGGACAAGTATGGCTGCATGGTCAGCCAGCTCCCCGCAGACTTGCGTGAGCGCCACCAGCGGATACATGACAAGGCTATTGCCAATGCAAAGGCGGCCGGCTGGTCGGGCGAACATGAAACCATCGACGACAAGTAACAACGACTGGAAAAAGGTGCGCTATGTCTGAATTAGTGGATATCGAACAGTACAAAATCAAAACCGAGCCGTATTACGAGCCCGTTGGCAATGAGCTTGAGCTCTACAGCTCAGCATACGAAGTACGCATGCCGATGATGATCAAGGGTCCGACAGGTTGCGGTAAATCGCGCTTTGTCGAACACATGGCCTGGAAGCTGGGCAAGCCGTTGATCACTGTTGCCTGTAACGAAGACATGACGGCATCTGACCTGGTAGGTCGTTTTCTGCTCGACAAGGACGGCACCAAGTGGCAGGACGGCCCGTTGACCACGGCGGCACGTATTGGTGCGATCTGCTACCTGGATGAGGTGGTAGAGGCACGCCAGGATACCACCGTCGTTATTCACCCGTTGACAGACCATCGTCGCACCCTGCCGCTGGACAAGAAGGGCGAACTGATCGAGGCTAATCCGGATTTCCAGCTGGTGATTTCCTATAACCCCGGATACCAGAGTCTGATGAAAGACCTCAAGCAGTCCACCAAGCAGCGTTTCGGTGGTCTCGATTTCGACTACCCGGAAGAGGACCTGGAAGTTCAGATTGTTGCCAAAGAATCGGGTGTAGATGAGGCGACCGCGAAGAAACTGGTGCAGATCGCACACCGGGCACGCAACCTCAAGGGGCATGGTCTTGATGAGGGTATATCAACGCGTCTGCTGGTCTATGCAGGTCAGTTGATCGCCAAAGGCGTGGCACCCGATCCGGCGTGCAGCATGACCATGGTAACGCCGTTGACGGATGATCCGGACATGCGCGACACACTGAACGCAGCCGTACAGACTTTCTTTGGTTGATCATAAAGGCCGTCATCGCGAGGGACAAAGTGACGAAGCAATCTTTCTGTGACCAGCTATTCCAAAGAGATTGCCACGCTGCGCTCGCAATGACGTGCTGATCCACTGACATGTCTATCAAACTCGAAGATTACGACGAAGCCCTCAGGGATGCTGCCCCTGAAATCCGCGACGTGCTGGAGGCGACTTTTCAGGAAGCCTCCCGGGTCATGTCGCCTGCCGGTCTTGAGGAATACCTCGATGGCGCGAAGGCGTTGTCCAATCTCGGTCGTGGCAGTGGTGTGGTCACCACTTATTTGCAAGAGATTCCCATGGTCGTCAAGGAGTGTGGCGAAGACATCCTGTCGGATTGTCTGACTGGTGCCATGAAACTCTCCTCGATGACCTCGGGCGAGGTCATTGAACTGTTCTTCAACAGCATGCCGGCAGCGGCACGTCGCCTGGGCGATGCCGAACTGTTTCGTGGTTACCTGACACTGATCCATCAAATCGCATCGACGGCCTCGCGCGGTGTCAGGCCGATGCTGAATCATATCGATGACCTGTTATCGAAACTTACCCTGAGCGGACTGCGCCGCTGGGCCAATTTCGGTGCGCAGGCCTATCGACGTGACTACGATAACCTGACGGCCTATTTCAACCTGGAGTCGAAAGACAGCCAGGCCATGCTGCAGAAAGAGCGCCGCGGCATACTGTTTGTAAAGACCCAGCGCAAACTCAACTTCTACCTGCGGGCGCTGTGGGGCAGGGACTTCTTTCTGCGACCGACCGGCGCCGACTTCGCCGATTTTCGTCCCTATATCGAAACGCATGTGCTGCACATGCCGGATGCAGTTGATGATATCGGTGACATCCCCGGGCTGGAAGTGTACCGCGCGACAGCTGCACACATGGCCGCGCATATGAGTTATACCTATGCTGCCCTGTCTGCCGAAGAATTATCGCCTGCGCAGATAAGTTTTATCGGATTGCTCGAGGATGCGCGTATCGAGTACAAGGCAATTCAGGATTTTCCCGGGCTCAAGAAACTCTGGAAGTCTCTGCTCTCCATTGAACACGAAGAAGCGCCGGAGCATCCGACCATCGCGGTGCTGGAACGGCTGGCGATGATGTTGCTTGACGCCGGTGCGCGTTGCAATCAGGACTGGCTGAATGAGTTTGCCGATCAGTTTCACGGGCAGATCGAGGAGCGCCAGGACGACCCGCAGTTCTCCTGGCATATGGGGCTGGAATTGTTCAACTATTTTTCCGCCCGCAAGGAAGTGCCGAGTCTGCGTATCCTTGAACGTATTCGTCTTCCGTATCGTGACGACAACCGCTTTGTCTGGGAATTTGCAGAACTCACATGGGACGTCGAACACGAGTATGTTCCGGCAAGCCAGCGCCAGGTGCGCAAGCAGGTCAGTGTTATAGAGATGGCCAACGAAGTGGATTGCGAACTGGCTGGTGATGATGCGCAGGAGATCTGGACCTGCTCAACCAATATGCGCCCCTATGAAGATGATCTGACCGACGGGCAAATAAGCTTCAATGACATGTGGGGCAAGGAGCCGGTATCAGACCCGTTTCACTACCCTGAATGGGATTACCAGATACAGCTGGCGCGGCCCGACTGGGCGACGATCTATGAGCGTCGCCAGCCGATGGGTGACCCGGAAGATATTCACGACATCATCATGGAGTACAAACCGGTTGCGCATCGTATCAAGCAGATTATCGACCTGTTAACGCCCGAGGGCGTGCAGCGCGTACGCAACATGGAAGACGGTGATGAAATCGATATCAATGCCGCTATCGATGCCATGGTGTCGATCCGGATGGGTGAGCAACCCAATCCGCGCATTACCATGCGCAATGTATTAAAGAATCGGGACCTGTCTGTCGTGCTGTTGCTGGATCTGTCTGAGTCAACGAACGAAATCGTGGGTGGCTCGGATAAAACCGTGCTGCAACTGACGCGGGAAGCGGCCACGCTGGTGTCTACTGCAATCGAAGGCATTGGTGACCCCTTTGCCATTCATGGCTTTGCCTCTGACGGCCGCCACGATGTGCGGTACTATCGATTCAAGGACTTTAACCAGCACTTTGATGATGATGCAAAGTCTCGCCTGGCCGGTATGAAGGGTGGGCTATCAACACGCATGGGCGCCGCGCTGCGGCATGCGGGGCATCATTTGTTAAAACAGCAGGAGAAACGCAAGTTAATTCTGCTTGTGACAGATGGTGAGCCGGCCGATGTCGATGAGCGTGACCCGCAACATCTGCGACATGACACCAAGAAAGCCGTGGAAGAGCTCTACAGCAAGGGTGTGCTCAGTTACTGCCTGACGCTGGACCCCAATGCTGATGACTACGTGAAACGAATATTCGGCGCGAATAATTATACGATCATTGATAACGTCAACAGGTTGCCGGAAAAGCTGCCGACGCTGTTTGCCAGTCTGACGGCCTAGCAGCGCCCTGCAGGTAGTGAGCAAATTGAGGGCAGGGCTGCTGACGGATCAGGTCTGGAAAGGCAGGATGCTGGCGGTTTTCCCCGTATCGTTATTTTCCTTTAACCGCGCTTCATAAATGTTTATCGCTTTAGGGAGCTCGGTCACCAGGCGGCGGTGGGTTTCATGTCGCTCAGGGCCATAGTAAGCAACTTCAATGGGTACCGGTTCGGTTAGCGAATCACGCGGGCCATGTAATGCAACTTGCCAGGCCAGCACAATCAAGCGGCCGCCCTTGCCCCCCTGAACTGCGTAGCCCTGGTTGTCTACGAAGATGATCTCATCTGAGTCAATAACAGCTTGATACTGCATGGTGCGTACAGGAATAAAAACGTTCCTGGTGGGGCTGTGATTCAGCAACAGTAAACAGCGATTAATCAGCGGGGCAGGCAGATTGACCTGTTCGCGGGCGAGTTCTTCGGATCGAAAAAATGTTTCAGTAGTAATATTCATTATTGCTGTCAGCGCAATCGGTCATCATCTCCCGGTTCAGGCCCCCGGCCCAACGTGCGCGTCTTTGTGGCTGCCGCCTCATCATAAATATGTTTGTACCTGATTATCTACGGCATTCGCAGCATCAGCAAGTGTGCTTGCTGCAGCCGGGCGGCAGAAATCACCCGGCTGCAGCAGCTTGGCCTGCCCGGTTTCTATTCCCGCGCAACAACTGAATAAAGGCCTCCGCGAGTACAGAGTCCAGATTAGAGCGGGTGCGCGCAATCCACAACGTGCGATTGATGCGTAGTCCCTGGATCTTGATGTGATAAAGGCTGCCGCTGCTCAGTGCTTCTTCAACCGCGAAGCGTGGCAGGAAGCTGACATGCTTGCCGCGCTGAAGCATCTCCACGATGGTATCTGTTGAACCGACTTCCATGGCAATGGGTACCTGATCAATACCAACATCAGCAAGTGCCTTGTCGAGGGTGATGCGCATTGAGGAGCGTGGTTCGCGCAGTACGTAACTCAGCTGGTGCATTTTGTCGATGGGTAGCAGGTCGCTGCCCCAGAGCGGGTGCTTTGGGCCACAGACCAGCACCAGTTCATCGTCGAGCCATTTTTGTACCAGGATGTCGGGGTGGTCCGGTTCCTGCTCAAGTAATGCAAGGTCAGACAGCCCGGTTGCAAGACGCGTCTGGATGCGGCGCGAGTAACCCATGCGGCTCTCGATTCGGTACTCGGGGTACGAGTCGGAAAAGCGCAGCAACAGGTCGGGCAGCATGTGCTCGCCAATGGCGGAGGTGACCTCGAGACGCAGGCGGTTATGGCCCGCGCGTAGCGATTTCAGGTCGTCGAGCAATAATGTCTGGTGCTCAAGCGCCAGCCGCGCATAGGTATAAACCTTTTCGCCGGCAGCTGTCAGTTCCAGGCGCCGACCTTGCCGTTGCATCAACGGAACACCGTAGCAATTATCCAGGGATCGCAGCCGCTTGGTGACGGCGGGCTGTCCGATGTGCAGTGCACGTCCGGCTTCGGCGACCCCACCCAGCTCGACTACCGCCCTCAGGGTTGCCAGGCTACTCAGGTCCGGGAGGTTTCTATATTCCATGAAGGAATATTAGCATATTTTTATTTATTTGAACTCAATGTTCCAGTGGGGCAATATGTGCGCCCTTCAGCGGTTAATGCTGAAACCAGGGCGCCATAAATCCTTTGTATCGGGGTAAACGGATTCCTTATAGGAATGAACCGCTATGAGCGGCTGTGCCCCTGGCGGGCAGCCGCAGGCGCATGAGCCTGACTGATATGCCCTGAACCGACTACGAGGAGACACTGTTGTGATTGCGCTGGCAGATGAAGAACAAACCGTTGTTACCAGAAAACCATCAGCCAAACAGCTCATCGCTGCCGCTGTCTTCCTGGTTGGTGCCTTGTGGCTGGCGACCGTCGTGCCGAGTATCGAGATTGCCTGGGTTACCTGCATACTGATATTAACTATCTACCTGTTTGCCTTCGAGGTGGTGGGGGTCGATGTTGCCGCCGTCAGCGTGATGGTGCTGCTGGGACTGTCGTCGCTACTCGCACCCGTCATGGGGCTGGGGCAGGGGCTGGTCGATAACAAACACCTGTTTGATGGCTTTGCTTCCAATGCAGTGATGTCCATCATTGCAGTGATGGTCATCGGTGCCGGGCTCGACAAGACCGGCATCATGAGCAAGGTGGCCGCCTATATCCTGAAAACGGGCGGTACCACCGAGAAGCGCATTATCCCGATCATATCGGCCACCGTCGGTTTCATCTCTTCGTTCATGCAGAACGTCGGGGCCGCGGCGCTGTTCCTGCCGGTCGTCTCGCGTATCTCGGCCCGCTCCGGCCTGCCCATGTCGCGCCTGCTGATGCCGATGGGTTTCACGGCAATCCTCGGCGGTACCATGACCATGGTCGGTTCCAGTCCGCTGATCCTGCTCAATGACCTGATTCTTACCTCCAATAAGGCCCTGCCCGCAGAGCACCAGATGGAAGCCTGGGGCCTGTTCTCTGTGACCCCGGTCGGGCTGGCGCTGGTGGCCACAGGCATTCTCTATTTCGTCCTGGCCGGTCGTTTTGTATTACCCAGGACAAAGAGTGAAAGCGCCACCAGCGGTTCTGATCCCATGCAGTATTTCCAGGATGTCTACGGTGTGCATTACTCCCTGTCTGAGCTGGTGGTGAAGGATGACAGTGATCTTATTGGCCGGCTATTCGATGATGTGGAAACGGCATACCGGGTACGAATCATTGCCACTAAACGTCCCGGTGAAGCCAACCGGATTGGCCCGGGCGCACTGGCCCGTGATGTCGATATCGAGGCAGGCATGGTGCTGGGCGTGGTCGCTGACCCGGAGGATCTTGACCACTTTGTAGATATATTCGGGCTGAAAAAACGTACCCAGTTGCGTACGTTTGTGGACGACCTGTCCGCTGCCAAGGCAGGTATCGCGGAAGTCGTTATTCCGCCTGGCTCCAGTCTTGTTGGCAAGAGCGCGCGCGACGTCTGGATGCGCAAGATCTACGGCCTGGCCATGATCGGCCTGCACCGCAACGGCGAGACGCTGCGCGAGGGCGAAGACATCCGCAATATGCCTTTTCAGGCCGGCGATACGCTGGTTGTGCACGCGCCCTGGGACGTGTTACCCAGAATTGGCAAGGACAAGAATTTCGTACTGGTGACCACCGAGTACCCGCACGAGGACCTGCGTCCGCACAAGGTGGGCTGGGCGGCGCTGTTTTTTGCGATTGCCCTTTCCATGGTGCTGTTCTCGGATATTCGTCTCTCCGTGGCCCTGTTGACCGGCGCGATCGGTATGGTGTTATCCGGTGTTCTGAATATCGAGGAAGCCTATGAAGCGGTGAGCTGGAAAACCGTCTTCCTGCTCGCCTCGCTCATTCCCCTGGGCTTGGCCGTGGAGACCAGCGGCACCGCCAAGTGGATTGCCGAGCAAGTGCTGTTTGTCGTTGGCGATATGCCCATCTGGGTAATCCAGCTGGCAGTGGCGGCGCTGGCCACGTTCTTCACGCTGGTGATGTCAAATGTGGGCGCCACCGTGTTACTGGTGCCGCTGGCGGTCAACATTGCCGTTGGCGCAGGCGCGAACCCGGCCGTGTTTGCCTTGACTGTGGCTATTGCCACGTCCAACTCGTTTCTCATTCCCACCCACCAGGTCAATGCCCTGATTATGGGGCCGGCCGGTTATCGGGTGGCGGACTTCATGCGTGCTGGTGGCGTAATGACGGTGCTGTTTCTGACCGTGATGATGTTGATGATGAACCTGGTGTTCTGAGGTAAGCCTTGCGATGAATGGATTTATAAAACTTGTGACAGCTATCAGCCTGGCCGTGCTGCCAGAAATTGTGCTGGCCATGGAGACCACCGCCCAGCCGCTCGACCTGACCGGTCACTGGGTGGGTCTGTTTGCCATTGCGATCTTCGTGCTGGCCTACCTGCTGGTGATGGCCGAGGAATTCACTCACTTGCGCAAGTCCAAGCCGGTGATTCTTGCGGCCGGCATAATCTGGGCCGCGATTGCCTGGGTCTATGTTGCCAACGGCATGCCACATATGGCGGAGCAATCCGTGCGTCATAACCTGCTGGAATATGCGGAGCTGATGTTGTTCTTGCTGGTGGCGATGACCTATATCAATGCCATGGAGGAGCGGCAGGTGTTCGATGCCCTGCGTGGCTGGTTGATTGCCCGCGGTTACGGTTTCCGTTCGCTGTTCTGGATTACCGGCATCCTGGCGTTTTTCATCTCTCCCGTGGCCGATAACCTGACCACGGCGTTACTGATGTGTGCCGTGGTGCTGGCCGTGGGTGGTGACAACAGCCGCTTTGTCACGCTGGCCTGTATCAACATTGTTGTTGGTGCCAATGCCGGTGGCGCATTCTCACCGTTCGGTGATATCACGACGCTGATGGTCTGGCAAAAGGGCATCGTGGATTTCTGGGCCTTCTTTGCCCTGTTCCTGCCGTCGATAGTGAATTTCCTGGTGCCGGCTGCCATCATGTCGCTTGCCGTGCCCAATAAGAAACCCGCAGCAAGCCATGAAACGGTCACACTGATGCGTGGTGCGCGCCGTATTATTGGCCTGTTCCTGCTTACCATTGCCACTGCGGTGTCGTTCCATAATTTTCTGCATCTGCCGCCGGTCATTGGCATGCTGACTGGTCTGGGTTACTTGCAGGTATTCGGTTTCTTTCTGAAGAAAACCGCGCATCGTGAACACACCAGTCCGGACAATGCCGAACATGATGGGCAAATGGGAGATATAGTCAGCTTCGATATTTTCCGTCCTGTCGCGCGTGCCGAGTGGGATACCCTGTTGTTCTTCTATGGTGTCGTCGCCTGTGTCGGCGGACTGGGCTTTATTGGCTACCTCGGTATGGCTTCAGAGCTCATGTATACCCAGTGGGGAGCGACCGCGGCCAATGTCAGCGTCGGCGTGTTATCGGCGATTGTCGACAACATCCCGGTCATGTTTGCCGTGCTCACCATGCAGCCCGACATGTCCACCGGCCAATGGTTACTCGTTACCCTGACCGCCGGTGTCGGCGGCAGCCTGCTGTCAATCGGCTCGGCTGCCGGTGTTGCCCTGATGGGGCAGGCGCGGGGCAAATACACCTTTTTCGGTCACTTGAAGTGGAGTCCGGTCATTGCGCTTGGCTATGTTGCCAGTATCTATTGCCACCTGTGGATCAACGCGGCCTATTTCTGAACAGGCTGTCAGCGGCGCAAGGCGATCAGGGCGACTCATTGACTATTGACTGGGCGTGCAGCAGGGCATCCAGGCGTGACTGGTACATGTGACCGGTATTGAAATGTCGCAGGATCTTCTGTTTCTCAAGCATGTCGCATACAGCAGTGCAGGCACCGACCAGGAAGATTTCACGCCCGGCGGATTTAGTGTCCACGATAATGTCCTCGATGGCGCGCGCCGAGGTGAAATCGATAGCGGGTACACTGGTCAGGTCCAGCAGCATGACCTGGTAGTCGGCGATATTTGCATGGCGTCGCACCATGGCCTTGGCGGAAGAGAAGCTCATCGGGCCGCTCAGGTGGAACAGCATGATCTTGCCGTTGGCTTCATCCAGGATGGTATTTTCTTCCCCTGACAGCGGGGTTGCTGCATCTGAGTGTTTCATGGCCGAGATATTACTGATCTGCATGTCGGTCATGCGCTTCATGAACAGGAAGCTGGCCATGACCATGCCGATGCCGACCGCCAGCAGCAGGTCGATGGTGACCGTGATAATCAGCACTGTAAACATGATCAAGACACCGGCCTTCGGTGCGACCGCAACGCGTTTCAGGTAGTCCCAGTCGATGATGTCGGTGCCAACCTTGATCAGAATGCCGGCCAGCACGGCCTTGGGAATTTCGCTGGCGAGTGGGCCTGCGCCCAGCACGATAGCCAGCAGGACCAGGGCATGAAGAGCGCCTGATATCGGGGTGCGGCCACCGGCCTTGACGTTGACCACGGTACGCATGGTGGCGCCGGCGCCAGGCAGGCCGCCGAACAGGCCGGCGATGCTGTTGCCGATGCCCTGGCCGATGAGTTCACGGTCCGGTTTATGCTGGGTGCGGGTAACGTTGTCGGCGACCAGTGAGGTCAGCAGCGAGTCGATAGCGCCCAGGCCGGCCAGCGTCAGTCCGGAGGCAACCATGGTCAGCAGCAGGCTGGTGTCGATGACCGGCAGGTGCAGTGACGGAAACCCCGATGGAATATCGCCGATCACGGGAACGTGGTATTCCATGTAAAGCACGTAAAACAGTGTGCCGGCGACCAGCGCAAACAGGGGTGCCGGAATCAGCCGGTTGAGTTTCGGTAACAGCAGGGGGATGCCATAGACCATGGCCAGTACTGCCATGCCGAGTTCAAATGAATGGTATTCGATATGGCTGACGAAGCCGGGAACCGCCTTTGCGGCCGCCAGCGGCTGCGAAATGGCTTCCTGGCCCATCAGCGGGCCGATCTGCAGCAGGATGATGATGACGCCAATGCCGCTCATAAAGCCGGAGACCACCGGGTGGGGTACCAGCTCGATGTACTTGCCAATGCGCAGTACGCCAAACAGGATCTGGAACAGGCCGCCGAGTACTACGACCGTGAAGGCGATGGCCGCACCCTGTCCCGGGTCGTCCGGGAACATGCTGGTGTACTGGACGAAGATGGCCGCCATCACGACCGTCATCGGGCCGGTCGGGCCGGAGACCTGGGCCGGCGTGCCGCCGAGCAGGGCGGCGAAGAAGCCGACGAAGATCGCTCCATAGAGTCCCGCGATGGGGCCGACACCGGAGGCGACACCCATGGCCATGGCCAGTGGCAATGCAACCACGGCTGCGGTCAGGCCGCCGTAGATGTCGCCGCGAATATTGTTGAAATGGAGTCCGTTGACCAGTTGCATCACGAGCCTTTTCTTGATTTTCAGATGGAATAGGAAACCAAAAATTGTAACACATACCTGGCTGGAGGCGATTTCAGTGCCAGTGATTTGTATGCCCCGGGTCTTGCAGCGCGGCTGCCCGGTAGCCTGACGGGGGGTTATCTGCCATCAGCTCACGCTATAATGCCTGTCTTGGAGTCATTCAAAGGGGGGTGGCATGTTTTCATCCAGCAGTAACCTGCAGTCGGTCATTGGCGACTTCCGTATCGACAACATGATGCGCTACAGCCAGTTTGTGCCGCGCCTGTACAACCTGTGCAAGTCGCTGGGTTTCGAGGCGGGCAAGATCATGCCATCGCGTGCCTTCTGCTCGGACAAGAGCCAGGGTTTCCCGATCATCCTGATTGCCAAGCATTTCGGCACCTTCCCGTTCAATCACGGGCGGGTGGGTGGCATCGTGGCCACCGATCGGCATGGACCGCATGCCGATCACGGCAAGGATCTCGTTATTATCCAGGCCAGTCACGTCGGCTATGATCCGGATACGAAGACGTTTGGTACTTACCGGCGCCTGCAGACCGAGGCCAACGAGTCGTCGGATTCCTGCGGCAAGATCGGCGATGTACTCAACTGGTACCTGGATGAGTGTGCCTTCGCGCGTGAGAATATTTTCCTGAGAAAATCAGGGGATCAATACAGCGTTACCATCGACAACCAGCTATTGAATGAAGGGCGTGCCGAGGGCCTGTTTCTTAATCTCGAGCGGATTGTTCGACAGGAGCACGGTAACCCGCAACCGGTCCGGACGTTGAGCACGGCACGTACCTATCTTGCAGCTGACTCGCTGGTGAAAATATTGCCCGCGGAGTGCTGGGCGGGTGACGGCGAGACTGCAATCGGTAATCACCTGGTCCCGGAGCTGTTTCGCTTCAAACGGGATGTCGGTGGTGGTGCGGAGGGCCAGCGGCACCTGGAGCAGAACCTGCTGAATCCCATGCCCTGGATCGTGACATCAGATGCGCCCCTGCTGGTTGCTGCACAGGTCAATACGCAGGCCGAGTTCGACCGGGCCTTTCGCAGTATCGTGAAAGAGAGGCGCTATCGCGACAAGCGCATGGTGTTCGTCTCGTGCCTGAATATAGATATTTCGCCACGTGAGGGGCAGATCTTTCCGCTGACCAAGTGTGTGCCCTGGGCGGCCTATATCCAGGATGGCAAGGGTAATCATTACACCCTGGAACAGGCCGAGTTGACGGCGCAGTTAATGGAGCAGGGCACTGAAAACCCGGACCAGATTGACCTGGAGGAGGCCATCCATAAGATGGAGGAAGAGCAGGAAATCAGGATCGAAGCCTAGCCGGGTGTTTGGTCGACTCTTTCATTAGCCCTGCCCCCTTGAAGGCTGCTACCCGGACAGGAGGAGAATATGGCGGGAATGATCACAATGCCGGATCCCGGGGACGCGTTACCCGGGCGTGATGCGGCCCTGCCGGTGCCGGAGCAGCATCATGTGAACGGGCATCCGCTCAAGCCGCCGTTTCCGGAACACATGCAGCAGGCCATGTTCGGTATGGGCTGCTTCTGGGGTGCCGAGCGCAAGTTCTGGCAGGCCCCCGGCGTGTATAGCACGGCGGTGGGCTATGCCGGCGGTTACACGCCCAACCCGACCTACCAGGAAGTTTGTACCGGGCTGACCGGGCACAATGAGGTGGTGCTGGTGTTATTCGACCCGGCCGTGATTTTGTATGAAGACCTGCTGCGGATTTTCTGGGAGGCGCACGACCCGACCCAGGGTATGCGCCAGGGCAATGATATCGGTACCCAGTACCGCTCCGGCATCTACGTCTATAACGGTGACCAGACAACCGCGGCGCTGGCCTCGCGCGAGCTGTTCCAGGCGCGCCTTGCCGAGAACGGCTTTGCTGCCATTACCACGGAAATCATCGAGGCCCCGGTGTTTTACTATGCCGAGGATTATCACCAGCAGTACCTGGCGAAGAATCCGCGCGGCTATTGCGGGTTGGGTGGCACCGGTGTGAGTTGCAGTTAAGTCGCGGTCAGCCGTGCCGGGTTATCTCGCGTTGAGGCAGCTACAGCGGAAATAAAAACGACGGCCTGGTGGCCGCCGTAAGAGGATCATGAGGATAAAAACCGCCATGTCTGTACTGCAACCCCACCGTATACCCTGCCTGCTGCCCTGTCTTTAGGTCTTATCTATTAGTATTCCCTGTACCTTTTGTATTACTCCCCGGGCGTTCGTCCTCTAGCGGCTGCCGTTTCTTACCCTGACCTGTCGGGTGGGTGGCGAGTGACGCTAGGATAACTATATGTATATAAAGATGAAAATGTGTGGTTTTGCGGGGCGAAAATTTGTTCGCCCAATGTTTACATCGTAAACATTGGGCGGTAGCATGGTTTGCGGGAGGCACGGATGAAGACCCGGAAACCGGCTGCGCAATATCACCATGGCGACCTGCAAAATGCCCTGCTGGAGGCCGCAGAGGCCCTGCTGGAACGGGACGGCCCGGCCAGATTGAGCCTGCGCGAGGTCGCCAGGGCGGCGGGCGTCAGTCACGCGGCTCCCTACCGGCACTTCCGCGACAAGGCGGCTTTGTTACGGGCATTGTCGCAGCGTGGTGCTGAACGCCTGCAGCTCACTATTGAAGATGCGGCAGCCAGGGCCGTGCAAAATCCGGAGCAGCAGTTGGTCGAGGCCGGCGTGGCCTACGTTCACCAGGCCGTGCAGCATCCGGAAATGTCCCGCCTGATGCTGGGTGACGTCGAGCAGGGCCATGCGCCGGCTGCCTTTGCGGCGCTGGTGCGGATTATTCGTGAAGGGGTTGCCAGCGGTGCATTCCGCCAGCGTGATGCAGAGGAACTGGCACTGGCCGCCTGGACGGCCATGCATGGGCTGGCGCTGCTCGCTGCCGCCGCGCAACTGCCGGTTTCACAGGGCGCTGGCGCGCAAACACTGGATGACACGGTGCGCGCGGTGGCAAGGAACGTAATGTACGGTATTGCACAGTAACCGGCATGTACCCACCGGGGTATCGGAAATATCCTACAGACGGTTGCCGCTGGTCTTTCTATGCTCGGGTCTTGCACGGGCTATTCCTGCCGTTTCATCCCCCCGGGGGTGGCCCGTGATTTTTCCGGTCGATCTCACCGAACCCACGCCAGGACATCAGGCAATCAGTCGGTTGTCAGCACCATTATTGCCTGTCCGGGGAGTGTGATAATCTTCCGCGCATGCAATTGCGCAGTCAGCTGTTGAACCGCCTGGCGGACGGTCAGTTTCATTCCGGCGAGGCCCTGGGCAGTGCGCTTGGCGTCAGTCGCATGGCAGTCTGGAAGCACCTCAAGGCGTTGCGCGAGCTGGGGCTGGACTTCGAGGTCGTGCGTGGCAAGGGTTACCGCCTGCCGGCATCCTGCGATCTGCTGGACCAGGAGACAATCCTGGCGGCACTCGGTCCGCAGGCCCGCGCCGGGCTTGGTCCGCTGCACGTTATGCTGGAAGTGGATTCGACCAATAGCTGGTTGCGTGAACAGACACTCAACGGTGCCCGCTCCGGCACCGTTTGCCTGGCCGAGTTGCAGCACGCCGGCCGCGGTCGTCACGGGCGTCACTGGGTTTCACCGTTTGCCGGTAATCTCTGCCTTTCACTTTTGTGGCGTACCAGCCAGGGTGCCGCTGCACTCGGTGGGTTGTCGCTGGTTGCCGGCATTGCCGTGCTGCGCTGCCTGCAGTCAGCCGGTATTCATGGCGCGGGGCTCAAGTGGCCGAATGATGTACTGGTTGATGGTGCCAAGCTGGCCGGCATCCTGATCGATGTGGCAGGGGAGGCTTCCGGACCCTGTGCCGCAATTATCGGCATTGGTATCAATATCAGCCTGCCGGAGTCAGCTGGCGCAGCCATTGACCAGCCCTGGACCCAGCTGTCAGCCCTGGCCGGCACGACAGACCTGTCCCGTAACCGGCTGGCGGCAATGCTCATCGATAACCTGTTTGAGGTGTTTGCCGAATTCGACAGCCAGGGGCTGCAACCGTTTCTGGAGGAGTGGTGCAAACATGATGTGGTGGCAGGGTGCCCGGTCAGCCTGCAATTGCCGCATACTCGCGTGCTGGGAACGGCACGTGGTATCGACGCCAGCGGCGCCTTGCTGGTAGAAACCACGGGCGGCAGGGAAGAGCGTTTTCTGTCCGGGGAAGTCAGCCTGCGGGTTACGACATGAACCTGTTGCTGGATATCGGCAACAGTTCAATAAAATGGGCACAGGTAGACGGAACGACACTGCTGGCCAGTGGTAGCGTTGTGCATCGTGATGCTGACTTCGGGGCACTGGCCAGCCACGCCTGGCAGGCAGTTGATACGCCGCAAAGGGTCGTTGTGTCCAACGTCGCCGGTGCGGCTATTGCTGACAGTCTCAATGCGTGGACTGAACGGCACTGGCAGCTGAAACCCTGTTTTGTCCGCGCGACAAGACAGGCGGCCGGATTGACCAACGCATACACGCACCCGGAAACACTCGGGGTCGACCGCTGGGCGGCAATGCTCGGTGCGCGCATGGACCATACCGGTGCGCTGTGCGTGGTGGACTGTGGTACCGCCATTACCGTCGATCACGTTGCATCCGATGGTATGCACCGGGGCGGGTTGATCCTGGCCGGTATCGACATGATGCAGCAGGCGCTGCAGGGCAGTACCGCGAATCTTCGGGTTCCCGGCGCAAGACAGGATGTCTCCCTGCTGGCCTGCAATACGGACGATGCAATCGCCAGCGGCAGTCTGTACGCTGCAGCGGCAGCGATTGATCGCATTGCCGGTGACCTCGCGGCCACCAGCAAGGAGCCGCTACACACCGTGCTGACCGGTGGTGATGCTGCGCGTATATTGCCACTGATGAACATAACTGCCAGGCATGATCCTGACCTGGTGCTGAAAGGGCTTGCCGTACTGGCCGGAGTGAAATAATGCGATACGTTGTTTACCTGATGCTGGTTGCCAATCTCGTCTACTTTGCCTGGAATATGTTTCCAGGCAGTACCGGCGGTGATTTGTACAGTGCGCTTCCACCTGTTCCGGATAGTGCAAAGCCACTGGTAACCCTGAAGGAAATGCAGCAGCAGTCGGCAGCCTCATCAGAGACAGGTGCAATCGAGATGCTGACCGCGAACAAACCGCCGAGCGCAGGTATGTCGGTTTGCCAGGCGCTGGGCCCGTTTGCAATCGTGGACGAGGTTAAAGCAGTGACTGCGCGGCTGGATAAGCTGGGTTTGCAGCCACGGCAACGTATCGCCGAGGTTCAGAAGGAGAATGGCTACTGGGTCTACGTGCCACCCATGGAACGGGCTGCCGCCCTGGAGATTGCCCGCAAGCTGGATGAAAATGGGGACGGCGACTATTTTATCGGCAGAGACAACCTCGTCTCGCTCGGCGCTTTCAAAAACATCGCACGTGCCGAGCTGCGCCTGCGGCAGGTGCGCAAGCTGGAACTGGGTGCCATCCTCGAGGCGCGCTTCAGAACGCATGATGCCTACTGGCTGGAATTTCGCAAGAACCCCGATGCCGAGCGGGAGCTGTCTGCAATCATGGGCAAGCACCCGCAACTGCAGCTGAATGAGCTGGCGTGCTTTTGAGCTGTTTTTAACGGTTTAATTGCAGGACGGCAGCCCATTCACTAGAATAGGGCGCCTTGCCTGTACGGCCAGTATGCCGGCGTAGCTCAGTTGGTAGAGCGCTTCACTTGTAATGAAGATGTCGGGGGTTCGACTCCTCTCGCCGGCTCCATAAATTCAATAAGTTACAAACCTCCCTGATTGAAAGCATAGGTTGGGCTAGCATTCCAGCCTGTTTCAGTGACTTGTCTCAGCCTGGGCTCGGGCAAGGGGGTAGGGGGGATTCCTGCCCCATGGGAATAGCGGTATACCCCTCCCACATTTTACGGGGATATTTTTCTTCCCCTGTCGGACTCTTCCTACACCGCAATCAGTTTTGTCTGATCTGTTCAGGAGTCACAGCCAGGCGGTCTATCCCTATCCGCCGCGCCCCTATGGGAAAAGAGTTTCGACAAGATCCTCACGCATTACCTGGTTTTGCGCATAATAATGAATTGTTGCTAATGGCCAAGACCGGTATTCTTGCTACCTCCCTGCTGGTGGGCACGAAAATTTTGCCGCCGGGGAACACTTGCTTCGCGCGGCGCCACAATGACACGTGCGCGCCGCGTTGTGCCCATGGCGGGCAAGGCCGCATTGCCGCGAGGATAACGACAAGATATCGGGGATACTGATTTGCGACACATCATCAGCCTGACACTTATACTTGCCGGCTTCTGGTTGTTGCTCTCCGGCCATTTCGTGCCGTTACTGCTGGGCCTCGGGGCAGTATCCATACTCCTCGTGGTTGCCATCGCCCTGCGCATGGACGCCTTCGACCACGAGAACCAGCCGCTGCACCTCACATTTCGGTTCACTCCGTACTGGGTTTGGCTGGCCGGGGAGATTGTCAAGTCCAACATCGAGGTCGTGCGCTGCATCTGGGGTCCCGTCAGCGCCATCAGCCCGACGCGGATACACCTCACTGCCACTCAGCGTAGCGACGTAGGCAAGGTCATCTACGCCAACTCCATTACCCTCACACCCGGTACTGTCGCAATGCGCCTTGAGGGCGACCAGATCGAGGTGCACGCGCTGACCCGTGCGGCGGCCGCCAGCCTGCAAGGCGGGGAGATGGGCCGCCGCGTGCGAGAACTGGAGAGATAGACGGATGTTTGCGGCAGCTATTCTGGCGGTTCTGGTGACCATGGGACTCGCCCTGATTCGCGCCTTCCGTGGGCCGACCGTGTATGACCGCATCCTCGCGGTCAACATGTTCGGCACCAAGACCGTGCTGTTCATCGCGGTGTACGGCTTCCTGTCCGGGCGTCCGGATTTTCTCGACATCGCCCTGGTGTATGCGCTCATCAATTTCATCAGTACCGTCGCCGTGCTGAAGTTTTTTGAATATGGTGGTCCCGGTCGCGCCGCTACGACACCGGACGAAGGGGAGGGTGACTGATGGCCATGATCGTCGATGCACTAAGCTGGGTTTTCCTGCTCACCGGCGGTTTTCTCGGCGTCAGCGGTGGCATCGGTATTCTCCGCTTCCCGGATTTCTTCACCCGCCTGCACGCCGCAGGTGTCACCGATACCCTGTGCGCCGCCCTCATCCTGCTCGGTTTGATGATGCAAGCCGGCTGGGGTCTGGTCGCGGTGAAACTGGCCTTCATCATCCTGTTTCTGTCATTTACCGGCCCGGTCGCGGCCCATGCCCTGGCGCGCGCGGCGCTGCATGGCGGGCTCATGCCCCTGCTCCACAGGGCGGAGGACGATCCATCGAAATCCTGATCGATATCGTGCTACTGAGTTTCCTTGCCATCACCACCATCGCCGTGGTGCGCCTGCGGGACCTGTTCGCCGTGGTGATGCTGTTTGGCATTTTCAGTCTGCTGTCGGCGGCAATTTTCGTGACCCTGGACGCCGTGGACGTGGCCTTCACCGAGGCTGCGGTGGGTGCCGGGATCTCCACGGTGCTCATGCTGGCCACCCTGACGCTGACGACGCGCACCGAATCCCCACCCAGGCACGGCACCTTGCTCCCCCTGCTGGTGGTATGCGTCACCGGTGGTGCGTTGGTGTACGGCACCCTGGATATGCCGCGTTTCGGCGATCCGCAGGCACCGATACACCAGCATGTGGCGCCGCGCTACCTCCAGGATTCGCCTGCCGAAATCGGGCTGCCCAATGTTGTGACCTCGGTCCTGGCGAGCTACCGCGGCTATGACACCCTCGGGGAAGTCACGGTCATTTTCACGGCGGGCGCCGGTGTGCTGATGTTACTCGGTGCCATTCGGCGTCGCACCGCATGTTGTGATGATACGGGCAAAGGGGGGAGCGCAGTGAACCATAACCTCGTGCTTCGAGTCGTTGCCAAGATATTGATCCCCTTTGTCCTGCTGTTTGCCCTGTACGTACAGTTCCACGGCGACTTCGGACCCGGTGGCGGCTTCCAGGCGGGAGTGATCTTCGCCGCCGCATTTATCCTTTATACCCTGATCTTCGGGCTCGCTGCCGCCCGTGCCGTGGCCTCACCCGGGGTGTTGCGTGTCTTGAGCGCCTTGGGGGTATTGTTATTTGCCGGGGTTGGTCTCGCCGGTATATTCGCGGGTGGTGACTTTCTCGACTACGGCGTACTGGCGAGTCATCCGGTCGCGGGGCAGCACCTGGGCATTTTGCTTATTGAACTCGGTGTGGGCACCACTGTGGCGGCAGTCATGATCATGATCTTCTATTTGTTTGCCGGGCGTACGCGTTGATGGCGACGGTACTCGGACTCTACAACTACTGGATCGCCATCTTCCTGATGATGGCGGGCTTCTATGTCGTCATCGCCCATGGCAATCTGGTCAAGAAGATTGTTGGTCTCAGTATCTTTCAGGTCGCGGTGTTCATCTTGTACATCAGTATGGGCAAGGTGCAGGGCGGTAGCGCCCCCATCCTGGCCGCAGGGGTAACTTCCTACTCCAATCCATTGCCGCACGTGTTGATTCTTACCGCCATCGTCGTCGGTGTAGCCACCATCGCCCTCGGTCTGGCCCTGGTGATACGAATCAATGAGGCCTACGGAACGGTCGAAGAAGACAACATCCACTCTCAAGACGAGCCTGAATAAAAAATGCAGCTTGGCCAACATCTGCCTGTACTCCAGGTTGTGATCCCCCTGCTGTCCGCCCCGCTGTGCCTGCTGCTGCGCAACGGGCGACTTGCCTGGATGTTCACCCTGGCAGTGAGCTGGCTGGTGCTGGCCGGCGCCGTCTGGTTGTTGCTGCAGGTGCTTGCGCACGGTACCGTTTCCTATGCGTTGGGTGCCTGGCCGGCACCCTGGGGAATCGAATACCACGTCGACCACGTCAGTGCGTTCGTGTTGCTGATCGTCTCCGGAATCAGCGCCGTGGTCCTGCCGTTCGCCGGGATAAGCGTGGCCCGGGAGATCCCTGCAGACCGCGTGTCCCTGTTCTACACCCTGTATCTGTTGTGTCTCACGGGCTTGCTCGGCATCGTCATTACCGGCGACGCCTTCAATCTGTTCGTATTTCTCGAGATCTCGGCATTGTCCTCCTACGCCCTGATCAGTCAGGGCAGGGATCGGCGTGCCCTTACGGCTTCCTATCACTATCTGATCCTGGGTACCATCGGCGCTACATTCATCCTCATTGGTGTCGGTCTGCTCTATATGATGACCGGTACACTCAACATGCAGGACATTGCCGTGCGCCTGCCGGCCGTCACCGATACCCGCACCGTGCGCACGGCGTTTGCCTTTCTCATCGTCGGCATCAGCCTTAAGCTGGCACTTTTCCCGCTACACCTGTGGCTACCCAATGCCTACACCTATGCGCCCTCGGTGGTCACCGCTTTTCTCGCCGCCACCGCCACCAAGGTGGGAGTGTACGTACTGCTGCGCTTCGTGTTTACGATCTTCGGCGCTGCTTTTGCTTTTCAGGTCATGTCGCTCGGCCCGATCCTGCTGGTGCTGGCGCTGCTGGCGATATTCAGCGCCTCTACAGTGGCCATCTTCCAGGACAACCTCAAGCGCATGCTGGCCTATTCCAGCGTTGCCCAGATCGGCTACATGGTGCTGGGAATCAGCTTTGCGTCCCTCACCGGCTTGACTGCCGGTATCCTGCACCTGTTTAACCACGCCCTGATGAAAGGGGCGCTGTTTCTCGCGCTGGGCGCTGTTTTCTATCAACTCGGGACGGTGCAGCTGACGCAGTTGCGCGGCCTCGGCCGGCGCATGCCCTGGACGATGGCGGCGATTGTCATCGGCGGTCTGAGTCTTGTCGGTGTGCCGCTCACAGTGGGTTTTATCAGTAAGTGGTATCTGATTCTTGCGGCGCTGGAGAGCGGCTGGTGGCCGGTAGCGGTACTGGTATTACTCGGTTCGCTACTGGCGATGGTCTACGTAGGGCGACTGGTCGAGACGGCCTACTTCCATGCACCTCCCGAAGACGACAGGGAAGTGCGCGAGGCCCCGCTATCACTATTGTTACCCATCTGGATCTTGATCCTCGCTAACCTGTACTTCGGCATTGATACCAGCCTGACGGTGGGGGTTGCCCGTCAGGCAGCTGCATTGTTGCTGGGGGTTTCCCCGTGAGTCCGGTGTTCACTATGCTGCTCGCACTCACCGTGCCGTTGGTGGCGGTGCCACTGGTGGTGGCCGCCAGACGCCGGCCCAACTTGCGCGAATCGGTGACCCTGATCGCTGCGACCCTGCTGTTTGGCCTGGTGGTCAGCCTCGCGCCGCAGGTGATGGACGGTGCCCGCCCCACTGTGATCCTGGCCGAGCCGTTCCCGGGGTTGCCGCTGGCGCTGGTGCTGGAGCCGCTCGGGTTGCTGTTTGCGCTGATCGCCAGTTTCCTGTGGCTCATCACCTCGGTGTACAGCATCGGTTATATGCGCGGCCACAGGGAACAGCACCAGACAAGATTTTATGCCTACTTTGCCATCGCCCTGGCCGCGGTCATGGGCGTGGCGTTCGCGGGAAATATGCTGACGCTGTTTGTATTCTACGAAGTCCTGACACTCTCCACCTACCCCCTGGTCACTCACGCAGGCACGGACCAGGCGCGGCGCGCCGGCCGTGTCTACCTGGGCCTGTTGCTCGGTACCTCCATTGTCTTCCTGCTGCTGGCGATCGCGTGGACCTGGTCACTGGCGGGAACGACCGACTTCACGCCGGGTGGCATCCTTAGTGGCACGGCACCGGCAGCCACACTCGGGTTGTTGTTAACCCTGTACGTATTCGGCGTCGGCAAAGCGGCGCTGATGCCGTTCCACCGCTGGCTGCCCGCAGCCATGGTGGCGCCCACCCCGGTCAGCGCTTTGCTGCATGCGGTGGCTGTGGTCAAGGCCGGCGTGTTCACTATCCTCAAGGTCAGTGTCTACCTGTTCGGTAGCGGATTGATGATTACCCTGGTGGCCAGTCATTGGCTACAGTACGTGGCCGCGGCCACCATCCTGCTCGCCTCGCTGGTCGCCATGCGCCAGGACAATTTAAAGGCCCGGCTGGCCTATTCCACCATCAGCCAACTCGGCTATGTGGTGCTAGGTGCGTTGCTCGCCAACGCTGCGGGTATCGTCGGCAGCGCCATGCACATCGCCACGCACGCGTTCGGGAAGATCACGCTGTTCTTCTGTGCAGGGGCCATCCTGGTAGCCACCCATAAAACCGAGGTGAGCCAGATGCGCGGCCTGGGGCGACGCATGCCCATTACCATGATGGCGTTCCTGATCGCCTCCCTGAGCATTATCGGCTTGCCCCCGACGGGCGGGACCTGGAGCAAGTGGTACCTTGCCATCGGTACCCTGGAAGCCGGCCAACTGGCGCTGTTGGCGGTGTTGATGATCAGTTCGTTACTGAACATTGCCTATTTGCTGCCGATCCCGCTGCGTGCATTCTTCTCCGCGCCGTCTGGCGATAATGTGACAGGTGGCACACATGAGGCGCCGCTGTTCAGCCTGGCAGCGATCATAATCACCACCCTGGGCTGCCTGGTGCTGTTTTTCTATCCGGAGCCCCTGTACCGGCTGGCGAGTCAAATTGGCAGGTAGCGGGTTGCAGGGCTGATAAAACTTAACAAAGGCAAATGACCATGAGCCGGGAAAGACAACATATATTCGATAACCCGAACAATGTACGCCGTGTCGTACGTGCTCTGGTGGGCATCTGTATCGGTCTTGTGGCCATCGATTTCATCTATCACCGGCATGTGACCCACCCCTGGGAAGGTCTGTGGGGATTTTATGCGTTCTTCGGCTTTGCAGCCTGTGTGGCACTGGTGTTGATCGCCAAGGAGATGCGCAAGCTGGTAATGCGCAGTGAGGATTACTACACCAGGGGCGAAGGAGGAGAGGGCACCGATGTGGATGACTGAACTGCCGCCGTTCGTACCGTTTTTCATCGGTGCCTTGATTGCTGGCATTACGCGCGGTCGGCTGCGCGCTGTCGTCCTGCTCGCGATACCGGTACTGGGTGG
>JAOUBY010000028.1 GCA_029860045.1 Gammaproteobacteria bacterium | reverse complement strand
TCCCGGTGCAGGCGATGCATCGGTTTGCCGGTGTGAAAGGCCACCACGTTCTGCCAGCCCATTTTCGCAAACAGGTGGCGCAGCTCCTGCGGGGTATCGCGCAGCGTCTCGAAATCGTGATGCACGGGCAACTGCGCGCCCTCGATGCTGCCCCCGATACAGGTCGCATGGGTGCGCTCCATCAGGTAACGCACACCGGGATGATCCAGCGACGTGGTGCCATACACCTCGGCGGCCTCGCGCTGCCGGTCCGGCTGCCACTTGTCGGTAACCGTTAGCACCGCCAGCATGAAGCCCTCGCCGTCACGCAGGGCAACACGCTGGCCTGGTTCGACCTTTTCCGCCAGTCCGTCGTCCACATCCAGCGTAACGGGAATAGACCAGAGCGTGCCGTCCGGCAGGCGCAGCTGATCGATGACGGACTCGTATTCCGCACGCCCCATGAACCCGCGCAGCGGCGAAAAGCCACCGTTCAGCAATAGCTCGAGGTCGCAGACCTGGCGCTGGTTCAGGGTCAGGGAAACAAAGTCGCCGGACTCGTCCTTGAGCGCCTCGGCGCGTGTCTCATCAACGACCAGATCACACAGCGCCCCGCCATGCGGTGAAACAAGGTGTTCCATAGCTTGATTATCCGTTAGCCAGTCAGGCCTGTCGCGGGCCTAGAATGAAGTAATCTATCTGTTTATCAATCATTTATATACTGTACCAAAGTCGGTGGTCTGCGTCGCCGGCTGGCCGTCCAGCAATTGCGCCAGCCGTTCCAGCCCGGCATCGACATCGGCGCCCAGGTGGACCCGCAACAACCGGCGTCCGCGTTCCGCCAGTACCTCGAAATCACCGCAGGCCTGCGCGGCCTCGACAGTCCCGAACGTGCAGTGCCGACCCGGCACCGGCAGGTCCTGCACGGCATCACTGGTCAGCTGCAGGAATACCCCGCTATTGGAACCGCCCTTGTAGGCCTGTCCGGTCGAATGCAGAAAGCGCGGCCCAAAGCCAATGCAGGTCGCCGCCTGGCTGTGACGCCGCAGCATCGCACGAATGGACTGCAGGTGACGGACATTATTCTCGTTCCTCGCCAGATAGGCCAGCAGGGCAAGGTAATCACCCGGCTCGATACGGCCCAGGTGGGCGCGCAGGTAGTCACCCGCACTGGCCTGCTCGCCACACTGGGCGTGCAACGCCGCGGTATTGAGCGGATCAGTGTACAGTGCCAGCGAGTCCTCCTCGGCCAGCGGGGTCAGGCAGGGCAGGCTGCCACCGGATTCACAGACAGCGGTGATCTTGCGCGATTCCACCTTGCTGGCTTCCACGTCCGGCTGGTCAAACGGGTTGACCCCGAGCACCGCACCGGCCACCGCGGTAACCATTTCCCAGCGGTAAAATTCCTGCCCGAGATCATGGATGTCCCTGACATCGACACGTATTACCGGCTGTCCGGCGGCGGCCAGGGCCTCAAACGCACGATCCTGTTCGGCGTCCACGTCCGTTGCGAGTCGCAGGTAGACAAACAGCCGGTCATCACCATAACCGTCGGCGGCAGACAGCGGCTCGCCATCGACGGGGATGATGCCCTTGCCCTGCTTGCCGGTGGACTCGGCCACCAGTTGTTCCAGCCAGGCACCCAGCGACGCGAGCCCGGGCGAAATCACCAGCGTCAGTTTATTGTGGCCCTGCCGGGCCGCCTCGCCCAGGATGATACCCGCCAGTAGTGCCGGATTGTCCGCCGCATCATGGGCGGGCGAACAGGCCTCCATCATGGTCCGGGCCCGCTCCAGCATACGCCGACAGTCCAGTCCGATGAGCGCGGCCGGTACCAGCCCGAAATTCGACAACGCCGAGAAGCGCCCGCCAATCTCAGGCTCGCCGTGGAAAATGCGCCTGAAGCCCTCATGCCTGGCAAGCGTGTCCAGGCTGGAACCAGGATCGGTAATGGCGACAAAGTACCCGGCGGCGTCAGCCGCGCCGACGCGGTCGACCACGCACTGGTAGAAAAAGTCCTTGAGGAGGTTCGGTTCCAGCGAACTGCCTGACTTGCTGGAGACAATAAACAGGGTGTGTTCCACATCGATGCTGTCCTGCACCGCCCGGATCTGGGCCGGGTCGGTGGAATCCAGCACGATCAGCTGCGGGAATCCGGAACGCACTCCAAATGTGTGGCACAGCACCTCCGGCGCCATGCTGGAACCGCCCATGCCAAGCAGCACGACATGGGTAAAACCGTCGGCCACGACGGTCCTGGCGAATTCATTCAGATCACTGCAGGTATCCAGCGAGCGCTGCACCACGTCCAGCCAGCCCAGCCAGCGCGCCTCATCCGCACCGCTCCAGACCGATGCATCACGCGCCCACAGGCGCACCATCCGGTCATCAGCCCGCCACTGGTCCAGGGTGCTGTGTACAGCTGTCTCCAGTTCGGGGGGAAGTGTGTATGTAAATGAGGTCATGCCGGTTATTCGGGTCAGGCTGTGTGTTTTTCCGGATTTATACCGAATATCAACGGCCTGAAGCATGTTTTCTTAACTGCAGCATTGTTCAGGCGGTTTCCCGGCGTCTATCATGCCTCACCCCCGACCCTCACCGGCATCGAAGATATATCCATGCCGGAAACAAGGCGGCCGGACTCACGACGTCTGCGCGCTATTATAAGGAACCACTACGCGGTTGCATCCGAGAACAAGTTAACCAGTGCCCCGCTGAAGTGAAACACATTTTCTGCGTGGAAGCGGGAAAACAGCGCATCCGGCAAACACGCTCAAGATGACCCGGAATTTAAGCCGTGTGCGGATTAAGTGCAGGGAGCACGCGCCTTGCGCGCCGGAGACGGGATCGCCGACCTCGATACAGACGGGGACGTAGCTGGTTCCTGAAGTCTTTCTTCCACGCGGCAAAATCCAGTGGCCCGGCGCCATAGATAGCATGGTCCAGGGATTGGACCAGCGAGCGCAACCTGGCAGGTTCCGCCAGTGGTTGCACCTCGATAATTTTCTCGGCAATAGCGGTTATTGGTGCGTGCCTTGAAATCTCGAGATCCCTGCAAATCCTGGACCTGAGTTGGGCGCACCATGCCTCCGGGCTGCTCTCGCGTTCAATACAACGTATGCATAACCACAGTTTGACGGTCCTTGGCATTATGAAAGCAAGACCCAGGCGGAATCTATCCAGATATGGCATGGGAGAGAACTTCTTGCTGGCGGTCACTGTGTTCTGAACGACCCGTCGTCCTGTCGCTGACAGCCAAGTGCCGGCTCGGGTGCCGGCCGAATGGACAGACGGCAGAGTGCGTGCCCAGGCGCCCAGCCAAAAGCCGACAATCAAGCCCATGATGATCAACATCGAGGCCCAGAAATAACCGGAGACAAATTCCTGTTCGCCAGTTGCCACGGCCGCGTGACTATTCCCCGCGGCACTGGCCACAGCATTCTGGCCAGGCAACCCGGCAAGCATGGCCATGCCCGTTTCCACATCCCACCAGGCCACCTGGATTCCGGGCAGCTGTACCCTGCCGTCCTGGGTTGGAATAATCGTATAGGTTTCCTTGCGACTCCCGAGCAACTGCGTGCCATCTCTGGAGATCCCGTTACTGGTGGTGACCGAATCCCGATAAGCCCGGAAACCGTTGTTCTTAAGCTGTTGTTCCAGCGACGGGAGCTGGGCCCCCAGGGCGCCCCTTGCTGTCAGCTCGAGGGTGAGTGTGACAGGGACGCCTGCCTTCACTGGCCCGTCATCAGGCATGTGCATCCGCAGTTTCAAGTCATTCAGCGGTAGCCAGGGTTTTACGGCGGGGTCAGCCGGCAGCACCTGAAATTTCAGCGGGCTGTCGGAAGCAATGGAAAAACTGTTTTCGGTTGCGCTGACCGGCATTCCCGGAGCCCCATTCCATTGTCTGCCTGAAACATGCGTGCCGGTAAAACGGATGGCAGGAATAACGATCTCACCAGATCGTAACGGCGTCAGTTTAAAGTGGTATTCGTTGATAATCTCCCGGGCACTATTCCGCCTGGACTTGCGCGTACTGGCGACAGGACCATCCACCTGCTCCAGTATCGCTCCTTCAATGCGCGGGATTACGGGGTTAAGTGTCTTGAGGTTGTCACTGCTGACAACCCGGACGGTGTACACGATGTTCTGTTGCTCGTAAAACACCGCTCTGCTGGTTTCAACCTCAACAACAGGCTGCCCCCCATGAGATGGGTTCCCGACCCCGGGTACCTGTGCCGCATACCATCCTGCACCAGGTCCAGCACCAAGATACCGGCTGCCAGGCGTTGCCGGTGGCGGTTCGTACTTCAGAGCGGGCTTGGGGGTATCGAGGTTGCCCCAAGGTCGATTGGTGGTGATTCGCGGGTCTTTCTTGGAAGGGTTGCTGGTACCGAAAGAGAAACCGGCAGCGGTCTGGGTGACGCCGGATATGAAGGTGGCCAGCAAACAGATGATGCAGATGCGTTTCGTGCGTGTTCGGCTCAAGCGACTGCCCCCAATTTCGTTATTGTCCATTTGCCGTGCGTCGTTGCCACTCCGGCAAATTCAGTGTGCCGACGGAATCTGGCTATATGTACTTGCCCTTACCATGGCCGGGTTTCCATCAGCTGACGGCCGCTGCGTTGCATTTCCAGTTGTTCCTCGATCATAAACTGGTTTCGTAACAGGTAGGCTGAATCACCTTCAATTTGTTCCAGCCATTGTTCCATCATAATCATGGAGATACCGGTTCCCGGAATCGTGTCTTCGTCTGGCAGTCCGGCCTGTGGGGCTTCAGGGTCTTCTTCACCCGGACCGCTTCCCATCTGATCAAACTGGTCCACGGCCTGGCTGGCGGCGGTCTCTTCCTCGGAGATCTCTTCGGAGATGCTACCCGGACCGGCTGCCTGGTCAGCCGAGCTGCCGGCCTCCTGCCGGTCCCGATCCTGCTCGCCTCCCCCGGCGTCGCCGGTTTCCTCTGGCTCGCCCGCCTGATCAGTATTATCTATGGGCAGATTACCATCTTTTTCAGCGTCTTGCCCATCTGACTCGCCGTTTTCCTGCCGTTCTTCCCGATCTCCCGGTTTTTGCTCGGATTCTTCTTCGCCCCCCGCGGCATCCTTCATCTGTTCGTCCCGGTCACCGACGGCCTGATTCGATTCCTGCTCCTGGCCGCCCTCGGCTTGTTCGGCATCTTCCTCGCCCCTGGCGCCCTCGGACTCCTGCCCCTGATCACCGGAGGACTCCTCGGAGTCCTGCTCCTGATCGCCGGAAGATTGCTCGGACTCCTGTTCCTGATCGCCCGAGGATTGCTCGGATTCCTGCCCCTGATCGCCCGAGGATTGCTCGGACTCCTGCCCCTGATCGCCGGAAGATTCTTCGGATTCCTGCTCCTGATCGCCCGAGGATTGCTCGGATTCCTGCTCCTGATCGCCCGAGGATTGCTCGGATTCCTGCTCCTGATCGCCGGAAGATTCTTCGGATTCCTGTTCCTGATCGCCCGAGGATTGCTCGGATTCCTGCTCCTGATCGCCGGAAGATTCTTCGGATTCCTGTTCCTGGTCACCGGAGGACTCCTCGGATTCCTGCTCCTCCTCGCCGGAAGATTCCTCAGACTCCTGCTGCTGTTCGCTGGAGGACTCCTCCTCCTGCTCCTCTTCCTGCTCCTCTTCCAGCGGCTCTTCAGGGTCCTCCTCCGGCATCTCCTCTGTCAGGGACTGTTCCACCATCCGCTTTGCCAGCGACAGGTTGTGCAGGGTGTCTTCGTCGTTGGCACGCAGGGCCAGCGATGCCTCGTAAGCCTCGATGGCGCCCTCGTAGTCACTGCGCTTGTAGCGGGTGTTGCCCAGGTTGTAGAGGGCGTCGGCCTTGACCTTCTCGCGTTCAACGCTCTCGAAGGCCTCGCCGGCATCCGTATAGCGGCCGGCACGGTAGAGCGCGACACCACGGCGATAGTCGTCCGTGAACTCCTCGGCTGCTTCGCTGTATTCACCCTGTTCGAAGTGGTCTGCCGCCTGCTGTTCCGTAGTCCTGAACCAGGACGCCTCGGTTGACATCGTGCATAGCAGGCAGGCAAGCAGCAGACCCAACCGGCCAGCCGTGGCACTGTGGCGACGGTGTATGAAAGTACGGCTCACGGTGTCCCTGGCCGGTAGCCCGGCAGGGCGCGGCGGAACAGCGGCAACAATAGCAGCAGCGCCAGTCCGGCAAGCCAGTAGAATCGTTCATTCCAGACCCGGGTCCGTTCATCCCGGTCACCCCTGGGCAGCGCCTGCGCCTTCACCTCGGCCAGGATCTTCCGGGTGTCGCTTTCCCGGTAGTCGGCACGCAGGTAAATACCGCTGCCGGCCGCCGCCATCGATTTAAGCAGCGCCTCATTGAGCGATGACACGACCGGCTGGCCGGACCGGTTCTTGATCCACAGGCCACTCTTACCTGGCACCGCATCACCCTCGGGCGTACCGACGCCGAGGATGTGCACCCGCACGCGGGCATCGGCGAATTCCTGCAGGTGCGCCTCCAGCCCCTGTTCGTCGAAATCACCATCCGTGATGATCAGTAGCGAACTGACGCTCTCCTCCGGTTGACCGGCAACCAGCTCGCGCGCCCGCTGCAGTGCCAAGGACAGACGGCTACCCTGCAGCTGCACCAGGCTGGTGTCGAGCGCCGACAGTATCCTGCGGATGCCATTCATGTCTTCAGTGACCGGCGACACGACATGCGCAACCGACGCGAAGCCGATCAGGCCAACGCGGATGCCGCGGTTCTCATTAAGCAGGTCTTCGAGCTCCTGGCGCGCTCTTGAAAGACGGGTCGGCTGCACATCCGTGACGTTCATGGAGCGGGAGATGTCGAACAGCACGATCAGGTTGGTCCCTGGCCTGAACAGCTGGACGTCGGTGAAGTCCCAGCGCGGCCCGGCCATGGCCAGCACCAGCAACGTCCAGATGGCCGTCCAGCGCGCGAAGCGCAGCCACTGGATACGCGACGAGGCCTCGGAGCGCCCTAGCAGGTGTGGCAGCAGGTGGGTGTCGGCATACTGTTGGATGCGCTCGTTGCGGCTGGCGAGCAGCTGGCGCGCCAGCCGCAGCCAGAGGGCAACAGGTATACACAGCAGCAGTGCCCACAGCCAGGCGGGCTTGCTGAAATGGAAGGCGGCCAGTAGTTCAGCCATGCGCGCGCCTCGTGAACCAGGCCCGGGGAATGCCGTCAGGGAACAGGCCCAACAGCAACAACAGCAGCAGAGCCACTCCCAGCGGCCAGCGGTACAGCGGCTTCGGGATCATCACACTGCGCGACTCGGCCTGGGTCTTCTCAAGCGCGTCAATGCGCTGGTAGATCTGCTCCAGTGCGTCGGTGTCGGTCGCGCGGAAATACTCGCCGCCGGTGATGCTGGCAACCTCGGTCAGCAAGTTCTCATCAATTTCCATCTTGACCTGTGTCAGGCGGCCGTTCTCCATAAACGGTACCAACCCCTTGCTGCCGAAACCGATGGTGTAGATGCGGATGCCCTCATGCGCGGCCAGTCGGGCCGCCAGCCGCGGCGGCAGACTGCCCTCGGTGTTCTCACCGTCGGTCACCAGGATCAGCACCCGTGAACCTTCCGGTCGTTCGCGCAGCTTCTTGACGCCCAGGCCGATCGCATCACCGATAGCCGTGCCGTCGCCAGCCATACGGGCGACGATGCTGTCGACCAGGCTGTACGCGGCCCGGGTGTCGAGTGTCATCGGCGACAGCACGAAGGCCTGGCTGCCAAACACGACGATACCAATGCGGTCACCCTCGCGGGCCTGTATGAAACGTCCCAGCACGCCCTTGATCACCGCCATGCGGGTGACCTGCCGACCATTGACGGTGAAGTCCAGAGCCTCCATGGAACGCGAGGTGTCGACGGCGAGCATCAGGTCGTAGCCCTCGGTGCGGACCTCGGTGTAGGGCTCCAGCCACTGCGGGCGCATCAGGACGACCACCAGTGCAATCCACAGCAGCGCCAGCATCAGGATGTGCAGGCGGCTGCCGGCGTGGGTCAGCGACCGCGAGGCGATAAAGGTCGAGGCCAGCCGGCCGAGCGCCGGGTGCAGCAGGGTGGACCGGTCGCCGTGGGTGTAGGCATCAGTCGCGCCGTGTGAGCGGTGCCAGAACTTCCAGATCAGCAGCGGCAGCGGCAACAGGAGGGCAACCCAGGGCCAGTGGAAGCTAAGCATGACTGCTCCCGGCCTTGCCGGACATTCGTTGTTTCAGGCGCTGCAGTGTACCGGTATGACTGGCTGACGGGTCTTTCGCGTCGACCCAGCGGCTGGCAGCGCTGATCAGGGCCACCAGTTCATTGCGCTGGACTTCCATGACCGGTGGCATGTAGGGCGCTGTCAGCAGCATCTGGCCGTGCTGCTCCCAGTCAAACCGCGACGTGTCATGTTCATTCAGCCACCGCAGCCAGTCATCGCCGGTCAGGCCGGCAGCCTCACGCCGGGCACTACGTGCCATGGCGATGCGGCGCAGCAGTTCCGACAGCCGGCCGGCCACCTCGAGAGGGTCATCGTTATGCAGGGCCTTTTTCAGCATGCGCAGCTGGCGACGTGCATCGCCGCGCCAGCCCAGCCAGACGCCGGTGTAGACCATCCAGTAGCGAATAACGACGAGCAGCAACAACAGGCCGAGAGCACCGATCACGTACCACCAGCCGGGCGCCATCGGCCACCACGGGAGTGAGCCGAAGCCGTGGATGTCGCGCAGTACCAGGGTCCCGGGCTCCATGGCCGGCTAATGCCTGCCCGCATAGTGCCGCAGGCCGCTTATGAGCACCCGGTGCACGTCTTCGTCGGTGCTGACCGGGATCAGGCCGATCCCGAGACGGTAGGACAGCTGCTGCAGTTCCTCACGACGCTGGTCCCAGTCATCGCGAAATGCCCGGCGGCCGGCCTCGTTGTCCGTGTCTACCTCCAGCAGTTCGCCCGCCGCGTTGGAAAAGATGATCGGCCCCATCGCGGGCAGATCGCGATCGGCCGGGTCGTCCACCGGCAGCAGTACGACATCATGGTGCTGCCTGAGGCTACCCAGGGTCTGCTCCAGGCCTGTCGTTACCTGGTTGATCGGGGCAATGACAAAGATTAGTGAACCGGTGTCACTGCCGCTGTCGAGGCGCTGCAGAGAAGCCATCAGTTGCGACTCGTCCGTGTCGCCCTGTTCGATAGGTTCCGTCATTGCGCGCAGCAGCCGCCACAGACCGCGCCGCCCCGGCGTCGGCCGGTAATAGCGGATGCCGGTGGCCGGGTTGCCGAACAGTACTCCGCCCACGCGGTCGTGCTGCTTGCTTGCCGCCCAGCCGATCAGCGCTGCCGTACGCGCTGCCTGGATCGACTTGAAGGTACCGCGGGTGCCGAAGCTCATGTGCGGCCCGGTATCGATGCACAGGAACACGCTGCGCTGACGCTCTTCGCGGAACACCTTGAGGTGCGGGGTGTTGGTGCGAGCGGTGACCAGCCAGTCCATATTGCGGATGTCGTCGCCTTCACGGTATTCACGCACTTCGTCGAAATCCAGCCCGGTGCCGCGGAACACCGAGGCATACAGGCCGGAGAAGGTGGAATTGACCAGGTGATTGGCCGCCACACCCAGAGCGCGTGCCTGGTGGCGCAGCTCCAGCAGGTCATCGAGCTTCGGGTGGAGACTCATTGCGTTGCCGCTACTGCCTGCTGCCCTGCGCGGGTAATGCAACCGGCAATCACGGGATTGCCACAACCTCCAGCAGGCGTTTTATGAAGGCATCGCTGGTTATGCCTTCCGCCTCACCCTCGAAGGTCAGCAGGATGCGGTGCCGCAGCACGTCCGGCGCCACTGCCTGGATGTGGTGCGGCGTGACGAATTCCTCGCCGTCCAGCCAGGCACGTGCCTTGGCGCAGCGTGCCAGTGCGATTGTGGCGCGCGGCGAGGCACCGAAGCGGCACCAGCGTTTCAGGCTCTCGTCATAGGCCTCCGGTTTGCGAGTAGCCTGCACCAGATCGACGATGTAGTCATTCAGCTTCGGGGCGATGTACAGCTTCGCGGCATCCTCGCGCACCTTGAACAACTGTTCCTGGGATAACACCTCGGCGGGTGGCGCGGGGCCCCCCAGCTGCTGCTGACTGTCAAGTGCCAGGATGGCCAGCTCCTCCTCGCGGCTGGGGTAGTCCACCCAGACGTGCATCAGAAAGCGGTCGAGCTGGGCCTCGGGCAGGTTATAGGTGCCTTCCTGCTCAATCGGATTCTGGGTGGCCAACACCATGAATAGCTTCGGCATGGTGTAAGTCGTCAGGCCGACCGTGACCTGCTGCTCGCCCATGGCCTCCAACAGGGCCGACTGCACCTTGGCGGGTGCCCGGTTGACCTCGTCCGCCAGCAGGATGTTGTGAAACAGCGGGCCGGCACGAAATTCGAATTCCCCTTTCTCGTGTCGGTAGATGTCTGTTCCGATCAGGTCGGAGGGCAGCAGGTCCGGGGTGAACTGGATGCGGTGATAGTCGCCCTCGATGGCCTCTGCCAGTGCTTTCACCGCGGTGGTCTTGGCCAGTCCCGGCATGCCTTCTACCAGCAGGTGGCCTTCGCTCACCAGGCAGATCAGCATAGTGTCGACGAGTTCCCGCTGACCAACAACCCGTGAGGCAAGATGTTTGCGAACGCCATCCAGTGCGGAGGGATCCATGCGGCGATAATTGGAGGGGGTACTGGTAGTTAGCAATGCGCTGCTCTCCTGAACATTATTAAAGAAGCATAACCCGCCGGTTTCTTGGTGATCCAGCTGAAAACCGCGTCTCTTCACCACACCCTACCTGAATCCTGCAGGGTACCACCCAGACCGGCCCTGACCGATTGGATTAGCTCTGCTTGTTAGCTGTATTCCCTAATTTCCTACTCTCACACTATCGCCCTCTTTGTCACCCTGAGCTGACACTGGCAAGGACGGGATAGTACAAACGCAGACGGTCGAGCATATGGAAATCCACGCCCTCATCAGGGAGTAGCGTCTATCACATATTCTGTATCAGTGTTGTTTACAGTGTGCAAACTTCCTGCTTGAAGGTTTTTTGTACAGCAGCCGGGTATAGCTATTATTGACGTACGTCAACTCATTACTGAATCAACCGGCATTAAGACGGAATTCAGAAGACGACCTGACGTCACTGGGCCGGCAGCCAGGGGTATTTATGTGACTGGGCATACCCATGCAAACAAGGGTCAATGACGGCTTCGCCGCCAACCGCATGGCAAAAAGTGTGCGCTGCGATGTCGGATGAGACATCCAGAGAATCACACCGCAGTAAACCAGGCATCAATCTGCTCCCTAGACGTCGTGACAGGTGAGAATGCCAGTGCCGGTGAGCCTGGCGTATCTCCCCCGCCGTTTGCCCGCGATGAAATTTCAATACTCTCGTTATCAACATGTGATCTTTGTGTGACATCTCCCCATTAGGCTTGATATCGAGGCCTTTGCAGTTTTCCAACAGGGTCTCATGCGTTTCCCGAGACGACTGGAACTGAATCAGCCGGGCCGGCAAGCGTGATTCTGCAGCAATAATTTTTCCAAAAACCTGAAATGAGGAGTACTAACATGTCAAGCAAAACAGTAAAGATCGCAATTCTCTCCACCCTGCTCAGCGTTGCCAGCAGCGCAGTACTGGCCGACGCCGCAACCCGTGTTGAAGACGTCATCTGGGCCAATGATACGATCTACAGCACGATCCTGACGGACACGAGCTTTATCTCACCCCCGGAACACTCTACCGATACGTTGTATAACTTCGGCATGAGCGGCCTGGGTGGCCAGCGCCCGGTCTCCGACAGCGCCCCTGGTGACAGTGACTACAATGGCGGTCGTTGGTCGGTAAAGATCGTGGCATTTACCGCCCAGGGCAAGGCCGTACATGACCCGGACGGTGACGGGAATGTGAACTTCGAGCTGACCAATGCCGACGCCGTACTCCATCACGAGGCGCTTGGCCATGTCACGATCATGGACACCACGGTCTATTTCGAGTGTCCCCTGCTGCGCTGAGCATCACGGCGTGATCCGATCGTGGCTGCCGCCAGCGGCCTTGCGGAACGCTCCTACAACAACAAGAAAAACCTGTAGGAGCTGACCGCGTCAGCGATCTTTTCGGCAAAACCATCGCGCTCGCGGAGCGCTCCTACAACTATAGATACACCTGTAGGAGCGGACCGCGTCCGCGATATCCCTTATGTCGTCCCCGCCCTCGCGGGAACGACGCTATAGTTCTTTTCCGTGTGTTTCCGTGGCTGATTAACGGAATCAGGGCCCGCACAGGTACCGCGGGGTTTTATGCTGTCTGTGCAGTCACGCGTGGGAAAAGTGGTGTGCCGGCAGGCTAAAGGCGAATTCGGAACCCTGATCAATGACACTACTGACTGATAAGCTGCTGCCATGCAACTCGACAATGCGCTGCGAGATAGCAAGCCCCAGCCCGGCACCGGCCCCGTTATCGTGCCCAGAGGAGGCCTTGCGATAGAAACGTTCGAAGATGTGCGGTAACTCGTTTTCCGGAATACCCGTACCGCTGTCCTGCACCCTGACGGTTATCTGTCCCGCCTTGTCCGCGACCGTGATCTGAATCACCCCACCCTGCGGCGTATGTTGCAGTGCATTGTCGATAAGGTTATCCAGCACCCGCTCGATCATGCCGATATCCGCTTCTGCAAACGGAACATCCGGCATGGCGTCAACCACAATCCGTACCCCCTGCTGCTCCGCGCGCAGGTTGAATTTCTGTGTCACGTCCTGAACAAGCTCGGCCAGCGGGAACGGTTCCCGGTTCGGCTTCAGTTCTTTCGCATCCAGTTTGGCAAGCTCAAATAACTCGAATACCAGCCGGGTCAGGCGGTCTGCATGTCGACATGCAGTGCCCAGATAGGCCTGGCGCTCCTCGCTGGAAAGCTCCTTGTCTTTCAGTGCAAGCGTTTCCAGGTACCCCTGCAGGGATGCCAGCGGTGTGCGCAGGTCATGAGACACGTTTGCGACAAGTTCCCTGCGTAGAGAATCTGTTTCTCTCAATCGTTCCATTTGTGCATGGATATGCCGGGCCATTTCAGAGAAGGAAATATCGAGCCGGTCGATTTCATCTGACGCCTCGCCGCTCCGCACCTGACCGGGAACAGGGGCAGAGAAATTTTCTCGCCGGAAAGCCTCCATGTTGCTACTCAGTCTGCGCAAACGCCGGGTCAGAAATGCAAATACCAGCAAGCCCGCAACCAGGGCAAATATGAGTGCTGCGCCGACGGCCAGCGCACTCCAGCGCATGATGAAACTGTGCTCGAGCAGTTCCGTGATGTGATCAACCTGCTCGCTGCCCAGGATGGCGTAGATATATCCCTGCAGCTCCCCGTTCGAGATGATCGGCGCGACCGAAAAGGCCTTCTGGCGGTCATGATTGCGGGGATCGTCACCCAGTACCGGCAGGTTCGGATTACCTTCCAGCATATTGAGAACCGGCCCCAGGCTGACATGGTCGCGGACCACCTTGCCCGGTGCTGCCGAGTAGGACAAGACCTTGCCGTCGGCTGCAAGCAGGTAGAACTCGAGACTCGGGTTAATGATCATGAGATCGTGGAACAGCGCTTCCAGGCCGTTCTGATTAACTTTTCCATCCTGCAAGAGAATGTGTTCATGCACGATGTGGCTTGCCAGGTCGTAATTGAGTCGCTGTGCCACCTCCTGCTGGTACATGTGCGCAGAGTACAATGCGGCAACCAGGAAGACCCCGCCAACAAGACAAAACAGGGCAAACAGTGCCAATGCGAGTTTTGCGTAAAGTGTGCGCAGCATGTCGTCAGCCCTGCCCGGGTTGCGGACCCGTGAATTTGTAACCCACGCCCCACACCGTCAATATATAACGCGCGTCTGCCGGATCCCGTTCAATTTTCTTGCGCAGGCGGTTGATGTGCGAGTTGACGGTATGCTGGTATCCGTCATGACCATACCCCCAGACCTGGTTTAACAATTGTTCACGGCTGAAGACACGCCCGGGGTGACTGGCAAAGTAATGCAGCAGGTCGAATTCGCGCGCGGTCAGTTCCACCGGCTTGCCCTCTATGCTGACCTCGCGCCGCTCGGGTTCAATGCACAGGCCGCTGATCTCGATGCGATCCGTGGCCCGGTCAGTACTGGCCTTTGCCGTGGTTTCCGCCCGACGCAGGATGGCCTTGACCCGTGCCAGCAGTTCCCTGATGGAGAACGGCTTCGTCAGGTAATCATCCGCGCCCAGCTCCAGGCCGACCACCCGGTCCAGTTCGGCTGATTTTGCAGTCAACATGAGGATGGGGGTCTGGTTGGCCGCGCCGCGCAGTTGCCGACAGACTTCCAGACCGTCGAGTTCCGGCAACATGATGTCCAGCACAATCAGGTCGTAGGCACCGTTTCTGGCGAGTTCCAGGCCCGTCCGACCATCCGCGGCCAACTCCACCTCAAAACAAGAATCCTTCAGGTGCAGTTCCACCAGGTGGGCAATGTCGTGGTTATCTTCTATGACCAGTATGCGTTGCGGCATGGGTTCTTGGCTTTGGTGCTTCAGGTATGTCTATATTAGGCATGAACCTGTAACAAAAGTATCACAGGAGATTGCCACAATGCCCTGTTGCCCGCCAATCCGGGAATTCCGTGCCGGTTTTCCCTCGCTGCGACAATAATGCCGCCAACCCCTTGTATCTACTTTGCCGCCACTCGCATGGGCCACTCCCGGGACAATAACCAGTCGGTAAACTGCCATGCCGGAATGGCTTCACTTATGTAGTACCCCTGGGCAACGTCACAGTTCAGGGATTTCAAAAACTCCCATGTTTTTCTGTCCTTGACCCCTTCAGCAACAATCCACATTCCCAGGTTGTGTGCAAGATCAATGGTTGCCCGCACAATGACGGCATCGTTCTCGTCCTCCAGCATCTCCATTACAAAGGATCGATCAATTTTTATTTCTTCAACCGGTAACTGCTTCAGATAACCCAGCGAAGAGTACCCCGTACCGAAATCATCAATAGACAGGATAATCCCCATCGCATTGAACTGCTTGAGGAGCTCCCTTGCCCGGATGGGATCCGCCATGATGTCGCCCTCGGTTATCTCGAGCGTCAAACTACTTGGCGGCAACTGCTGTTGTGTTATCAATTCGCTGAGCTGGCCCAGCAATTGCGTATCGTGCAGGTTGTGCACTGACAAATTAACCGACATATTAAAATCGGGTATGTGCTGCCTCCACTTAATACACTGACGTACCGCCTGATGCAGGACCCATTCTGTCAATGGCCTGATAAGCCCGGTTTGTTCTGCAAGCGGAATGAATTCACTTGGCCCGATGAAACCCCTTTGCGGATGGTTCCAGCGCAAGAGAGCCTCAGCGCCTTTAATATCACCGCTGGCAACATCTATCTTGGGCTGGTAATAAAGATCCAGCAGCTGGTTTTCAATTGCATCCCGGAACTCGCTCATTAGCGCCAGGCGCCCGATACTGTGTGTGTCCTTGTTGGGATCATAGATTGCATAACCAAGCTTGTTACGTTTCGCCAGGTACATCGCGACGTCCGCGCGCTGCACAAGAATATTCACATCATTGCCCTGAGACGGACATTCCACCAGTCCAATACTGATACCCACGCTCAGGGTATGCCCTTCAACTATAAAGGGCCGGTGAAATTCCTCGACAACCTTGCTGGCCAGTTTTTCGGCCTGATCCAGTCGGGTTTCCGGCAGCAGAATGCCGAACTCATCGCCACCCAGGCGCGCGACTGTGTCTGTTTTCCGAAAAATATTCTTCAGTCGGGAAGCGGCCTGCTGCAGCACCAGGTCCCCGATATGATGGCCCAGCGTATCGTTAATCTCCTTGAAGTGATTCAGGTCGCTCATGATCAGAACGAGCGGCCTGTTACTGCGCTCCCCCCTGAGAATTTCCTGTTGCAGACGGTTATGCAGCAATTTGCGATTGGGCAGCTCGGTTAACGTATCATGCAGGGCCTGGTACTCCAGGGCCATCGTCTCGGATTCAACCGCTTCCGCCAGGGAGTGAAAACTCTGCTCCAGAATTGCAATCTCGTCGCCCGTCCCCGACTGTTCTGGCTGTTCACTATTCATGTTGTTGGAGAACCTGACAACATAAGAGGTGAACCGCTGGATACGGCGCGTGATGAGATACATCAACAGGACAAACGGGGCAATAAATGCAATCGCAGTCAGGCCTCGCAGGGTACGGTCTTCCGACAGAACTTCTTGTGTTAATTGACGCACTTCACTGGTCGAAACAAACGAAACCAGTTCAATCATGATGTCGGTAGCGCCATAGTCAAAAAATCCCTGGCCAACGGTCAGGTAACGATCCTTCAGTGCCTTGACCTTTGTTCCGGGCGGTATCATTAATGGATCACTGCTGACCAGGATCGCAGGCTGGCCATCGGTAAGTAATGCAATAACGTTGTTGTCAGACAGGGCCGGGCCCTGCGATGCGATCAGGAACTGTTCGTCCAGCGGAGAGGCAAGCATCAGGACAGCCTGGGTATTGCCGTTGTCATCATCGACATTCGCCGATGCCAGCAAATAGGGCTTGCCCTCTATATTGGTCAGAAACCCCTGGTTGTTACTCAGGGTCAACAGCATGCTGCCAGGCTCCAGCAATGCGGCAGGCGGCGGCTCCTGGCGTGCCTGGTACAATTCCCTGACCTTGCCTCCCGGATCAAGCAGCATCAGGTAGCTCGGTTGAAAGAAATTACGGATCACCGACACCCTGGGCAACCAGGGTGGCGGCGCCTGGTAAACCTTGAGCTGCTGACTCTCCTCCCAGTCTGCCCCTGTCACATATTGTTTAATACCATGGCTCTTGATGAATAACCTGACGGCCTGGTGATGCCCCTTGACGTAACGGTCAAACAGGGTTCGCTGTTCTTCCGCCTGCCAGCTGAAACGTTGCACCAGCTTGCCATAGAAGATCTCTCTTAGACTGTCAGTCTGGAATTTGTCCGAAACCACCCAAACTACCAGGCCAACCACCGCGGTAAGCAGCAGCATTTTGACAGTAAGGGAACAGCTACGAATCTTCACAGCACAACTTCGTTGTTACTTTTTCGCTGTACGAATATTGTCCGGCTCGCCAACCAGCTCATCACCACGGAACTTCCAGCCAGCCTTTCTCAGTTGTGATGGTGAAACGTAACCGACCTGTTCGGTATGTTCCTCGATATACTGCTGAAGGTAGCGCACCAGATCCATTGCGATTTTCTTTGTCCTTTCGTCTTTCTCCCATGTTGTCAGGTGGTAGGTCCGGTAGAATGGATATTCCCCGGTAGCCACGTAATCCAGATCAGTTGGTTCATGACCATCGATTTTCAGCATGCGCACCTCGCCCTTTTCCTTGTGGACACTGACCATCAAGGGCACTTCCAGCCCCATTGCGCCCGGGTTACGGGCCACCTGGGAGATCATGTCCGGAATCACTCCCACCTCAAACAGGCGCGGACCAAACTGGTCTTCATTACCAAGCAGTCCTCGCCAGTGACCGGGACGTTTCTTGCAGTGCAGTCGGGCAACCGGCTGTATCAGTCGATCCAGCTCCGGCTGCGGACCATCGCTGACCTGGTTCCAGCGCGACAGATTGCCACGGAAAATCTCCCGTGCCTTATCAAGCGAGACATCCTGCAAAGGATTTTCGGGGTGTACGATCAGGGCAAGCGGGGAGATGCCCAGCGAGTGGAACACCATGCCCGGCAGGCGGTCGTTCTTCCCTGGCGGACAACAGAACGCACCAATGTCCACGGACTTCTTACGCAGCCGCCCGGAAGTGATTCCACAGGTTCCGTGTCTTACGCCAATTTTTAAATTGTGCTTCTTCGCATATTCCGGAATCAGGTCCTTGAAGATCGGGTGACTCTGTTGACCCAGCGCTATCACCAGATCGGAATCGCGAAGCTCCTTCTCGTATTCGACCGTACTAGACGCCCAGTCCTCGTCAACCGGCGCAAGTTCATCAGGATTGCTGAATGCGGGCGCCTGGTCGTCCGCCGATACCAGTGCGACCGGCGCGAGGCCGAAAAGCAGTGTGACAATCCCAGCCAGCATCCGGTTGTTTACTGATTTCCCCATATAACATTTCATGCGATCACTCCCGTTAGTCATATTCCCAATCTCTGCTACGCATTACTTATTGATTTATATATCTTTTTCAATTCTTTTGCCGCATTCGTTGCGCTGCTTGTCGCCATACCCAGGACACAGCCGGGCGATTGCCCGAAATTAAGCACTTCCCCATTCATCTACATCGGTTCCAACCCCCGGTTCTTTAAGAGATGTGGCGTATTTGCCAAAGACTCAGATAGCTTGCCTATGCCTGCCACAAATGAGTCCTGTGACTGTATTCACCACAGGGGGAGTAATTGGACTGACATACCGGGTGAGACTTTTCCGGGGTAGGGTTTACCCCAGCTTCTTATAGGGTTGGCAGGTAGGGTAACCATGACCGCTTTTTGATAGCTTCCGGCTTGGATAAACGAGAATGCTTTCCACGTCTCATCCGGAAAGGAGGAGCCACTCTGCAAGAGTATTAGCAGAGTGGAATATACAAATAAATAGATGAGGAGATAGTGCATATGTTTACCAGAAAAATACTGAAAACAACGCTTACAGCCGCCATGGGCCTGACCATGCTGGTCGGCACCGCCGCACAGGCACTCTGGACGCAGTACCAGCCGGAGACCGAGATCATCACCCAGTTCCACGGCGATCCAACCAGTGCCCAGCTGCGACTGTTCATGGCAGGCAACCAGTTCGTGGTCATGGACAATCTGATCGCGGAATTCAAGGCGCAGTACCCTGCCTACCAGGAAATCTATTACGTCACGATCCCGCCGGGGAAAGAGTTGCAGTGGATTCTTCAGGAAGGTGCCGAGTGGAAGGCCGCCGACTTCCCTAAAACACAAGTACTAGACAAGAGTGGTGGCCCTAATCCCGAGGACTGGGTTATGCAGACAACCACTGACGAGGAGGGTGTCGGGTTCAAGATGCTCGACATGCCGGATGTCTATACGACGGTGGCAAGAGGGCATATGAACAGGCTGGGTACTGAGGGTCTGGTAAAGGAGATTTTTACCTACACACACAACCAGCTGGCCGTGATGGCCCACACCACCCAGGTCTCGGCCCTCTCGTCGATTGCCGAAGATGACAGCGCACTTTTCCCCAGCAAGGACGGGTTCAATGTAGACGGGGAGCTCACGGCAGAAGGGTTGTACCGACTGTTTGCCTCCGGTCTGGTCACGATTTCCGAACCGGACATCAAGACCCAGGGCATCGAACGGCACATCTGGCGCATGTACACCAACGCTACCCATGCCGCTTTTGGCTGCCCGGGCTCTGGACTCCCGGTATGTTCCGTTGCCGTTAACGATGTCTTCACGCCCGGTGCGGATACCTGTGCGAACAACGGCGGTCCCGGTGGTGTTTTTGACGGCGAGTCCGACGACAGCCTGCGAAAGATTGTCTACCAGCTGAAGCGCTGCGATGAAGGGCCTTACGCCAGCCCGTCGGATGGCACAACCTTTGTGACCTCCGTCCACCACCTGGAAACACCGGCCAACATCAATGAAGGCGTGGGAATAGCAAGGCTGACAGTGGGGCCTGTATGGGGAACCGAGGTCGAGTTCCAGCAGTTCCGCAGGAACAACCCCGATATCGTGGCAATGCGTATCGACGATTCTGCCGGTCCGGATGGCCAGGCGTTGAACCGCAGTGATCACGTGAATTATCTGGCTGCCAAGATGGGCACAGGGGCCAAGAAGAACAAGCAGGCGGCAGAAGACTTCCTGGATTTCCTCAAGTCCGACGAGGCCCAGGTGATACTGGAACGTGCCGGCTTCATCCCGGCAACGCAAGATGAGCTGGACACCGTCATCCCGCTATCCGAACCCGAGCCCGGCGATGATTAGGCTGTAACGGGACCCTAAGTAGGGAGAGAAGGGGGATGGACTTTTGTCCATCCCCCTTTTTATTACCCTGCGCTGCCCTTGCGGGCAAAAAAGTTCACGGCCTGAATGAACAGGTCCTTTGCGACCTTTGTCTCGGCCGTGGTGTCATAGAAACAGTTGAAGCGTTGCTGCACCTGACCTTGAGTAAAACCGCACTCCCCGGCCAGCGAAACCAGTTCGCTTTCCACCAGCGCACCGGCGACGCAGGCGGCCCAGAGATCCGGATTGCTGCGTGCCTCCTCCGTCAGTTCGCGCTGCACGACGACATCGGCCAGATACAAGCGCCCTCCCGGCTTGAGTACGCGGAATATTTCACCCAGTACCTGCCGCTTGTCAGGAGCCAGATTCAACACACCGTTCGATATCAGCACGTCCACACTGGCATCCGCCACAGGTAATTCCTCGTAGAAACCCTGGTGAACCTCCACCCTGTCCTCAAGCCCTGCCTGCTTTGCTGCTTTCCGTGTGCACTCCACCATTGCCGGTGTCATGTCGATGCCGATAACACGTCCATCGGGACCCACACAACGGCCCGCAAGCAACAGGTCCATACCGGCACCACAGGCATGATCAAGCACCGTCTCACCCTTGTGCACCGGGCCGATTGCCAGCGGGTTGCCGACACCGGCAAAACGCTCGGTACTGAGTGCGGGCAGCGCAGCCAGTTCGTTCCGGTCGTAGCCCAGAAAGCTGTGCGCATAATCCGGACCACGATGGAAGTGATAATGCCTGTTGGGGTCACGAGCCACCTGGTCATAGGTACTGCGTACCTGGTCACGCAGGTAACCGACATTGAAATTCATTGGGCAACTTGTAGCCATGAGTATTCTCCTTTGTTGAGTCGGTATCAGACCAGAGTGCCCAGTGCAGCGCTGATACGGTTACCCTGCTGTTCGTTGATCAGGCTGCCGAGGATGGCCGAAAAGCGCGGCTCCTGAACACCCGACAGGATGTATTGCCAGCGGTAGGCACGCAGCAACCCGTCCCTCACGCGATTGCGTTCATCCGTGTCAAACACGCGTCCTGCGATCAGGCAGAAGTAGTTCGCATCGGTCTCACTCTGTGCCTGCAGGATACCGTCTACAGCAACGACCAGATCGATCAGGTCGTCCACTGCCTGGTCACGTTCGATATCACTCAACCGCTCGTCTTCACGCCGCCATTCCATTTCATCGATGATGGCGTGCTGTGATTCCTCGCGCCAGTGGAACAGGAATACGTCCCTGAACAGGTCGGACAAACTCTCGTCCGGCTCGATGCTCTGCTTGTAGTGCGCCTGTGTGAACAGCTCGATGTGGCAGGTCAGCCCCAGCACAGCCCAGCTTGATTTCGACAGGACTGCCTTTGCCACCTCATTCGGGTCTGGCGCAAACACATAGCCCGGCGGCATATCGCCACCGATCATCTCGTCGAGGCGGCGGAACATCTCCTGGTGCTTGAGTTCCTCGTCGCTGAAACGGATCAGCGCCTCCAGAGCCGTCTGGTCACCCAGACAGTGGTCGCGACTCACTTCCAGCACCTTGGCATTAATGAAACGCTCGACCAGTCCGAAGATGTTGGCGTAGGTCCGTCCCTGCACCTGGCTCAACAGGCGCTTCTCCTTTTCCGTGAGAAATGTGAATTCCCCGATCTTCGAGAGTCCGTCCGGCAGGAACTTGTGACTGTAGTCAAAGTTACGGCCGCGAATCACGTCCTTCTCGATTTCCCAGCGAATCCGTTTTGACACCTCGATGCAGCGTGCATAACGGCTGGTGTCAGCCTGATAGGTAACAGTTGAAGTCTGCATATCAATACTCCTTGTATTCAATCCGGTTTTCGTTTTGCCTGCTACTGCCTGGATCACATCCCCACGAGCCGGACATCAAAACCCCTGTCACTGACGCACTGGAGAATATGTCGCGAGTTGATGGCCCGGGGATCGTAGTCCACGCTGATCACGTTCCCGGTACGCTGGCTGGTCTGCGCATCGATGACACCATGCAGCGTGCTGATGGTGTCCCTGATCACGCTCGTCTGTTCCCGGTACACCGGCTGTTTTACGTAAACGATGACATTTGACTTGCTGGTTTTCATGGTGATTCTCCCACTCTTTAGATTTACGGTCCGGTTTCCGACAGCTGCACTTCACGCTGTCGTTGGATAAAAGAGTAGGGGGTGTTTGTATCAGAATGACTTCCGATACAGGGTGTTTTGTAAACGTGTTGTTTCTGTCTTGTAACCGGCTTGCCGGAACCGCTGCAGAAACCGATTCTCAGGCAGTATCACTGCCCTCAGGGTGAGCCAGCAGGTCTGTTACCAGCTCGTGAAGCCGGGCCGTGTCCACCGGCTTGTTCACCAACGCCCGGATACCCTGCCTGCTCACCTGTTCAGCGGTAATCTCCTCGCTGTACCCCGTATAGAGGATCACCGGCAACCCGGGGCGCAATCCGAGCAGGTTCCGGGCAACCTCGATGCCGGTCATCTTTGGCATGGTCTGGTCAAGAATCACAAGCTCGAAACTGTCCGGATCATCGCTGAATGCGCTGCAGGCATCGATGCTGCTGTTGAAAACGGTGACTGTCAGGCCCCAGCTTTCCAGCAGGTCCTGCATGAATTCACTCACCGCCGGCTCATCGTCAACCAGCAGCACCCGCCCCCCGAGCAGGAGTGAATCACTATCCTCAGCAGGTGATTCTCCAGTCACCTCGATGACATCGCCGGAAGAAAGCGGCGGCAGCAATATCCGTAACGTGGCCCCTTCACCCTGCCTGGAATCGATCAGCACGTGGCCTTCATGTTCATGAATAATACCGTGCACCATCGACAGACCCATGCCACTTCCATGCCCGACCTCCTTGGTTGAATAAAAAGGCTCGAACATGCGCTCCTGCACTTCAGGCGGTATACCGGTCCCCGTATCGCTGACGGCGATCTCGACAAACTTGCCTGCCACCGGCTGCCGGCATGATGCGCAAACGCCATTGTTCAGGGTGATATGACGCAGGCTGACAGCCAGGGTGCCATTACCCTGCATTGCATCCCGGGCATTGATACACAGGTTCATCAACACCTGCTCGATCTGCACCGGATCGAGTAGTACTGTAGATGCCTGCGGGTCCAGATCGATCCTGATCTCCACACTTGACGGTAGCGTGGTTTCGAGCAGACCGACCCACTCACGGATCAGTTCGGCCAGCCGCACCGGCCGGGCTTCGCCGGGCTGCCCCCTGCTGAAGGTCAGCATCTGCTGGATCAGGTCACGGGCACGTTCACCGGATCGCTGCGCCCGTTCCAGGTAGCGGGAAAGCTTGTCATCGCCCAGCGATCCTGCATGGTCACCGGCCAGCACCACGTAACCCGACATGGCTGTCAGGATGTTATTGAAGTCGTGTGCAATGCCGCCCGTCAGTTGGCCGATGGCCTCCATCTTCTGTGCCTGCTGCAACTGGGTTTCCAGCTGCCGGCGCTGTCGCTCCGCCTCGCGGCGTTCCGTGATATCCCGGACATAGCCAATCAGGATCTCGCCGTCCGGGCCCGGCGCAACATCGATCGCCAGTTCAGCGGGGAACTCGCTGCCATCGGCACGCATCGCAGTGACCTCAACTCGTTTGCCAAGGTACGCCCCTTCCCCAGTCTTCCGAAAACGGGCCATCCCCTGCTCATGACCTTCACGCAAGCGGGGCGGGATGATCAGTTCCGCCATAGGCTTACCGATTACATCGAACTTGCTATAACCGAAACACTGTTCGGCTGCCGGGTTGAATTCAATAAGTCGACCTTCAAAGTCCATGCATACGATGCAGTCGATAGACGCCTCGACCGTGGTGCGCATGCGGTGCTCACTTTTGTGTAACTCATATTCTTTCTCGCTGCGCGCCTGATCGGCATGCCGGCGTTCGATTTCGACTGCGGCACGCACGGAGAAGATCTTCAACAAATCCTCTGTCAGCGCCGAATCGTGTAGCGGCTTGCTATGGGCAACTGCCATGAGGCCGAGCACCCCGCCCATGGAGTCGTAAAGTGGAATGCCGGCATACCCCTCGGTCTCGAGCTTCCTGATATGAGGATCGGCAAATAATTCCTGCACCTTCTCCGGATAGAAGCGGAACTGCTGACCGATGACGTTCTCACAGGGGGTATCTTTCAGATCGTAAGAGAAGCCATCATTGAACTGCCGGAAGAAATAACCGGAAATGACATACACGCTGTCTGTTTGATCCGGATCCAGCATGCCGATAAAGGCATGATCGACATCCAGTGAAATTGCCAGGTGCCTGACCAGTTCCCTGAATACATTCCCGGACCCGGGCGTGGCGACGCCCTCCGCCGCCAGTCGCAGGGACTCGCGCAGGATATTGTCATCTGCCCGCATGTCGGCGGAGGAAACGGGGACATCCTTGCTCATGGCAGGCACGACCGGCAGCAGTTCATGGATTCAGTGTATCTGCAATCACCCCGGCCGTGGACCGCTGTTACAAAACGGAAACAAATGAAACCCGCCTGAAACAGGCCCCTGGGACCTTCCGGTCATGGCTGTGGCACAAACATATAACCCATCCCGCGCACTGTCTTGAGATACACCGGCCTTTCGGGCTCGGGTTCGACCTTGCGGCGCAACCGCGCGATGCGGATATCGATACTGCGGTCATAGGGGTCCCAATCCCGGTTCTGCGTCAGGTTCAGCAACTGGTCGCGGGAAAGAGTCCGGTTGGGTCGCTCGGCAAACACCCTGAGCAGTTCGAACTCCATGGCCGTTATCGGTATCTCCCTGCCGTCAACATCCAGCAACCGGCAACTGCCCAGGTCCAGCAACCCGACACCAAAGCGCACCTGGCGAGACTCGCCACTGTCCGGACCAACCTCACCCCGGGTGTTGCCAGACTGATTTTTATAGCGCCGCAATACACTCTTTACCCTTGCGTGAAGCTCACGCGGATCGAAGGGTTTCGCCAGGTAATCGTCTGCGCCTACTTCCAGCCCGATAATACGATCGACTGTTTCTCCCGCCCCCGACACCATGATAATGCCGACATCGAAATGCTCGCGCACATGACGTGCAAGACTGAGTCCGTCCTCACCGGGCAACCCCACATCCACCAGTACGACATCCGGATTATGTTCAGGCAGTGCCGTGCGAAACGCATCGGCAGTGGACGTGGCAATCACCCTGTATCCCTGCTCACCAAGGTAGTCCTCCAGCAACTCACATATGTCAGGATCGTCATCAACTACCAGTATGGTTACCTTTTCACCCACAGAACCCCCCCCTGATCGCACCAACAGTTTGAAGTTAGTCGTTTTCCGGCTCATAGGCAATACGACGACACGGATCGGGCCGGCCTGTACTGAAACAAAACAACAACAATTCACCTCAACCCGCACATCGTTCCGAAACAATCCACGCGTAGCCTGTTAACCATGGAAGAGCATCAATAGCGAGGAGGTGTGCCATGACAACCAGGAAACTTCAGAATCAGGCATACAGAGAGTGGAACAGGTCACCCGAGAAAAGGTGTCAATATCACACTTTCGAATACTACTGGTGTGAACGCTATGCCCGCGTCTACCAGCTGCCATCACGTATAAGACCTGATGGCCAGGCAGCCCATTAGCAGGAACAATTCGACGATACCTGCGCAACAACAGGCACTCAGAATAAAACCGGGGGCGGGCTAAACAGCCGCAATGCCAGTACGGCCAGTGCAACCCGCTGCAATCAAACCGCCCGCCCGTTCGTCCTGTGAAGTAATGGCCACCCCTGGCCAGATCCGATTTTCAGAGGAGAACGACCATGAAAACTGAAAACCCGCTGTTACGGCCGGCGTACTTGTCGCTGACGTACTTGATTAACGCAGGACGATGACGTAGTCCTTGTACTGGCTCGCGTCCATGCCGCCGCGCCTTATATGCGGGTCCAGAGCACGGATCGAGGCATTTATGTACTCATCAATAATCCGGGTACAGAATCAGCCCCTCTTCTCTAAGCTTGCCTTGTAAATAGCGTTCCTTGAGCAGGCTGTGCCGCAACTTGCCGTTGGCGGTGCGGGGGATGCCGTGGGGCGACACCAGGTACACGCGGCCGGGCCGAAAACCGAAATGGCGGTAAAAACGCTGCACGATCTCCCTGGCCATCTCTGCCGGCCAGCGGCGGCCGGCCCGGACCTCGGCGAACAAGTATACTTGCTCCCCCTCCATGCCGTCCTTGTCGATACCGAGTGCGGCGCACTGGCGCACGAAGGCCAGCCCGTCCAGGATCTCTTCCGCCTCTCGGGGGGCGATATTGCGTCCGGCATGGATGATGATGTCTTTCAGCCGCCCGGCGATATACAAATTGCCATCCGGATCCAGGTAGCCCAGATCGCCACTGTGGATGAAGCCGTCCCCGGCCGCCAGGCGGGCCGTGGCCTCGGGATTGTTGTAGTAACCGCGGGTGATGGAGGGACCGCGCAGCAGGATCTCGCCGGGCTGAGCGCACAATTACACAGGAATTACACAAAGAGATAGTGGGCAGAAGAAATGCCCAAGATAACTCTTTGATTAAATGGTGGCCAGGGACAGAGTCGAACTGCCGACACGGGGATTTTCAGTCCCCTGCTCTACCAACTGAGCTACCTGGCCGGGGTGGTGTATTAAAGCGAGTGACTACCCGCGAGTCAAGGCACCCGCCCGATTATTGCCTTGATTCAATGGATTATTCGGACCGCAATGCGGGAATTCTCCGGCAGGGGCAGGCTACTTGATCGTGCCCGGCATGACGAAACCACCCGGCACGCTTGAGCCGCCACCAAAGAAGAATTTCTCCATCTCCTCCTCAAGAAACTTGCGCGCCTTGGGATCGACGGGCGAGATACGATGCTCGTTGATCAGGATAGTCTGGTGTTTCAGCCACATCTGCCAGGCCTCTTTCGAGACCTGCTCGAAGATGCGCTGACCGAGTTCGCCGGGATAGGTAGGCTTGTCCAGGCCCTCGGCTTCCTTACCCAGTTTTACACACTGTACGGTTCTGCTCATCGGCTGCCCTGTTGTTCTGCCAGGTGAATAAACGGTTAATCAATTTTTCCACGGGAGCCGCGAAACCAAGCTCGTCATTACTCTCAAGCTCATACCAGAGGCGCCCTGCATCATCCATTATCCGGCTATCGTCGTCGTTTACCACTGCCAGTACGGGGGTGATGTCGAGATGGAAGTGACTGAAAGTGTGGCGCACGACCGGCCAGTCCTCCAGCGGCTTCACCGTGAGCCCCAGCCTCTCCTGCACCCAGTGTTCGAGCGGCAACTCGTCCCCGGGTTCGGGAAAACCCCACAGCCCACCCCAGATACCGGCCGGGGGGCGTCGCTCCAGCAGGATGTTGTGGTCATGATTGATCAGCATCAGCATACGGGTACTGCGTACCGGCA
>JAOUBY010000090.1 GCA_029860045.1 Gammaproteobacteria bacterium | reverse complement strand
CCGGCTGGTCAACCTCAATGCCTCGCCGTTTCACGCCGGCAAACAGGATGAGCGGGAAGCGGTGTTGCAACAACGTGCGCGCGAAACCGGGTTGGCGATACTTTATGTAAATCTTGTCGGTGGCCAGGACGAGCTGGTATTTGACGGGGGCTCGTGCGTGGTTGATGCGACCGGCAGTGTTACCCGGCATGCGCCGGCCTGTGTCGAGGGCCTGTATCCGGTCGACCTGCGCAATGTCCAGCCGGCGCAGCCGCTACCCGCTAACTGTGCACCTCACCTTGCGGCCGAGGCGCTGATCTACCAGGTGCTGGTACTGGGGGTGCGTGACTATATCAACAAGAACGGTTTTGATGGTGCCGTACTGGGACTGTCCGGTGGTATTGATTCCGCGCTGACACTGGCACTGGCGGTCGATGCCATTGGCGCCGAACGGGTCGAGGCGGTGATGATGCCATCACGCTATACCTCTGACATGAGCCGGGAAGATGCCCGTGCCGAGGCCGACGCGCTGGGTGTCAGAATGCACGAGATTTCCATCGAGGCACCGTTTGGCAGTTTCCTGGAGGTGCTTGAACCGTTGTTCCGGGACAGCGCGGCCGATACCACCGAGGAAAACATCCAGGCGCGTTGCCGTGGCGTCATCCTGATGGCCATCTCCAACAAGCAGCACCGTATCCTGCTGACCACCGGCAACAAGAGCGAAATGGCGGTGGGTTATGCCACCCTGTACGGTGACATGGCCGGCGGGTTTGCGCCAATCAAGGATGTGCCGAAATTGCTGGTATACCGGTTGTCACGCTATCGCAACAGCCTTGGCCAGGTCATTCCGCAGCGGGTACTGGAGCGGCCGCCTTCCGCGGAACTGGCGCCGGACCAGCAGGATTCAGACAGTCTGCCACCCTACGAGGTACTGGACCCGATCCTGGAGCGCTACATTGAAAATGACCAGAGCGTAGAGACAATTGTTGCGGCAGGTTTTGATGCCGCGATCGTGAGACGCGTTGCCAGGATGGTGGATCTCAATGAGTACAAGCGCCGCCAGGCGCCACCCGGCGTGCGCATCACGCAGCGCGCCTTTGGACGGGACCGGCGTTACCCGATTACCCGCGGTTACCAGAACTTCCAGAACGGCGGGGGCTGATCGTCCGGATAGCCGCCGGGTGCCTCCAGTCGCGCCAGGTCCGGGTGCTCGGGATAGTTCATGCGCAGCACCTGCATGGTATCGTTGGCCAGCGCATCGGCACCCAGCAGGCGGTAGGCACGGGCCATGATAACCAGTGCCAGTGGCACCGACGGAGTCCGTTGAAAGTTTTCGATCACGTATTTGCCACGGTTGGCGGCAGCCACGTAAGCCTTGCGGCGCATGTAGTAATCTGCAACGTGCAGCTCGTACGCTGCCATGTTGTTGCGCAGGTAAATCATGCGCTGTGTTGAATCGCTTGCATACACGCTGTTCGGGTAGCGCTGCGTCAGCAGGTCGAAGTCATCGTAGGCGGCCCGCATGGTGAAGGTGTCGCGCTCGGACGGGTCCTGCGGCAGGTATTTGTCGATGAAGGTCTTGCCGCGGTTGTAGTTGGTCAGCCCCTTCAGGTACCAGGCATAATCGACGTTCGGGTGACGCGGGTAGATCTTGATGAAGCGATCCGCCGCCGCAATCGCAAGGTCCGGTTCGTCAAACTTGTAATAGGCATAGGCAATCTCGATCTGGGCCTGCTGGGCATATTTGCCAAACGGGTAGCGGGCCTCCAGGGTTTCAAAATATTCGATGGCCTTTTCATAATTCTTCTGCCGCATCTCCTCACGGGCAGCCTCGTACAGCTGGGTCGCCGACCAGTCCCGGGTCTTGTCGACCTGTTCCGGGAGCCACGAGCAGCCGCTGCCGGCCAGTATTACGAAAAGCAATAAAAAACCTGTCAAACGCATATGATTTCTATGTCAAAATTAGTGGTGGAAAGGGCGCCGCATGCGCGTGCCGCGAGAGTATAACCCAATCTTCAGGAAAACATGTCTTCAAGCGTACAACTGCAGCTGACGATCCCGGACACATTGCGCGGTCGTCGATTTGACCTGGCGCTGGCCGAGCTGGTGCCGGACTACTCGCGCTCGCGCCTGCAACAGTGGATCAAGGCCGGCCAGGTGACGCTGGATGACCGGGTCGCGCAGGTGCGCGAAAAGGTCAGTGGCGGCGAAGTGGTACGCATCGATGCGCAAATTGTCGAGCAGACGCACAGTGCCCCGGAACCGATCGCGATCGACGTGGTGCACGCCGACGCCGATCTGCTGGTGGTCAACAAGCCGGCCGGGCTGGTGGTGCATCCGGCGGCCGGCAATCCGGCCGGTACCCTGCTGAATGCGCTGCTGCACTACGACAGTACGCTGGCTGCGTTGCCGCGGGCCGGGATCGTGCACCGGCTCGACAAGGCCACCACCGGGTTGATGGTGGTGGCACGCAACCTGACCGCCCACAAGCACCTGGTCGAGGAACTGCAGGCGCGCAATATCAAACGCGAGTACCTGACCGTGGTAAACAGTGTGCTGACCGCGGGTGGCCGGGTGGATGCCCCGATCGGCCGCCACCCGGTGGATCGCAAGCGCATGGCCGTGGTCGCCGGTGGCAAGGAGGCGGTGACACACTACCGGGTAGAGGAGCGTTACCGGGCGCACACGCTGGTGCGTGTGCAACTGGAGACCGGGCGCACACACCAGATCCGTGTGCACATGGCCCATATCAATTGCCCGGTGACCGGGGACCCGGTCTATGGCGGGCGTTTGCGTCTGCCGGTCGGTGCCGGTGAAGCGTTGCGCGAGGTGCTGGCCGGCTTCCGGCGCCAGGCACTGCATGCCACGCGGCTGGAATTGACTCACCCGGCGACAGGGGAAACGGTCAGCTGGGAGGCCGGGGTGCCGGACGACATGGCACAGCTGATCGAGGCATTGCGTACCAATGCGCGGGAGCTGTCCGATGACGCATGACTGGATTATCCCTGACTGGCCGGCCCATCCGCGGGTACGCGCTGTAAGCACGACGCGCACGGGCGGGGTCAGTGTTGCACCGTATGCCAGCATGAATCCGGCTACCCATGTCGGTGACAGCGAGGCTGCCGTGCAGGAAAACCGTGCGAGCCTGGCCGCCGGGCTGCAACTGCCTGCCTCTCCGGTATGGCTGCAGCAGGTGCATGGCACCCGCGTCGTGGATACGGCCGCGACCGGTGCCTTGCCGGAAGCCGATGGTGCCTGGTGTGCAGAGCCGAACACCGTGTGCGCGGTGCTGACCGCGGATTGCCTGCCGGTGTTGTTGAGCGACCGCGAAGGCCGCTGCGTTGCGGCGGTGCATGCCGGCTGGCGTGGTCTGGCAGCCGGTGTGATCGAGCATGCCGTTGAGGCATTGCCGGTGGCGGGCGATGCACTGCTGGCCTGGCTTGGTCCGGCGATCGGCCCAAAGGCCTACGTGGTCGGTGACGAGGTGCGCACGGCCTTCATGGCAACTGATGCACAGGCGGACGCCGCGTTCGCCGCGCACCACGAAGGTGGCTGGCATGCCGATCTCTACCAGCTGGCCCGGCAGCGACTGGCGTCCTGCGGCGTTGATGCCGTGTACGGTGGCGGTCACTGCACCTTTCTGGAGGCCGGGCGGTTCTTTTCCTTTCGCCGCGACGGCGTCACCGGGCGCATGGCCACGCTGATCTGGCTGGCAGGGGAGTAAACCAGTGCGTATCATGGCCGCCGGTTCACAAGATGGGATAGCCCCATGCCGTTGATTGCCTGGATCATCATTTTTTGTCTGTTCGGTGGCCTGTTGAGTGTGCTGGCGGCGGCGCTGTTCCTGGTGCTCAGCGAGTCCCTGCGCAATCATCTGCTGCCGCACCTGATCAGCTTTGCGACCGGCACCTTGCTGGGCGCGGCCCTGCTGGGATTGCTGCCACACGCACTGGAGGCAGTGCCGGGCGGTGACACCCACGTGATTCCAATGGCGGTACTGATCGGCCTGCTGGGATTTTTCCTGCTCGAGAAACTGGTGCTGTGGCGCCATTGTCACGCCGACCACTGCGAAGTGCACGTGCCTGGGGGCAAAGATCATGAACACTCCACCGGCGTCATGATCCTGTTCGGTGATGGCCTGCATAATTTTCTCGACGGTATCCTGATTGCGGCCGCCTTCCTGACCGACATCCATCTTGGTGTCGTCACCAGCCTCGCCGTGGCGGCACACGAGATTCCCCAGGAGGTCGGTGATTTTGCCATCCTGCTGCACAGTGGCTTCAGTCGCAGTCGTGCCTTTTTCTTCAATGTCCTTGCCAGCCTGACCACGGTTATCGGTGGTGTGCTGGCCTGGCTGGCGTTGCAGGAGATGACGACCGTACTGCCCTATGTACTGGCGGTTGCCGCATCCAGCTTTATCTATATCGCCGTGGCCGACCTGATCCCGACCCTGCACCAGCGCGTTGAGGGCAAGGCCGCCGTGCAGCAGGTGGTGCTGATCACCGCCGGCGTACTGCTGATCTATATCGCCCACTCGACACTGCACTGACGGCAACCGGTGAATAACAGGAGCCAGATACATTTCCCGGGGAAATTGTATGCGCAGGACCCGCGCCCTCGCGGGGAAGGGATTAACCGGATTATTGTTCCGGCGGGGCGCCGGTCCTACAGTCCCGCGAGTTGATCTGTCTTTTGTCGCAGGACCCGCGCCCTCGCGGGGAATGGATTCCTGCCAGCGGGCTTGAAATCAGGGGATTACCCCCAACCTACGGGGTATATACCGATTTCAAGCGCGGAGGCGCCTTCTGATGCGAATGGACAAAATGACCAGCAAGTTCCAGCAGGCACTTGCAGAGGCCCAGAGCCTGGCGGTGGGGCGAGACCACCAGTTTATCGAGCCGGCACATCTCATGACGGCGCTGCTGGACCAGGAAGGGGGCACGGTACGCCACCTGCTGGCACAGGCGGATGTCAACGTTAACCTGTTCCGGTCCCGGTTGGGCGAGCAGCTCGACGAGCTGTCACAGGTGTCCGGTGCCGCCGGCGATGTGCATGTCTCCAACGACCTTGGCCGGCTGCTGAATGTCACCGACAAGCTGGCGCAGCAGCGCAAGGACAGTTACATCTCCAGTGAGCTGTTCATCCTCGCCGTGCTGGAGGACAAGGGCCGGCTGGGTGATTTGCTGCGCACGGCCGGTGCCAGCAAGGGACTCATCGAGCAGGCCATCGACAAGCTGCGCGGTGGCCAGCAGGTCGACGACCCGAATGCCGAAGACCAGCGCCAGGCGCTGGAAAAATACACCATCGATGTCACCGAGCGCGCCGAGCAGGGCAAGCTGGACCCGGTCATCGGGCGCGATGACGAAATTCGCCGCACGGTGCAGGTGCTGCAGCGCCGTACCAAGAACAACCCGGTGCTGATCGGCGAGCCGGGTGTCGGCAAGACCGCCATCGTGGAAGGCCTTGCGCAACGCATTATCAATGGAGAAGTTCCTGAAGGAATGAAGGGCAAGCGCCTGTTATCTTTGGATATGGGGGCGCTGATCGCGGGTGCGAAATTCCGCGGTGAGTTCGAGGAACGTCTCAAGGGCGTGCTCAATGACCTGGCCAAGCAGGAGGGCCAGGTGATCCTGTTTATCGACGAGTTGCATACCATGGTCGGGGCCGGCAAGGCCGAGGGTGCCATGGATGCCGGCAACATGCTGAAGCCGGCGCTGGCCCGTGGCGAGTTGCACTGCGTGGGCGCGACCACGCTGGACGAGTATCGCAAGTACGTGGAAAAGGATGCCGCGCTGGAACGCCGCTTCCAGAAGGTGCTGGTCGAAGAGCCCAGCGTGGAAGACACCATCGCCATCCTGCGCGGTCTCAAGGAACGTTATGAGGTGCACCACGGCGTGGAGATTACCGACCCGGCGATCGTTGCCGCGGCCACGCTGTCGCACCGTTATATTGCCGACCGCCAGTTGCCCGACAAGGCAATCGACCTGGTCGATGAGGCGGCCAGCCGTATCCGCATGGAAATCGATTCCAAGCCCGAGGCCCTGGACCGCCTGGAACGGCGTCTGATCCAGCTCAAGATCGAGCGCGAGGCGCTCAAGAAGGAATCCGACGAGGCATCGAAGAAACGCCTCGGCGTGTTGCAGGAAGAGATCGATTCGCTGGAGCGCGAGTTCTCCGACCTGGAGGAAATCTGGAAATCGGAAAAGGCCGCGGTGCAGGGCGCCAGCCACATCAAGGAGGAGCTGGAGCGTGCCCGCAGTGAGCTGGAAACCGCACACCGTGCCGGTGACCTGACACGCGCCTCCGAGTTGCAGTACGGACGTATCCCGGAGCTGGAGAAGCAATTGGCTGCCGCAGATGCCGCCGAGACGCAGGAAATGCAACTGCTACGCAACAAGGTCAGTGACGAGGAGATCGCGGAAGTGGTGTCCAAGTGGACCGGTATCCCGGTGTCGAAGATGCTGGAAGGCGAACGCGACAAGCTGCTGCGCATGGAAGAATCACTGCAGCAGCGCGTGGTCGGCCAGGACGAGGCGGTGCGCGTGGTGTCCGATGCCATCCGCCGCAGTCGTGCGGGCCTGTCAGATCCGAACCGGCCCAATGGCTCCTTCCTGTTCCTGGGCCCGACCGGTGTCGGCAAGACCGAGCTGACCAAGTCACTGGCGAACTTTCTGTTTGATACCGATGAGGCAATGGTGCGCATCGACATGTCCGAGTTCATGGAGAAGCACTCGGTCGCACGCCTGATCGGCGCGCCGCCCGGCTACGTTGGTTACGAGGAGGGCGGTTATCTGACCGAGGCGGTACGTCGCAAGCCGTATTCCGTGATCCTGCTCGACGAGGTCGAGAAGGCGCACCCGGATGTGTTCAATGTGCTGCTGCAGGTGCTTGATGATGGTCGCCTGACCGACGGGCAGGGCCGCACGGTGGACTTCCGCAACACGGTGATCGTGATGACCTCCAACCTGGGCAGCCAGATGATCCAGGAACTGGCCGGCGAGGAAAACTACGAGACGATGAAGACCTCGGTGATGACCGTGGTATCCAGCCATTTCCGGCCCGAGTTCATCAACCGGATCGACGACGTGGTGGTGTTCCATCCGCTCGGTCGCGAGCAGATTCGTGCCATTGCCAGCCTGCAGATCGACATCCTGAGAGGCCGTCTGCTGGAGCGCGAGATCGGACTGGTGTTATCGGATGCCGCGCTCAACCTGATCGGAGAGGCCGGCTTCGACCCGGTGTATGGTGCCCGGCCGCTGAAGCGTGCCATCCAGAGCCAGCTGGAGAACCCGCTGGCACAGGAGATCCTCGGCGGGCGCTTTGGCCCCGGTGACGTGGTAGAGGTCGGGGTGCGTGACGACCAGCTCGATTTCAAGGCCACAAAGGCCGATACAGCCTCGGCGGCTTAAAATGAATCGCGGATGAGATCCGCTCCTACAGGTGCATCTGATTGTTGTAGGAGCGCTTCTCAAGCGCGAT
>JAOUBY010000137.1 GCA_029860045.1 Gammaproteobacteria bacterium | reverse complement strand
GCTACTACAACGTTTCTATAGACAAGAAGTTAACGGTGAACGAGGAATGCTGGCAGGCTGACTATACAATTGCCACTGGCCAGCCTGTCGTCTTGCGTGATGTTTCGATCGCCATAGATACCGGCAGCACAACTGATGAAACACTGCAGGCAGTGCTGCAGTCATGCCAGTTAAGTGCTGGTCAGGTTCTGCAGCATGCCACCTACGATACCTGCCGGCGTGCGATCACTCGTACCGCAGAGCGTCGTGGTTATTTTTCAGCCGAGTTCACTGACCGGCGCATTGACGTATATCCAGATGAATATGCAGCCGATATTAATTTGCAGATGGTTGCCGGTCCGCGCTATGTCTTTGGCACGCCCACGGTTGATCAGGAAGTGCTGGATCAGGATTTAATCGACCGCTTTATTGATATCGTGCCCGGCGAATTCTATGACGCGGAGCGTGTCCGCCGTCTGCAGCGTGACCTCATCAGTAGCACCTATTTCGATCAGGTCTTGTTTACGCCTGCACCACGGGGGGCACCGTATTTTGATGTGCCTATTCACGTTGAACTGACACCGGGAAAACAATATCAGTTCACGGCGGGTGCCGGTTTTGCCACTGATGTCGGGCCGAAGTTGCGTGGTGGTGTTCTCAACAGGCTTGTCAATGATTCTGGTCATCAGGCCGAGGCTGAAGTGAATCTGTCCAGAGTCATTTCGGACATAGATCTTAGCTATCGTATTCCACTGGACAAGCCACGTGACTGGATTACGCTGGATACTGGTTACAAGATCGAGGACAACGACAGTTTCGAGAGCCGTTTGTTTACGGCTGGCGCACAACGTATCCAGCGGCGCAAAAATGGTTGGGTACGCACGCTGTTCCTCGAACTTCGACTGGAGGATTTTGAAACGGGTACCTTTCAGAACTCGGATTCAGAATTACTTACGCCGGGTATCGGTTATGCCTTCGTAGAAGAAGATTATCCACCACGGCCACTTTCCGGTCACCGCAGTCGGGTCCAGCTGCGCGGTGCGGTCAACGGTGTGGTGTCAGACACCAGTTTTTTGCAGCTATACGGCAATACCAAGTGGGTCTTCGGGCTCTGGCCGGGCGGTCGATTACTGACCCGTGCCGAAGCGGGTTATACCGCTATCGACAGATTCCGCGATCTGCCTGCATCGGTTCGTTTCTTCGCTGGTGGTGACACTAGTATCCGCGGCTATGGTTACAACACGCTCGGTCCTACGGATCCATTTGGTGCCGTAATCGGCGGCAGCAATTTGCTGGTTGGTAGTGTCGAGATCGATCAGCAAATAGCTGGTGACTGGGCCGTCGCGGCTTTTGTCGACAGCGGTAATGCATATGACGAGTTCGGAGACTTTAACCCGGCGACAGGTGTCGGCGCGGGCGTTCGTTGGTTTTCACCGCTAGGGCCCATTCGAATAGATGTCGCCGTGCCACTCGAAAAGAATGCGCCGGATGACTATCGCTTTCATATCACGTTGGGGCCGGACCTGTGATGCGTGCTGTTAAGACATTCGCATTGATGGTCTTGCTGGCAGTGGTCTTGCTCAGTACCTCATTGGCTTGGCTGGTGCGCTCCGAAGCGGGCAGCCGCTGGTTGCTTGAGCAGGGCCTGCGCCTCGCGCCGATCAATATCGAGGCCGGTGGTATATCAGGAACCCTGACAGAAGGGCTGGCAGTAGAGTCTTTATTCATAGTCTTGCCAACGGCCGAAGTACAGGTCGATCAGATTGTTGTTAGCTGGCACCCCATCAACTTATTTGGTGGTGTTGTCGATATCGATGAAGCACATATTGCGGAACTTAGTGTCGATGTTGTGCCAAGCGAAGAGCTCAGTGAACCGCCCGATGACCGTTTGTTCTGGTTACGCTTGCCACTGGATATCGATATTGCTGCCGGGCAAATCGACAAACTGCGAATTCAGGCGGCCGAATTTGAAAACGTCAGCCTGACAGGCGCGATTGGGCGTGGCCGTCTGGAAGTTGCAAGTCTGACAGGTGAAATTGCCGGTGCGACGTTGCAATTTAGTGGCGAGCTGGAAGGCCCTGCACCCGGCAACCTGCGCGCAACTGGCAACTGGCAATTGCCCACCGCAAATCTCAGTGGTGCGGGTGACTTTGATGGCGATATAGAAAAGCTTGCGGTGTCGCATGTCCTGCACATGCCAGACCAGGTTGATTTTTCAGGCAGTATTTTTGATTTGTTTACCGGGCCGCGGCTGGAGGGCGTCGCAACCTGGGATCGCGTGCGCCTGCCGGGTGCAGCGGTGCTTCATAGTGACGCCGGTAACCTGGCGGTTAGCAGCGATTTCCTGACAGTTAATATTGAGGGTGCCAGTGTTGTGGTGCTTGAAGATTGGCCTGCAGTGCCGTTATCGCTGCGGGCAGAGGCAGACCTGCAGGGTATAGCTATCGATAGTTATATGTTGGCAGCACTCGGCGGTCAGCTGACAGGTTCCGGACGTTTTCAATATAGCGATGGACTTAGCGGTCAGTTAGGTATCAATGGCGTGCAAGTTGATACGGGGCTGCTTAATGAAAATACACCGGGGCAGGTTGACTTCAATTCGATACTGCAACTTGTGTCGACGGACACATTCAATCTGCAGGTAGTTAATGCGACTGCACGTATCGCAGGCAACGAGCTGCAGGCCAGTGGTTCAGTAAAATGGCTTGATGGTGAGCTTGCAGCCGTTGTTGCAGATGCAGTCGCAGGCATTAACAAGCTCTCTGCCGATATT
>JAOUBY010000089.1 GCA_029860045.1 Gammaproteobacteria bacterium | reverse complement strand
ATGTGGTGCCGGGTGAGGTGGAGGAATAGGAGTCCCGCGCAAAGGTGGCAGAAATAATTTCACGCAAAGACGAAAAGAAAAATAATAAAATACGCTCGCCACAGAGAACACAGAGAACACAGAGAACACAGAGAACACAGAGAATCTAAAGCTAAAGAAACTCCTCTGTCGTTCCCGCGCAGGCGGGAACCCAGCGGCAAGTAGAGTTCTTGTGTGAATACTGTTGCACAGGTCTGAACAGCCCAACATGTGTTCACGTCTATGGTAAACGGATGGACTGGGTCCCCGCCTGCGCGGGGACGACAAAGATTCTATAGACTGGGAAAACCCGGATGCGATCTGCTCCTGTAGGCGCACCTGTCTCTGTATGCGGAAATAGAGTCAGGACAAGTTTTGACAGCTACTGTTTATCTTTCCGGCAAGCACTGGCCTATAATCCCCCTGTCTGTAACTTCGGATAACACATGAAAATCCTGTTAGCCAACCCGCGCGGTTTCTGTGCCGGTGTCGATCGTGCCATCGAGATTGTCGAGCGTGCGCTGGAACTGTTTGGTGCGCCGATCTATGTGCGTCACGAGGTGGTTCATAATCGTCACGTGGTGGAGGGGCTGCGCGCGCGTGGCACGGTGTTTGTCGACGAGCTGGGCGAGGTGCCGGACGGCAGCACGGTTATCTTCAGTGCGCACGGTGTGTCGCTGGCGGTGCACGAGGAAGGCCGGCAACGTGGCCTGCGGGTATTCGATGCGACCTGCCCGCTGGTCACCAAGGTACACCTGGAAGTGAGTCAGCATGCCGCGACCGGGCGTGAGTGTATCCTGATCGGGCACAAGGGCCACCCGGAAGTGGAGGGCACCATGGGTCAGTACGACACGGCGCAAGGTGGGTGCATGTACCTGGTGGAGACAACGGACGATGTGCGGGCACTGCAGGTCGACAACCCGGAGGAGCTGGCCTTCGTGACCCAGACCACGCTGTCGGTCGATGACACCGAGCGCGTGATCAGTGCTTTGAAAGAACGTTTCCCGGCGATCCGGGGGCCACGCAAGGATGATATCTGCTATGCCACGCAGAACCGCCAGGATGCCGTCAAGCAGCTTGCCGGGCAATGCGACGTGATGCTGGTGGTCGGTTCGCCGAACAGTTCCAATTCCAACCGCCTGCGCGAACTGGCCGGGAACCAGGGTATTCCTGCCTACCTGATCGATGAAGCCAGCCAGATAAAGCCGGACTGGCTGGTTGGTAAACAGGCGGTGGGTATCACCGCAGGCGCATCGGCGCCGGAGGATATTGTCACCGGGGTGGTGGAGCAGTTGCGCGACTGGGGTGCGGAGACGGTGGAGGAGTCACAGGGGCGCAGGGAACCGGTTAAGTTTTCACTGCCTGGCGAACTGAAGCGGGGCTAGGTGAGCAGGTGTAGAAAAAAAGAATCCGTAGGAGCGGATCTCATCCACGACCTTGTCTTCCGACAAAGACATCGCGCCTGCAAGGCGCTCCTACAACAACCAGAAGGTCCTGTAGGAGCGCCTTGCAGGCGCGATAGAATTAGAGTCCTTGTTGGGGCAGGCTCTGCGCGGGGACGACGTGAACAGGATTATTTCCAGCACTGGTCGAGGTAGCTGGAATTACTCACCGACTTGATGCCCTGCGCGGTCAGGGTAAAAGTGCCGCATTTGTCCTTGTTCTGATCGCCCTTGCTGGTCGGCGCCGAACTGACCGAGAAATCAGTTGCCGTCTGGCTGGCGATCGAGAGGGTGTAATAACCCTTTGCTGTCGTGTCCGGGTAGATATTGGTCGCGGCGGTGCCCAGCGAGGCGCCGACATAGGTGCCACGGTCCGAGTAGAAACGCTCCATGCGGTCGGCCAGCTCCAGCAGTTCTCCCATGCCCTCGGCTCGGCGTGATTTACGTACCTGCTCCGTGTAGGACGGGTAGGCAATGGCAACGATAATGCCAAGCACTGCCACGACGATCATGACTTCAATGAGAGTAAAACCGTGTTGTCCGTTCCGCTTCATGCTGATTTCCCCTGTGTCTGTACCTGCCCGCATGAACGAAACCTCATTCATGCGGGCATGGTGGATTACTGCTTGATATCGATCCAGTTGCGCCGGCCAAACACGAAGTTCGGGCCGCGCGCCTCGAGGTCGATGGTCTCGATGGTGGTCACCTGCGCCGGTGTACCATCGCCCGGATCGTACTGCAGGCCATCATCGCCCTGGGTCTTGTCACCTTCCAGCTTGTTCTGCTCGGGGATCTTGTCACCGATATAGTCGCGCTTGTCGGCGTAGGCCTGCAGCGCGTCATTGCCGTCGAGCAGCTGTGCCAGTTCCAGCAGGGCCTGGTTCAGGTCGGACTCGGACTCGGCACTGTCGATGAGTTCCAGCAGCTGGAAGAAGCGATTGAGATCGCAGACTGCCTCCGGATCAATTGCGGTGAGTTCCTCGCACTCCGCGACCAGCGGGTCGGTCAACGCCTGGTATTCACCCAGTGTCAGGCCACCCTCGTCGATTGTGGTCTGTCCGCTGTAGGAGTCACCGCCGTAGCAGGCTGCATCCTTTGGCGTGCTGCTGCTGTCCGGGTCGGAGTTGCGCAGATCATCCACCAGCGCGCTGTAATGCCAGAAGATGGCGGCCTCGTAGAGCATGCCACTCTCGTCCGGTGAACTGCTTTCCTCGGCTTCAGTGGCCACCGGCACGATATCGGGCCCGACCCTGGCCAGGGTGTATGCCTTCGCGTGCGCACCGGAACCGGCGACCATGGTCGCTGCCGGCTGCAGGTCGGCGCTCGGGTCGATGCCGGCATCGAGCAGCTGCACGGTCAGTGCACCATTGCGCCAGCGGAAACCGCCGCCTTCCGAACGGGCTGACTCGGTGATATGCAGCTGGCGGTTCGGATCGCGGATGTAGTCGGCCGGCGGTGGGTTGTTGATATTGAAGTTGACACAACTGGAGTAGCTGTAGCTCGGATCGGGCGTGCTCGTGGCCAATGCCAGATTGGCCGCTGTCAGTACCGCTTCGTCAGAAAAGCAGACTGTGTCCCGGGGGTCGTGCAGGCCCAGCACACACTGCGAGCGCGTGGCATGGATGCCTCCATCCAGGATGGAGCGGGCGCCGAAACCGACGCGGATCGTTGGTACCGGGCTCAGGCCAGCGGCAATCGCCTGCTCCCGGCCAATACCGGAATTTTCACCACCCGGACAGTAGGACGGGTCTTCCGCCATGATGTCGTCCAGGGTAAGCACCAGGCTCACGCCGTTCTGGTCGACCAGGCTGCCGACCTCGGTGCGGCCGTCCCGCAGCTGGGTGGTGACCAGGTTCTGGTAGGCCACCACCGGCCAGGTACGGCAGCCGATCTGTATGGTGCCCGATATCGAGCGGTCGGCATTGGCCAGCGTGATGATGAAGTCCTTCTCCGGTACTTCCTGCGTGAACGGATCGGCGCCGGGTTCATTCAGCGAGTTCACCTCGGACTGTAGGATGGCCTCCGGGGCTCCGGCGTCATCGGTACCGTTCAGCGGCTCGAGGTTGCCGTCACGGTCCTGGTGCAGGGTGTCATAGACACGGTTCAGCTCACCTTCCACGGCCGGGATACAGGCATCCGTGCTGCCGTCGCTGACCAGCACCTCGGTGGTGTTATCTGCCGTGCTGCAGGTCACTTCGCCTGTACTACCGGAGGACGTGATGCCCAGTGATGTAACCAGGTTGGATTGACCGCGGCGTGGCTCCAGCGTGAACAGGTCGACGTAGTCCACGCCGTGGATGCCGTCATAGTCATGCACGTGGCCGTCGACGGCGCGTCCCAGGCCGTCATTGGTCCGGATGCTGTAGCCTTCACTGTGCTTGTAGATACCGTTGGGTGCGATTTCAGGGCTGGCACCGGTATTGTCCGGGCTGTCCACCACCACGTCGATGTGACCGGCGAGGATGTCGGCCGGGTCATCCAACGGGGCGACCGGCAGCTGTATGCCGTTGATGAACATCTTGTCGACACCGGCCTTGAGGCGGGCAAACGTCGGCTGCGCGATGTTGCCCGGACCCAGGCTCAGGCCTACCGGGGCCTTGTATACATCGGAGATGGTTATGGCATCGCCATTGTTGAGCTCGGAGTCGCCATTGAGATTGTAGACAATCTTGTTGTTATCACTGCCCTGCATGTAATCCAGTGACATGACCCAGCTGTCGCCAGTCATGCTGCGTTCACCACAGAATGGGGTTGGTCCGGTTGGGTTGGTGGTGACGAACTGGATTCGTCCTGCGCGCACAAAGGGTGAGCCGACCAGGCGTTCGCCGCAATTCGGCAGGTCAATCTTCCAGCCCAGGTGCAGGGTCGGGCAGGGATCGATGCCAAACGGGCAGCGATAGTACACCTCGTTGGCGCTGGGTATGTAGCGGACATCTTCTGCAGGTTGACCTTCGATAAATACCTTGGAGGTTTCCGCCAGCGTCTGTGACTGCAGGTCGCCGCTGGTGATCGGAAAGTGATTACCGCTGATTAGTGTGTCCAGGTTCGTTGTGTCGATCCAGATGCCATAAACAGACTGTATATCCGTGTAGTCAGCCTGGTCGACCGGATCGCCACCCGAGGCCAGGCCGTCGTTCAGGGCATCGGCGGCACTGAAAATACTGCCAGTGCCGATGTAGACCATGTAGCCTTCCTCGGTGGGGTGCTTGGCAATAGCCGGGGCGTTCGAGATCGGCTGGTCCGGATCGCCATCGAAGATCTTTAACGCAGTCGAGGAGGATGGCGTGGTCTGGTCGATCTGGAACATCCACAGGTCGCCGTTGATATCGCCGGCAAAGACGACTTCGGTCTGATCATCGTCGTCGGTGCTGAGCAGTACCGGGGCGGAGAGGCCGCCGTGGTTGCTGCTGTGGGTGTCAATTTCCGTGACGCTGTTGTCGTCCAGGTTCACCATCATCAGCAGGGTTGGGTGCAGGCTTGAAGTGCTGTAACCGTTACCGGTAAAGATGTGCCAGGTCGGATCTGCGTTACTGGCGCCGATAAAGCCGTGGCGCGGTCGACCATAGACATGGCCCCAGTTGCCGCCGGTCTTCTCGAACAACAGCTTGTCTTCGCTGTAGTTCTCTCCGGTGACATCCAGTGCAAATAATCCCGGGAAGCCGGCACCACCGCCACCACTCAGTATGGTGTGCCATACCGGGGTGCTGCTGCCGATCTGTACCGACCCGGTGGTCAGTTCCCCGTCAACGTAATAGGTGTGTCTGTAGGATTCATAACGCGCGGCCAGCTTGCCGAGTTTGCCGAGTACCATGGACGGGACGTAGGCGTAGGCCTCGGAGCCATCGTAATCATTTAGTACGTGCAGCATGCCGTCATTGGCTCCAAAGGCAATGCGTCCGGGGCGTTCGGCCTGGTCCGCCAGGAAGGTGGTGAAACCATCCACATTGCGCAGCAGCTCGCGCGGTGGCCCGATGTAGACCGGCGTGCCAGTGATGTCGCCCAGTACGCTGTAGCGGGTGCGCAGGTCGCCCAGCGATCCGGTTTCCGTGTCGTTTATTTTTTCGTGCAGACGCTCGCCGCGTACGTAGTTCAGGATGTCGCTGGCCGTGGCGGTATTCAGGGTTGGATCGGCTGCCGCGACAATGTAGTTGTAGGTGGCCGGGTCAATCCGTGCGCGCTGCGTCTCACTCAGCAGGTCCCAGGTAAAGGCCACCTGGCCATTGGGATTCAGGGCATCATCCACCGCGGCACTGTTATAGGTAAAGATGTTGCGTGACTGCCAGTATGTGCCGGTTGGATTGTCCGCGTCGTTATCGATGAAGCTGGCGCGTGCCGACCAGCACCCGGTTTCCGGGCGCCCGCAACCGCCGGAGGCGCCCTGCGTGGCGGGGTTTGCACCGACAGACACGTCGGTGCTGCGGCTGCCGTCCTGGTTGATTAGATATTCAATGATGTCGCCCTGCCAGGCGCCATTCTCGAACCAGGGGCGGTAGGCGATAGTGTTGCTATTCAGCAAGTCAGTGCTCTGCAGGGCATATTGACCAAGCAGCACGGTCGGCTGCGTGGAAGGGATGAAGACCGCTGCCGCGTACAGCAGGCAACTGATGCCCATGGCCAGACCGGCTGCCAGCTTGATTCGGAAACTCTTGTTGTGCGTATTCATACTGCTTCTCCGGGTTTCGTTACAGCGGGTCCGTTACAACCACGGACTGTAGAATGCGGTTGGCACCACGCGAGGCGCCGCTCTTGGCAGATACCAGGAATACCTGGACGATGGCTCCGGCCAGCGGATTCATGTTGCCAGTGACGGATTCGTCCTCACCTGCGTTATTGTCAAGACCGGCATCCAGGATCACGTATTCGCCGATAGCATCGTCGGCATTGCTGTCGCCGTCGGTGTCACTGCCGTCACCGTTGATGTCCGTCATCGTGACCGTTGCCTTGTTGAACGACCACACCAGGTCGGTGGGTAGTTGCGTACCTGCCGTGTCGACATCGAAATCTACCGTGCTCAGTGGATAATAGTGATCGGTTGCAATGTCAGGGTCGAACGGGTTGCCAGCCACGTTTTTGATGTCATTCTCCGCGGCAACCAGGAAGTACTCGGTATTGTTCAGCGCCAGGGTCTGGAACTGGGTATTACCGGCCATGAGGTTTTCCAGTCGCGAGATATTCATGCCGAATACGCCCAGAATGGTCAGGACCAGCAGGAAGATCAGTGCCATGAACAGTGCGGCGCCGGCCTGTTTGCGGTACGTGGGACGGGAATTATGAGTTCTGTTTTTCATGGGGGCTCCGTGCGGCCTAGTTGCGCATGCTTATCGTGCTGGTAAACAGCTGGCGTCGATAACCGTCATCTGGTGTGTGATCGATGTTGCCGATGGAATAGGTGTTGCTGTTGGTGTAGCCGGTCTCCGGGCATTCCGCGCGCACCAGTATCCAGATGCGTGCCGCGATGACCTGGTCCCAGCTGGTGGTGTCGGTGGCGTCCGGCGCATCGACATAGCTGTCTACGCTGTCATCACCATTGGTGTCGAGGCCAAACTGCACCTGGAACTGGTCGACGCCGTAGGCAATTTCCTCGGAGACCAGCGCGCCGCTGCGCAGGCCAATGCGGTACAGCGACGGGATGGCGGCGCTGCCCGTGCACTTGTTGGGATCGCTGTTGGTCGAGGTGTGGATGAAGTAGCCATTGGAGACCAGTTCAGCGGTGCGTACCGCGGCACCGGTGACCGGGTTGGTGGCCTCGTCCTGGCCACGAAACATCGTGCCTTCAAACAGCGAGGAGCGAATATAGAACTGGTCGTTGTCGAAGTTCGGAGTGGTGATACCCCCGATCACCCAGGGCGCGGCATAGCGAATCACCAGGATATCCCCTACGTGAGTGGTGTCCGAGGGCAGGCAGCCGTAATTGGTGCGGTTGTCATCCCTGCCGAAGATCGGGAAGGTCAGCATACGCGCCCAGTTAGTGTTGGTGCAGCTGCCGTCATCGATAGCGATACTATTGCCATTGTTGACGCCTCCCGGGGTATTGTCCTCGATGGCG
>JAOUBY010000027.1 GCA_029860045.1 Gammaproteobacteria bacterium | reverse complement strand
GCAAGAAAAAGGCAGCGAAAAAATAACGACCCTCCGGCCTGCTTATCAACGCCAGGCTATAGCTCCTATTGTCAGAAACAATTAGTCGCCGAACCCGACCGCTTCCATAATCAAGTCCACGTTAGATTCGCCATTGACGGTTCACTAGGCAGGTGTTGGAAGCAATGCGGACAAACATAATCTTCAATGAAATAAGCTTTCGTAATCCGCGCGGCGATATATTCGGCGGTATAACTGCGGCCGTAATTGCCTTGCCGATGGCGCTGGCATTCGGGGTCGCCTCCGGCGCCGGCGCTGAAGCCGGACTTTACGGCGCTATTCTGGTCGGACTGTTTGCTGCACTGTTTGGTGGGTCGCCGACGCTGATCTCTGAACCCACCGGGCCGATGACGGTTGTATTTACGGCAGTCATTGCCAAACTCATCGTGTCGGATCCGGTTAACGGCACTGCTATGGCATTCACCGTCGTGGTGATGGCCGGTCTGTTTCAGATTCTGTTTGGCATTATGCGCCTGGGCAAGTATGTAACCCTGATGCCCTACACCGTCGTGTCCGGTTTCATGTCGGGTATCGGCGTCATACTCATCATCCTGCAAATCGGGCCGCTCCTGGGGCAGGCATCACCAGGTGGGGGCGTTATCGCTACGCTGAATAATCTGCCTGAATTATTGGCCGGTGTGCGTGTGCAGGAGACGGTGCTGGCCCTGTTGACGGTCGCCATCCTGTTTTTTGTACCCGCCAGGCTGAAACGTTATTTGCCGCCACAGTTGCTTGCCCTGGTGGTTGTTACGCTGGCATCTATTGCGGTGCTCGGTAGTGCGGATATTCGCCGTATCGGCGAAATTTCAACTACGCTGCCGGAACTGAGAATGCCGGTGTTCAGTGTCGAGCAGTGGCAGATTATGCTGCTTGATGCCGTGGTCCTGGGCATGCTTGGTTGCATCGACGCACTACTGACTTCTGTAGTTGCCGACAGTCTTACCCGTACTCAGCATAACTCGGACAAGGAGTTGATTGGTCAGGGCATCGGAAATGTCATGTCGGGCCTGTTCGGTGGCCTACCCGGAGCGGGCGCGACCATGGGCACAGTGGTTAATATTCAGGCCGGCGGGCGCACTGCGTTATCCGGGTTGGTGAGGGCCGGCATATTGCTGGTTGTGGTACTGTGGGCGGCAAATCTTACAGCGGTGATACCACTGGCCGTGCTCGCCGGTATTGCGCTCAAGGTCGGTATCGATATTATCGATTGGGATTTTCTCAAACGCGCCCATCGTCTCTCCGGAAAGGGCGCGATTATCACCTACGGCGTTATTGCGCTAACCGTGTTTGTAGATCTTATAGTGGCTGTGGGCATAGGTCTGTTTGTTGCGAACATAATGACGGTAACGCGGCTTTCCGAGTTGCAGGCGGACGACGTCAAGGCGGTGACCAATCCGCGTGAAACAGATCTGGTGCTGACACCCGATGAGCGAAAAATCCTGTCCGCCGCTGCCGGCAGAGTTTTGTTACTTCATCTGCGCGGCGCCATGATTTTCGGGACATCGCGTGTCATCAGTCGCAAGAACTCCGAGGTTGAAGGCATCATGACGCTCATTGTCGACGTTACCGACGTGGTGTACCTGGGGGTGTCTGCGGCGCTGGCAATCGAGGCGGCAATTTTGGACATGATCGATGCCGGGCGTTCCGTGTATGTGGTTGCCGGACCCGGGCAACCTCGCCGGCGACTGGAGATCATGGGTGTCCTGCAACTAATTCCGCAACACAACGTGGTCGAAGACCGTTTGACTGCAATGGAACATTCGGTATATCGCGACAGATCGCCGGTGCAAGCAACCGTTGCCCCGACAAACGGCATGTGCAGTGTTGGATGAATCGGCGCAAGAATTTATCGACATAGTATTGAGCATCAATCTAACCTATAAGAGCAGGCGTAAAAAATACTGGAAGTGAGCCACACGCACGCAATACAGGAGGATAGGATCCATGCAGTCAGATCACAGTCGGGCATCCGTCGTGAAGGTGCATTACCTTGATGAGCTCGAGAGGCATATAGAAAACACCTTGTCGAATAACTGGATTCTGTGTGTAGAGCATACGCAGGACGTTAATCCTGTCTCCACACAATGGCAGCAATGGGGGAAAGCGCAGTATTGCGTCAAGGAAGCAAGATCTGTAATCCGCTGTATTCAGGCATGCCGGGCAGAATACCCGACGCACAGCGTTCGACTTTATGCGGAAAAAACCAGCCCCCGGACGCGATTTATATATCCGGTGTATCGCTCGGAGGGGAATACCGGTTCAGCGCAGGTACTGCCCGGAAAATGGACTGCACAAGCAAGCCGCTTTGGCACCTGGTTGAAACCACTCCAGGCAGGCGCCATCGCAGCTCGTACCCGAATATGGCGCATAATCATCGTCACAGGTATGTTGCTTGGCTCGCTCTTGGTCTTTGAAGAAGTAATAGCCTGACAGGACTGCCGGATACGAGATGGCCCTATTGCTCGATCTTTATCTCCTGGGCCGATGCCATCATGCGAATGGCATGCTCCAGATCAATCTGATCGGGATTCTCGGCGTTCTGCTGTTGCAGTGTTTGTACCAACTCTTTCTGCTCAAGGGTGAAATAATAGCCGTCGCTGTCCTGGATATAAGCGGCCCAGGGTACGAATTTTGTGAGCGGGAAAAGCTGATCGGATTGCGGTGAAATATCGATATTCAGTCCGGCAATGAACAGGACTTTCTTGCCTTTATAGGCGTGCTCTTTCACGATAGTGCGAAACGTGCGGTCGAATTCTATCTGCGTGGTAATCTGGGCGGCCAGTAGATGGGGCGAATTCGAGGTCACTATTTGCGGCATGTAGTTGATCAGATTATGTTCGAGGTGATGCGCACCTTCTTCCATCTGTGGAATATCACGCCGAAAATAAAACATGTCCGCGGTCAGGTTGGTACCAATTGGCTGCGGTGTGATGCCGTTGAACGCTGTCTCCCCCATTCTGTCGACAAACTCCTGCGCCGGTAAATAGACTTTCGCCGTACTCAGTATCCTCAATGGAATGGGTTGTTTGCCTGAATCAGTGGCGATCAGCTTCTCGAGACGAAGTAACAGGCTATTGTCACGGTCCTGACGCAACAACTGGTTATCGACGATGATTATTTTCCGGCCGTCTTCGTTATGCAGCAGAATGTTGTGGCGGGCGAATTCATATTCGTTCTGATACCAGGAAATCACCTGCTGAATCTTTCCGCAGCTTGAGCTGCATTCCATGTGAGTGGTCTGGGCACGCCGATACGTGCCGAACACCTGGTTTTCCGGGTCGTAGCCGACGTGACTGGCCTGGATGATGAGCATATCCTGACCGTGTGTGGCGTGCGGAGCGTGTCTGTCTGTGGCGACGATTCCACCGACGACACCATGATTGAACGGAAAGGTGCCGAAGTGTTTGGCGATCATTATGATGGGGTAGCCCTGGCTTTCATCGGAACAAAATGCACGCGATGGCATGACTTTCCCGGGAGTAAAGCCCAGCGATATGCACCAGTTGTAGAGACGGGGCACGAACACATTGTAACGCATCATCATGTCGTGGATCGGGAAGCCTCCAGCGGGCTCCGCCGTGTTCGCGGCTAGTTCTGGCATTGGGTTTTTCCCAGGGTATCGTAAAGAAATCTGAAAATATTATTGTGGATTATACTCAATCACGCACAGTTATCCCATCCGACGCGATGGCTGGCTAACTAACCTGTGCATGGCGAATTGCTACTTAAGCGGCTACAGGCAGCTGGTATAAACTGCGGCAATGTGACTCCCACTGGAATTGGCTGAGGTCAGCGAGGCGGATTTTGCTTTTTTCGGACATCTTTGCGGGAGTGGTATCGTCAAGTGCAGTATGTGCGCGGTGCGAGTTGTAATGCTTGCGAAAATCAGCCAGCTTTCGCTCCAGCTCACTGGCATTCCAGAAAATCGTCTAATAAAGGAATTCTCGACGAATGGTCCTGATCAGCGGTTCAATGAAGGGGTGAGATAGTGGTGTGTATGGGATGGTTTAGACTTCGTCTGCAACGAGAATCCTCAGGTTCTCTTGCCATTGGTGATACAGGAAGAGTGGGTCATTATCAGAGCTGATATTTTTCGGAGCACCCTGGGAAGAAATGGCGGTGTTGAACATTCGTCACAAGGCGATACCGTTAAAGTGGCCCATGATGACGAATACCCAGTGACTCTTTAATAGGATGGACTCGCAGCGGAACAGGTCAACGCTCCAGAGGCTGTATTAATCTGCTGCGTGATTCGCGGACAGTCAAACCGTGGGTTGCATCGTTTTAGTTCGACGATAGCCTGGATGAGTTCGAGAGAAGGCCCTCTGGGGCCGGGCTTACCTTTACGGTCAGACGAATACAGCCGTCGGTACTTGCGTTACTTGAGTAGGTGGTGAAATTTCAGCAGCGTGGATGGCCGAATAATCACGGCGGCCCGCTGGACATGCCGTGGAATGAGAAATAGTGACCAGAAACCGAGCAGGAAGCGATCCAGGGCGGTTAGATTAGGTGCGCGCTGCCGGCCACGATTCACAATCAGGAGTTGCTGCTTCATGAGAAGGCTATCGGCGACGATGGTTTTCGCGCCACCGGGCCACAGGAGCTGTGCAATTGTGGTTTGCAGATGGGCGAGGAGTATCAGCAGGTCCTTCATGGCGGAGCAGGATAGGGCGAGTCATCTGGGGTAAGTGCTTCCAGGCTACTGTATTCAGGTTAAAATTACTAATTCGCCATACACAGGTGTACCAGCAATGCATCAATTGCGTCTGCGTAGGCTCTGATTGTACGATACCCAGGCCGGTCATAGAACGACAGATCTCAGAGATCCTTCATTATTATTGCGGTTTGGTGTGTGGCTGTCAGGGCAGTCGGGGTTATTGAGTCGGCCACCGCACGGAGGCAGGCATGCTGTGTTCTAAAAGAGCCTTTGTCTGCCCCGGCGGCACAACTATTTTATGAGCTTGCAATCTCTCAGGAGAATTTTCTGGCGTATGCAACTGGTAAACGGGCTAAATTTCGACCATATCCATGGTCACATCTACAGCGAACTGATGTCCAGTACGAATAGCCTGAGCGAGGAGATATAGGCGTTTCAGATGTCTGCTTTTTCACGAAATCCGCTGGGTGTCTTCCGGATAGAAGGGATGTCACTGGATTACAGTGATTTCGTTCCGCGCTTATGCAATTTCTGTCACTCTGCGGGTTTGGCCCGTAGGAAACTATCACTTGGAACTGCATTTTGCGCCGACCAGGATCAAGGTCGAGCCGCGTTATTGCTTACCAAGCATTTTGGCGCGTATCCCATTGAAATTGGAAATGAGGATGCCACATTGGATTTCAGGGACGCCGATAAATGGATGGGCCGATCCAATGATATCGTGTTGCTCCAGGCTGGCCATGTACTGAATATTTCAACAACGACGCTCCATGCTGGATCTTCTGGGTCACGCACTGAACCTGGCGGGCCAGCAACCGGATGCGGCACTCTGTCAAGAGTGCTTGCCTGGTACTTGCGCGAGTACCAGGATGCGCTCAGCCATGTGCGGTTTCATCTGGAACACGGAAGACGCCTGGTTGAGATCGACACAGTATTGCTTGAGCGAAATGGACGAGATGGACTATGTCTGAGTCTTGATCGGCTTGTGGAAAAAGCGCCGAGTGGCAGCTTCCAGACAAACTTCGAGTCTGATTTGAAAGTAACCTTTCTTGCGAACATAGCTTTGCCGGCCAAATTATTCGAGGGACAGAATACACGGGCTTGCAAGGTATTAGATCCAGAGTGGTTTTCATTCAACACGTCCGAATCCAAGGTTGAGATGGCCCTCAAATGTGCCGAGGTCAATCTGCGAGACCAGATGCCCTATATTGTCTCTGCCCAAGATCCACTGTTTACAGCTGCAGAAATCAACATTCAGAAAGAGTTCGATGCAAATACGCAACGTATCAGAGTCAGTAGTGCCGCAAAAGGAAAGAGATTGGTCTATTTAGCGGGGATTAATGTTGAAGCGCCATATCGAGGTGGTAAATTCCTATCGGAAACCGAGTTTCTCCCGTGGCAAGTTTATATTCAGGACGATGAAGGAAAATGTGAAGTCTTGAATCAGGTGACACTTATGCGCAGGCTTAGAGAGGCAAGCCCTGTCAATCCCGATACGATCAACCTCGACAAGGTGCTTCAGCAGGGGGAGCCTGATGATCAATGAATGTAATGCAGGGTGAAGGGCAAAAGAATAGTTCAGTACTCGGCGCAGGCATGAGTTGCAAAGAAGATTCAGATTGATCGACCTGGCGAGGAGTGACAACAGCCATATCGGATATCCACGACACCTTAAGAACTGCATCGATCCTGAACTTCTCCGCATGCCGTTTCCCACTCATTTTTACTATCTGTACACTTCATCTGAGGACTGCGGGTGCCGGACAGGCCGGCGTGCTGGTTTGCACGCTTGAATCGCCCCCATCTTGCTAGACACTTCTCAGCCATCCAAAATGGCATCAGGAGGAGTGAAGATGAGCGACAAGCGATACCCGGATGAGTTCAAGATCGAGGCGGTTCGGCAGATCGTCGAACGGGGCCATAAAGTGGCCGATGTAGCCAGCCGGTTGGGTGTGAGCACGCATAGCCTATACGCCTGGAAGAAGCAGTTCGGGCCTGATGCGCCCGAGCATCAAGCCAAGGCTGCCGAGCAAGCCGAGATCAAGCGGTTGAAGAAGGAGTTGAAGCGCGTTACTGAGGAGCGCGACATCCTAAAAAAAGCCGCGGCGTACTTCGCCAACCAGCCCAAGTGAGGTACGCCTTTATCAAGACCCACAGCACTGCCTGGCCGGTACGTCATCTGTGTCGACTGCTCGATCTGCATCCGAGTGGCTATTACGCCTGGTTGCGGGAACCGAAGTCGAAGCAGGCCCGGGCGAACGAGCGGCTGCTGGGTCTGATCAAGCAGTTCTGGCTGGAGAGCGGTGGAGTCTACGGCTACCGCAAGGTACACCGGGACCTGCGTGAGGTGGGCGAGACCTGCGGCAAGCACCGGGTGTATCGGCTGATGAAGAGCGCGGGATTACGGGCGGAAGTCGGCTACCGGAGGCGTCCCCGGCATCGCTCAGGGACACCCAGTGTCGTGGCGCCCAACCGTCTGGCACAGCAATTTACAACCGCAGCGCCCGATGAGGCTTGGGTCACCGATATCACGCACATCAGGACGCACGAGGGTTGGCTTCCCACAGTCTTGTAGACAATCCTTGGTGTGCGAATTAATAGTTACGTCACGGCATGAAGCTGATAGAACTCTCGGGCCAAATAGAAGAACTGTTCCCTGGGTGAAATCTGCGAACCGCAGCTTTCCTATATCCTGCCGTTCGTTGGCATTCAATGAATGTGTGGTGTCCATCAGCTGTTTGATGGCAATTGTCGACTCACTCTTCACCTCTTAACAGGAGATGATGAATATCAGACTTTATTTGATTTGAAGAGCAGGGGGTGAAGTGAAAAACAGTGGTTAATCAGAAGGAAAGAATCAACGCTGGTATCTAACAACTGTGCCCAAAAGTGGCAGCGGTCAGGTTGTCTCAGCAAGTAACTTATTGAGTAACGTGGTGAATCAGAACCGGGGAGGAGTCCTGGCCGAAGCGTTTGCGTGGGGTGTGGGTCACAGCTGTATCGTGTGGGTGTCAGGTTTTCGAATGTTTCTGCGCGCGTATTACAACAAAGGAACCTTCACCATACCCGGATTTTATTCCAGTTTCCGAGTCCGGCCCGGGGTCGCCGGGCAACAGGGCCTGGGCAAACTCGAAATTTCCGAATCCGGAGTTTTCCAGTTTGCTGACAATTTCTTCTGTGGTATGAAAAACAGCATCCCTGTAGAACCTGCTGTGTTGTTTTTCCGCTTCGTATTTTTTCCCCAGGGCGCTTGCCTTGTCGATTAGTCCGATAATAATAAATCCACCCTCTTCAAGAATCCGGTAGACCTCCGTGAAAGCCTGTTCAAGGGAATCAAGAAAACACACCGTCGTTACCAGCAGTGCGTACTGGTATGACCGGTCATCAACAGGCAAGGACTCTGCCGTTCCATCCACCATGTTAACGCCCCGTGTCCGGGCGATGTTGCGCATGGCCCCGGATGGTTCAACTCCCGTGGCAATGCCCAGTGGCTGGGTAAACCGCCCGGTTCCGGCGCCAATCTCGATCCCGACGCCTGCCTCGGGTAGCAGCGTTCTGACAGCCTTCAATTCCAGGGCATATTCTGCGGGGTGGTTATCAAACCACGCATCATATTCATGTGCATGCGAATCAAAGGCTGCCGATTTAACCATGGCCTGAATCAGGCGCGCTGTGCCATCTCAACGGCATGCCGGAGCGCTATCTGCAGGCTGCCGGCGTCGGCCTTGCCGCTGCCGGCAAGGTCCAGTGCGGTGCCGTGGTCGACCGAGGTGCGGATGATGGGCAGGCCAAGCGTGATGTTGACGGCACGGCCAAAGCCGCGGTGCTTCAGTACCGGCAGTCCCTGGTCGTGGTACATGGCGAGGATGGCATCACTGGCGGCGATATTTTCCGTGTTAAACACGGTATCGGCCGGTACCGGGCCGTCCAGGTCCATGCCCTCGGCGCGCAGGCTGTCGAGAACGGGCGTGATGACTTCATTTTCCTCGTGACCGAGGTGGCCACCTTCGCCTGCGTGCGGGTTGAGGCCACACACCTTGATGTGTGGCCGGGCGATGCCGAAACCCTTTTTCAGGCCGTCATGCAGCACGCGAATTACCCGTTGCAGGTGTTCGGGAGTAATCGCTGCGCTGACATCGCGTAGCGGCAGGTGAGTGGTGACGAGCGCCACGCGCAGGTCCTCGATGGCCAGTAGCATGACCACGTCTCTCACACCCGTTGCAGCAGCAAGATATTCCGTATGCCCGGTGAACGGGATGCCGGCGTCGTTGATGATGCCCTTGTGCACGGGGCCGGTTACCATGGCATCGAAACTGCCATCCTGGCAACCGGCTATCGCGATATCCAGTGTGTCCAGTACATAACGTGCATTACGACTGTCCAGTACACCGGCTTGCGCCGGGGTGCGCAGTGCGACCGGGGCGATGCACAGTTCGCCGGGTTCATTGGCGCGTGCCGCCTGGCTGGCATCGAATGTGCGAAAGTGGAACGGTAGCTGCAACCGTGCGGCGCGTTCGCGCAGCAACTCCGGATCGGCTATGACCACCGGTTCGATGTTATCTGCGATTTGTCCCGGCTGCAGGCACAGATCCGGACCGATGCCGGCCGGCTCGCCGGGGGTGAGTGCAATACGAAGTATTTTTTCAGGCAAGGGAGGGCGGTGGACTATATTTCATCGACCCGGTATTCAACGTAGGCTTCGTCGCGCAGCCGCCGCAGCCACAGGAACAGTTCCTCGTCGTACTTGCGCGAGCGAATCAGGTTGCGCACCCGGTTGCGTTCGAATTCCTCGGTGTTGTCCAGCTCGCGGTATTCCTCCACCTTGATCAGGTGCCAGCCAAAGCGGCTCTTGACCGGCTTGCTGAGTTCGCCGGGGTTCAGTTCCTCCATGGCGGCCTCAAAGGCCGGCACGGATTCGCCAGGACCAAGCCAGCCGAGGTCGCCGCCCTTGGCGGCCGACAGGGTGTCCTGCGAGTTGGAGCGCGCGAGACTGGCAAAGTCTTCACCGCCACGCAGTCTCATTTCCAGCTGTTCGATGCGCGCGCGGTTCTCTTCATCGGTGTGCAGTTCGTCGGCACGCAACAGGATGTGACGAGCACGGGTCTGGTGCATGATGTGGCGTTCGTCGCCGCGCTTGTCCACCAGCTTGATGAGGTGGAAGCCGCCAGGGCTGCGAATCAGCCCGGAAATATCTCCCACCTGCATGGACTTGAGCGGCTCGATGAACAGTTCAGGCATTTGTCCAAGACTGCGCTTGCCGATATCACCGCCTTCCAGCGCTGTTTGTCCATCGGACTCGGCGATGGCAAGTTCGGAAAAACTGGCATTGTTTTGCAGGCGATCAAGTATGTTTTGTGCGCGCTGTTCGGCCGCCTGTATGTCTTCCGGGCTGGCAGCCTCGGGGATGGCCACCAGGATATGCGCAAGATGGTACTCCACGTCTCCTGCTCCGCTGGCCTTGAGTGTCGCGAGCAGGTTGTCTACTTCCAGTTCGCTGACCTTGATACGGCTGCCGACCATCTGGCGCCGCAGTTTCTTGATCAGCAGCTGTTTGCGCAGATCTTCCCGGAAGGCAAGATAATTGAAATCATCACGTTCGAGCACCTCGCGAAATTCGGACATCGACAGGTTGTTCTCGCGTGCTACCTGCTGTACCTCGCTGTTCAGGGTGCTGTCATCTACCGACATGCCATTCATTTCGGCGATCTGCAACTGCAGCTTCTCCACCACCAGCCGCTCCAGCACCTGCTTGATCAGCACGCTCTGGCTCGGCAGAGGCGTGCCTTTTTCCTGTAACTGGGCAGAGACGTTGGCAACAGCATTTTCCAGCTCACTGGACACCACGATACCGTCATTGATGATGGCCACGATGCGGTCCAGCGGGTAGCGCGGGTTGTTGTCAGGGGTGTCCGGTGTGCCCCCGGTCTCTGCCTGTGCGCTGCACAGTGTGGCAAGTAGCAGGCAGGCGGAAAAAAACCTGGATAACGTCATACAAGAATCCACTAAAAATCAGTTGTTGGAACGGTAGCCAAGGATACCACGTTCCAGCGCGTCATCGACGCTGGTGCCGAGCTTGCCAAGGCCCTTCAGCTCGAGTTGCAGGAAGATGGCGGTAGTGCGGTCGACACCATCGCTGTTGATGTAGTTGCGGCCGAGCAACTGCACGCCCCAGCAACAACTCTCATATGCCAGACCAGCCAGCGCCTCGATAGTTTCATTGCTGTCGAGATCGATATACCAGCGTCCAACCGCGTGCCAGGTGCGACTCAGTGGCCACAGGAACGAGACATCGGCCTGCTCCTGGATGTTGTCACGGAAGCGGTATCCGAGGTTGATCAGCTGGCGCGGACCGCGTCGGTACTGCAGGCGGTAGTTGTTACGTTCAGTGTGCGATTCGCGCGGGTCCCACAGCATCTCGGCGCGTATGCTCCAGAAGCGTGACAGCGACAGGTCCAGCTCGCCAATCAGGTCCGAGCTGTTATCCAGGTCGACTGTTTCCCCGGGCAGGGTAACGGTGCGGTCGCGGAAATACAGCAGCGAACCGAGGCTGGCGCTGAGTAGCTGCTGGCCGCTGGTGGGATTCAGAAAACGCGTGGTCAGTGCGAGTGCCAGCTGGTTGGCATCGCCCATGCGGTCAGGGCCGTTGAAACGGTTTTCGCGGAACAGTGTCCAGAAGTTGAAATCGTAGTTACCGGTGTCAAATACCGGCAGGTCCTGCTGGTCTTTCTCGGGCACGTACAGGTAGAACAGGCGCGGCTCCAGCGTCTGTATGTAGGGCCTGTTACCCCAGCTGCCGCTGCGTTCGAAGAAACTGCCGGCATCGAGGCTGGCCACCGGCGTGGTGCGCGCAGGATCGGTATCGATGCCGGGCGCGGTATTGTCCAGTGTGTAGGCGGTATGACGTACTCCAACGGCGGGTTCCACGTACCAGCCGGCACGACGCACCGGCAGGCTGAAGCGCGGCTGCACATCCAGGCGCGTGCCTTTCACCACGGTGTTGTCACTGTGGCTGAAGTAATTTACTTCTGCCTGTGCGGTGGTTTTGATGCCCAGTACGCGCCTGTCGGGGCTGAAGTCAAACAGGATTTGCGGTAATTGTCGGTAGGGGCGGTCGGCCGACGCCAGCGTGGCATCCAGGTTCTGGAAGTCCTGCACCACAATGCCCAGCTTCCAGTCCTGTCCGTGATAGGTGGCGCGCGCAGTGCGCTCAAGGCTGGTCTGGCTGGTCTGTACCAGGTCGTTGCCAAGGTCCTCGAAGTAATCGCTATCGGACGCGTCGCTGGCGGTGATGCTGGTCTCCAGTCGTGCCGTCGGGGTGCCGTAGTGGCGCAGGCTGACCAGGCTGCGATCCTGGCCACCGAACGCGTCATCAGAGGGTAGGTACTCGGCCTTGACACTGCCTTTGCTATGGCGTGTCAGGTAGCGGAACTCGCCACCCAGCATGACGCCACGGTCGCTCATCAGGCGCGGCGTGATGGTGGCATCACGATTCGGTGCGATATTCCAGTACCACGGCAGGCTGACATCCACGCCGGTTTCCCCGGTGGTGCCGACCTTCGGTAGCAGCAGGCCGGTCTTGCGCCGTTCATCGAGCGGGAAACTGATATAGGGGGTGTACAGGATCGGCACCTGCTTGAAAGTGACCTTGGCATTACGCGCGATACCCGTACCCTCGGTATGGTCGAGTTCGACCTCGCGCGCGGACAGCATCCAGTCCTGGTTGCCTGGCGGGCAGGTGGTGTATGAGGCCTTTTCCAGGCGCTGGTGATAGGCACCCTCAAGGCTTAACAGGCTGGCCCCGCCACGCGCATGCTGTTTGGGCAGTGCATAGGTAATCTGTTTCAGCGTCCCCCGTTCCTGCTCCGTTTGCAGTAAGGCACTCTCGCCGCTTACCACCAGCTCGGGGCCTGCAAAGCGGATGCCGTTACTGGCCTCAACCTCGCCATGTTCCTGCCGGAAGGTGATATTGTTGGCCTGCAACTGGTGTTCACCGTAGCGAAAGATGGCATCGCCACTCAGTGTGAACACGCGGTCCGGGCTGGCGGCGGCCGCGTCGGCGCGCAGATCGATGACGTCAAGATCAGCACCTGCGGTATCAAAAACGCTTTCCGGTGCAACCGGCGGACACAGTGCCCAGCGGTCAGCCTTGTCCTGTGTGGTTGGCGGTACGGTTGCAGGTGCAGGTGCAGGTGCAGGTGTTGCTGCGGGCGTGGCAGGGACCTCATCGGTCGTAGCCGCCACAAGTGTGGTTGGCAGGCGGGTCGTTGTTGTGACCGGGGCTGCCGGTGTTCCGGGGAGTTGTTCTTTACGTGCTGCGGGGAACGTATCCGTGGATGACGTTGTCGCAGCAGGAGGGTTGCAGTTCCAGCTGCCACTGCCGGTCGGTTCACAGCGCCAGGGCGTGGCTGCACTCGCATCAATCTGTACTCCCGCCAGCAGGAGCAATGCCCAGCTTGCCGCTGCTTGTTGGTAATTCATGCGCGAATACCCCGGATGGCAGCGGGATAGCATGGGGGTATCGACAGACAAAGGCGCATGCAAGGACTTTCGAGGTCAGGTTCATCGGCCCAGCCGGATGGCGGACGCGAGGTAAAATCGCATAGAATGGCTTCAACTTCAAACATTTTATAATCAGTGTGTTAGCGATCATGTCCTCAAGACAACGTTATTTGCTGTTGGCCGTGCTGCTGGCCGCGGTGTTGCTGGTGGTGACTGCTCCCGAGCAGGAGCCCGAGCTGCGCGAGGCGGTGGCCACACGCGTCCAGGTTGCCACGGTGGCTCGGCATGACCTGGTGCCGTCCGAGACGGTCAGCGGGCGGCTGGAGCCCGCACGCAAGGCGGCGTTGCATTTCGAACTGACCGGGCAGATCGAGGCACGTGCCGTGGAGCCTGGCCAGGCGGTGGCTGAAGGTGCCCTGTTGCTGGCGCTGGATGCCGGTGACGCTACCGACGCACTGGCCGAGGCCGAGGCGCAGCTCACACAGGAGCAGCGCAATATTGCGCGTGACCGTGAATTATTGACCCTGGCGCGGCAGAACTATGCGTTGCAGAAGAATGACCTGGAACGGCTGGAGAAACTCGGTGCCGATTCCCTGGTCTCCAGGTCACATCTCGATGAAGTCCGTATTCAGCTCATCAGGCTGGAATCGGAGCTGGCACAGCTCAAGGCCAGCACCGGGACGGCAAATGCACGTCTTGCCCTCAAACAGGCAGCCAGCAGCCGCGCTGCGCGCAACCTGGAACGAGCCCGGCTACAGGCGCCGTTTGCCGGTACCGTGAACAGCGTGAATGTGCAGGTGGGTGATTACGTGACACCCGCGCAACTGGCTGTGGAGCTGGTCGATGCAGCAAGGCTGGATATGTATGTCGAGGTGCGTGGTGAGGTGATCCAGTCGCTGGCACAGGGACAGGCGGTCGAGGTCGAGGTCAATGGCAGCAGCCTGCCGGGTGAGGTGTTGTCATTGCAGCTTGATCCGGACCCGGTGACCTTTACCCACGCATTGCGTATACGCCTTGCCGGCAACGGTGTACGTCCGGGCCAGGTTGCACAGGTGCGTCTGCCGTTGCAGGCCCTGCAGCAGGTGGTGGCGGTGCCAGTCACGGCAGTGCTGTACGAGGAGGGGCGCACCTTTGTCTTCCGGGTCGGTGGCGATGCCCTGGAGCGGGTCGAGGTGGAGCTGGCGCATCGTGTCGGCGAGTGGCTGGAAGTCCTGCGGGGTATCCACCCGGATGACCGGGTGGTCGTACGCGATGTCGCCGCGCTCAGCGATGGACAGAAGGTGACAGTCGAACTGCAGGCTGGTTCCTGAGCATGCTGGAAACCCGATGTCGCTGATCCGCTTCTCCATCAACAATCCGCTGGTCACCAATCTCATGCTGGCGATCGTGGTGATCCTTGGCGTGTTGTCGTGGCGATCCATGCCGCAGGAAATGTTTCCCACCATCGAACTGGATGCGGTCAGCATCAACGTAGTGTTCGAGGGCGCATCGCCGGAGGAGGTCGAGCGCCAGGTGACCATTCCCATCGAGGAGGAATTCGAGGGCATGGCCGAGATCGACGAGATGACCTCGACCAGTAGCGAAGGTGGGGCGGCGATCCTGATCAAGCTGAAATCGGATACCGATGTCGATCAATACATGCGAGATGCACAGACCGCGCTCGACCAGGTCACCGACCTGCCGGAACAAGCCGAGGAACCTGAGCTGGTGCGAATGAAGGCGCGCTTCCCGGTGATAAGCCTGAGTCTGTACGGTGATGTCTCGCGCGGTTTTCTGTACGAGCAGGCCGACCGGGTCAAGAGGCGCATGGCGCAGATAGCGGGTGTCGCCAGTGTCGGTGTTGCCGGCGATCGCGAGTGGGAGATCTGGGTGGAGGTGAACCCGTTCGATCTCGCCGCACACGGGATTGCGCTGGGCCAGGTACTGGCAGCGGTGCGTGGTAATCTGCGCGATCTGCCGGGCGGTTCGCTCAAGGCGCGTGAGGGTGACATCCTGTTGCGCGGCAAGGGTGTGGCCCCGCGCCCTGAGCAGATCGCGGAAATTGCGGTGCGCAGTAACGACAAGGGCGGCCAGTTGCGCCTTGGTGATATAGCCAACATCGAGTTACGCCTGGAGGAAGCGCGCACCATTGGCCGTTTCAATGGACGACCCTCGGTGAACCTGACGGTCACCAAGACCCTGGATGCCTCAACCATCGATGTGGCCGACGCAGTGCGCGTGTTTGCCGCGCAGCTGGAAAGCGAACTGCCCGCAACGCTCCAGGTTGGTCTGTTCAATGACCTCTCGGTGTACGTCAAGAATCGCCTCAACACGGTAAAGTCGTCCGGGCTGGTTGGCCTGGTGCTGGTGTTGCTGTCGCTGTACCTGTTCCTGAATTTTCGTGTTGCACTAATCACCGCCATGGGTATCCCGGTGTCATTCCTGGTCGCGGTGGTAGCCATTTTCTACCTCGGCTACACCATCAACATGGTGTCGCTGTTTGCCTTCCTGATCGCGCTTGGCCTGATCGTGGATGATGCCATCATCGTTACCGAAAACATGTACCGGCACATGGAAATGGGCAAGCCCGCGCACGAGGCAGCGCGTATCGGTTCGCGCGAGGTGCTGTGGCCGGTGCTTGCCAGCACTGCCACCACGGTGGCCGCGTTCATGCCGATGTTCTCGATCAAGGGCGTGATGGGGGCATTTATCGAGGTGATACCGGTCGTGGTCAGTGCCGCTCTGCTGGGTTCCTTGTGGGAGGCATTTGGCGTGTTGCCTTCACATGCAGCGGAGTTGTTGCATGCCGGTAAGCGCGCGAGCAGGGATGGCGAGCGCCGCGTTGACTGGAGCCGCTTGCTGGATCGCTATATTGGCTGGTTGCGCTGGTCGCTGGAAAACCGCTATTTCGTTGCGCTGCTCAGCGCCGGTATACTGATTGTGACGCTGGTCTTTGCTGTTACACGTATCCCGTTCCAGCTGTTTGACGACATGGATGTGGGTCAGTTCTTCATCAATGCCGAGGCGCCGCAGACCTACAGCCTGGAAGACACTGCCAGGCTGGCCACGCAGATGGAACAGGTGATACTGACGTCACTCGACGAGCAGGACCTCAACTCATTACTGACCAACGTCGGGGTGAGTTTTGTCGATTTCAACCGTTTCCTGATCGGCAGCCATTACATTCAGCTGGTGGTCGATCTGCAGAAGGCCAGGCCGGAAGGTTTCATAGAGCGTTTTATCTCGCCGCTGGTGAGTTTCGACTTCGATGCGCAGGGTAAGCGCAGTCGTGCCACCGAAGACATCATCAACGAGTTGCGCGACAAGCTGCAGACAGTGGCCGGCATCCAGCGCATTTCCATACAGCGCCCGCACGGCGGGCCGGCCGGCGCCGATATTGAGGTCGGGGTGACCGGGCGTGACGTGATGGTGTTGCGTGATGAGGCAAGTCGCATAGTCGAGTACCTGCAGCGTCTGCCGGGGGTGCGCGATGTGCGACAGAACCTGGAGACCGGCAAGCTGGAATACCGCTATTCCCTGAATGCGCGTGGCAAGGAGCTGGGCCTGAAACAGAGTGACCTTGCCGACGCCGTACGTACCGGTTTTCTCGGTGTCGAGGCCGTGCATGTCACGCGCGCCAACAAGCGTGTACCGGTGCGCGTGATCTACCCCGAGTCGATACGCGAAAGCAGTGACCTGGAGGACCTGCCGCTGGTTCTCGATGATGGCCGGCTGGTGTATCTGGGCGACGTGGCGACGATTACCACCGGGCGCGGTATGAATACCATCAACCGGCGCGATACCCGACGCCTGGGTATTGTCACTGCCGAGGTCGATGCCCAGCTGAGTACGCCGCTGGAAGTGACCGAACTGGTGCGCAGGGAGTTCGGCGCGATCGGCGAGCGTCTGCCCGGTTATGAACTGATGTTCCTGGGCGAGAAGAAGGACGCCTCTGAATCTTTCAGTGGCATGAAGGATGCGCTGCTGATATCCGCTGCCATTATATTTTTTATCCTGGCCGCACTGTTTCGCTCCCTGCTCGATCCGCTGGTGGTGATGACCGCGATCCCGTTCGGAGTGATCGGCGTAGTATTCGGTCACATGCTGTTTGACTACAACCTGCAGTTCCTGTCCGCCATCGGGTTCCTTGCATTGACCGGTATCGTGGTAAACGATTCGCTGATCCTGGTGAATTTCGCCAAGCGCATGCGCGGCGAAGGCATGGAGCGTATCGATGCCATGGTAGAGGCAGGAAGAGTGCGTGTGCGGCCGATCCTGCTTACCAGTATCACGACTTTCCTCGGTGTCTCGCCGCTGATCTTCTTTGCTACCGGCCAGACTGCATTCCTGTCACCGATGGCGGTCAGCCTCGGTTTCGGACTGTTGTTTGCCACTGTGATCATCCTGATTTCCATTCCCAGCTTCTATATGATCGCCGATGACCTGCGTGAATGGAGTTGTGCGAAGTTTCGTGCCTGGTTTCCCCGGACGGAGGAGTTGTAGCAACAATGGAGCCGTCTTCCTGTTTATCTCTTGAGGAATTTCTCTACCAGGGAGAGGATTGTGGATACAATCAGTGAATCCTTCTCACACTCCATTTTGCGGATTGAAGACATGCCAAAACGCCTTGAACAATTGAAGCAGTGGCTGGAGACGGAGCTCACATTCCGCGACTACACCATCAATCCCGCATCCAGTGATGCCAGCTTCCGGCGCTACTTCCGTGTCGTGCATAACGGCGAGAACTTCATTGTCATGGACGCACCGCCAGAGCAGGAAGACTCGCGACCCTTTATCAAGGTGTCGGGTCTGCTGTGCGATGGAGGGTTGCATGTGCCCGAGGTCATGGACGACGACCTTGAGCAGGGGTTCCTGTTGCTGTCAGACCTGGGCAGTGAACCGTACCTGGGCGCCTTGAATGAATCCAGCGTGGAACGTCTCTATGGTGATGCGCTGGGCGCGCTCGCCACCATTCAGACCTGTGCAGCCGATACGTTGCCGCCCTATGATCGTGAACTGCTGTTGCGTGAAATGGAATTGTTTCGTGAGTGGCTGGTTAGCAAGCACCTGGGCATCGCGCTGGATGCGGCACAGAACCGCATGCTGGATGCTGCATTCTCCCTGCTGGCCGACAATGCGCTCGTGCAGCCCCGGGTTTTCGTGCACCGTGATTACCACTCGCGTAACCTGATGGTTACCGCCCGTAACAACCCCGGTATCCTGGATTTCCAGGACGCCGTGCGCGGTCCGGTCACCTATGACCTGGTGTCACTACTGCGCGACTGCTACATAGCGTGGCCGCGTGAGCGGGTGGAGGAGTGGGCGCTGGGCTACCAGGAACTTGCATTGCAGAGTGGTATCCTGCGCGAGGAGCACGAAGACCCGCAACAGTTTCTGCGCTGGTTCGACCTCATGGGCGCGCAGCGCCACCTGAAGGCGGCCGGCATTTTCGCACGACTCAACCACCGTGACGGCAAGTCGGGCTACCTGGCCGATATTCCGCGCACGCTGGGATATGTCGCGGGGCTGTCGGAGGGTTATCCGGAGCTTGCGGGTTTGTGTGAATTTATCAGCAAGACTGTGCTTGCAGGACTACGTTAGCCAGCCGTGCTGGACAGAGAAAATTCCCGGATTGAAGAAGGTGTTGCACTTATGATGAATCGAATCACAATATTACTGCTGGCTGCTATTGTTTCATTGCATGTTCATGCGGGTGACCAGAGGCCGCATGAAGGAGAACACATGCCGCCAGCTTCACTGCAGCAGTTGTCTGCCGGGCTGCGGCAGCTGCTAGTCGAGGAGATGGTGGCATTGCAGCATGGTATGGAGGCACTGATTCCGGCAATCATCTCCGGGAAGTGGAAAGAGATAGCAGAACTTGGCGAGAAAATACGCAACAGCTATATCCTTAAACAGAAACTGACGCAATCCCAGGCAGATGAGTTACATCATTCCCTGCCACTTTCATTCCGTGAAATGGACCAGGAATTTCACCATGATGCAGCCATGCTGGCGCACGCGGCAGACAAGAAGAACCCGGAGCTGGTTACTTTCTATTATTACAGGATGACCGATGCCTGTCTGGCCTGCCACAGGAAATTCGCAACACATCGATTCCCGGGGCTGAAGTCAGGCAGTGTGGATGAGGGCCATCATCACTAGATCAGGTGTGACAGCACGCCGGAGAACGCGTAGCGAAGTACAGTCCTGCGGCCATGCCGCCAGCGGTATCTAACGGGTTCTTGCATATCTATATTTCAACAAGTCAGCTAGCCCGGTCTATTTAAGCCAATCATTTAAAGTCTGGTTCTGCCCCATTCCGGTCGTTTAGTTGTCTCTAATATAAACAAAGTCTTAACGGCAAAGAACGACCCATTCCGGACATTCATAGTTTCTATCTTGTAAGCCGATTATCCTGATAACAGCCATGCTTTGAGTGTTTCTAACAGAATCCTAACATTTCATTGCTAGCATGATGTTGCAGAGCTAAATCATGGAGTGGCTAGCTTTGCAAAAAATGGCGGCGGCCTTCGTTAACACGTTGGCCATCGTCTTCTTTTTTCCGATGTTTGAGCATGGAATGTTATAAAATCACTGGGAACTTCGGCACTTGTGGCTAGTTAAAACCTTACATCACCGTAGCATGCTCCTGAAACAGTGTGGATATTACTACAGTATTTACGGCCCAATGCCTGACGCATACTCATGTCTGTAGTAAAAATCACTATTATCGAAGATGAGGAAGATATCAGGCATCTTCTGCTCTACAACCTGGAAAAGGAAGGTTACAGTGCGTCCGGGTATGAATCAGGTGAAGAAGGGCTTGCAGCTGTCAGGGCTGAACAGCCGGACCTCGTGTTGCTGGATTTAATGTTGCCGGGCATTGATGGCATGGATGTATGTCGTCAACTGAAGCAGGATGCGGCTACACGAGATATCCCCGTTATCATTATATCTGCCAAGGGTGAGGAATCTGATATCGTAGCGGGTCTTGAACTGGGTGCAGATGACTATCTTTCCAAGCCCTTTAGTCCGAAAGTCCTGCTGGCAAGAATACGTACAGTTTTGCGTCGATTTGCACAGCCAATGGCTGATGAGGGGGATGTTATCCAGGTTGATGATCTTTCACTGGACCCAAAGAAATTTACAGTCACTATATCCGGGGTGCCCGTCGATCTGACGGCCGGTGATTTCCGGCTGCTGACGTTTCTTGCCAGCCATCGTGGCTGGGTATTTACCCGCTACCAGATCGTCGATGCCATTCGTGGTGAAGGATATGTAGTAACGGAGCGCGCTATCGATGTTCAGATTGCGGGGCTGCGAAAGAAGCTTGGTGCTTACGGTATATATATCCAGACCGTAAGAGGTGTGGGTTACCGGTTCCAGGACGCATGATGGGGGCTGATGCTCGCAAATATTCGCTCTGGTGGTACTACGGTTTGTCTGTTGCCATCGTTCTTGCCGTATTGCTGTCAGTCACCTGGTATGTCGCTGACAGGTTTAGCGACTTCTTTGTCGACCAGCAGCGTAACTCACTCGAGGTTTATGCCAGGACAATTACCCTGGATATCGAGGAAAACGGCTTCCCCCTGTCGGGTGTAGCGGGTGTCTGCAGCGCTTCGAAGCATGCAGACAAGACACTGCGGTTAACGTTAATCGATGCAGATGGTGTGGTGTTGTGCGATTCGGTAGCTATCCCGTCAGAGATGGAGAACCATAGCAATCGACCGGAGGTAAGCAGTGCGCTTGATGGTGTGATCGGTTCAGGCGTGCGTTTCAGCAATACCCTGAATGCGTCATTACTGTACGTAGCCGTCCCGTTAAATACCGGTGAGGGTACATGGGTCCTGAGAACCGCGAGATCACTTGCGGCTATTGATGAGCTTCTGCACGAAGTCTTCAGAAAATTGTTTGCAGTTACCTTGTTGCTGATTGTGGCTGTGTTCCTGGTGAGTTTCTACCTGTTCCGGAAAATAAACCCTCCACTGCATGAAATTATGCTGGGTGCGGAGCGTTTTGCACGCGGTGAATTCCAGAGGGAGTTGCCAGGATACCAGGTGAAAGAAATTTCCGAGCTGGCGAATGCCATGAACCTGATGGCCGGCAAGCTTGACAGTCTCGAGAAACTGCGTCGCGAGTTTGTTGCCAATGTGTCTCATGAGTTAAAGACGCCGGTGACATCAATAAAGGGTTTTGCAGAGACGTTGATTAATGGTGCCAAGGATGATCCTGAAGACCTGGCCCGTTTTCTGGGGATTATTTCAACCCAGTCAGACCGCTTGTCGGCCATCATTGATGATTTGCTGACGTTGTCCAGGCTTGAGAGTGCACCTCTTAGTGAAGTTCTGGTGCTGGACTGGTACGACCTGTGTGACATTCTTAGATTGTGCCGGGAAGTATGCCAGTCCCGCGCCGAAAGGAAACAGATCAGCCTGCAGCTTGAGTGCAATGCACCCGTCCGTGTGCATGTTGATCACTCACTGCTTATGCAGGCATTCGTTAACCTGATCGAAAATGCCATCAAGTACAGCCCCGAAAGGACACGGGTGAGCATTGTCGTGCGTCCCGATACAGGCTACACACGGATCGATGTGACTGATGAGGGGCCAGGGATTATGGAGGAGCATATTCCGAGGCTGTTCGAGCGTTTTTACCGGGCCGATAAGGCGCGCAGTCGCAAGCTGGGCGGGACCGGTCTCGGGCTGGCAATCGTCAAGCACATTGTCAGTGTGCACCAAGGTGAAGTCGAGGTGAGCAGCAGCGTTGGCGCGGGGAGTACCTTCAGCATACTTCTGCCTAAATAGGGTGAAATGACATTTGTCCGGATTTTATTAAATCCTTTTGTTTTCCTAACAATAATCTAACAAATCCTCCGCATTATTTGCACCATCAGGTAACTAATGTGGAGAGAATAATGTCTTTTTCAATCAGTAGGATACTTACCCCGGCTTGCGTGCTTGCAGCCGCCATGCAGGTAACCCCAGCAGTTGCTCGTGACCAGCTTCAGGTGGTTGGATCATCGACGGTTTACCCGTTCTCAGCCATTGTGGCAGAGCGCTTTGGGAACCGTGGCAAGTTCAAGACCCCCGTTATCGAAAGTACCGGCACCGGCGGTGGTATGAAACTGTTTTGCCAGGGTGTAGGTGCCAACACGCCAGACGTCTCCAATGCTTCCCGGGCCATGAAATCATCCGAGTGGGATACCTGTCAGAAGAATGGTGTTAAGGACATCATTGAAGTTGCATTCGGCAATGACGGCATTGCTTTTGCCAATGACAGAAAGGGGCCCAGGCTGAACCTGACCCGCAAGCAGCTGTGGATGGCGCTGGCCGAGAAGGGTCCCAAGCCGCAGAAGTGGAGCGAAATCGACGCGTCTCTTCCCGATGCAAAAATAACCGTACTGGTGCCGCCGCCAACATCCGGCACACGTGATGCCTGGAATTCGCTGGTCATGAAGAAAGGCTGTCCGGATTCAGTCAAGAAGGTGGATAAAAAGGCCTGCAAGATCCTGCGTGAAGACGGTGCCGCGGTCGAGGCTGGTGAGAATGATGCCCTGATTGTGCAGAAGTTGGAAGCCGACCCATCTGCATTCGGTATTTTTGGTTTTAGCTACCTAGACAACAATCGGGACCGCATCCAGGCGGCTACCATAGAAGGGGTAGAGATCAATATTGACTCCATCCAGGACTACAGCTACCCGATATCACGCCCCCTGTTTTTCTACGTAAAAAAAGCACACATTGGCATTGTCCCGGGGCTGCAAGAGTTTCTTGCCGAGTTCACAGCGGAAGATGCCATTGGCGATGATGGCTACCTGATGGATGCAGGCCTGGTTCCCCTGTCTGAAGTGAAGCGAGTCAGTCTTCAGAAGGAAGCAGGCGGACTGACAGTAATGAGCAAGTAATACAGTATTTATTATTCTGACCCTTTAAGCCTTGGCCAGCCTGTAAAGGTTGGTCAGGGTATTTTGGCTCCAATATGACACTTTTACAATCACTGTTTGTTTTCGTGGTATTGACAACGGGCGCAGGGGTGCTGGGGTGGCGGCGCGCCCGTGATCCTGTGTTTCTAAAAGGGGTGAGGTCGCGTTCAAGAGCTGTTTATCACGGAAGCTACATGGTGCTGTGGTGTGCGATGCCCATGATCATGGTGGTGCTGTGCTGGTTGGTTGTGGAGCCGTGGTTTGTGCGCCCGATTGTGATGCAGACGCTGGGATCTGTGGCGGGTCAGCAGGCTGGAGCGCCTGCTTTTCAGTATCTGGAGATCAGGAATATTGCTGCAGGTGTGTTGCCAGGTACAAGTGCCAGTGATGCAGTTATGCACGCTGTTGAGCAATACAAGTCACTGTTAAGGACGGCCAGTATGGCATTCTCTGTCATGTTTCTGATGGCCGGGGTGCTGGGGTTCTATCGCGGTTATAAAAAGTTGACAGTGGATTTTCCTGCCCGTGAACAGGTAGAAAAATTTGTCCGTTTTTTTCTGCTCGCGAGCTCAATGGTAGCGATCCTGACAACCCTGAGTATCGTGTTGGCACTGGTGGTCGAGGCCTTGCGTTTCTTCAAGCATGTTCCATTACTGGACTTTCTGCTGGGGCTGAAATGGAGTCCACAGGTTGCCATTCGAGCTGACCAGGTCGGCAGTTCAGGAGCCTTTGGCGCAATCCCGCTGTTTGCAGGTACCCTGCTGATCGCATTTATTGCCATGCTGGTAGCGGTCCCCATCGGTCTGTTCTCTGCTATTTATCTAGCCGAGTATGCCCGCCCGTCAGTGCGTTCTGTGACCAAACCTATGCTGGAAATTCTGGCCGGTATTCCGACAGTGGTGTACGGATTTTTCGCTGCACTGACAGTGGCGCCGCTGATTGTTAAGGTTGGCGGCACAATTGGCCTTAATGCTTCCTCGGAAAGCGCGCTTGCGGCTGGCCTGGTGATGGGTGTCATGATTATTCCGTTTATATCTTCGCTGTCGGATGACGTTATTAATGCCGTCCCGACATCGCTGCGCTTTGGTTCGCTGGCAATGGGTGCAACCCGTTCAGAAACTATCAGGAAAGTTATTCTGCCGGCGTCCCTGCCGGGCATTATGGGTGCTATTCTTCTGGCCGTATCCCGGGCGATCGGCGAGACCATGATTGTTGTTATGGCCGCCGGCCTTGCCGCCAACCTGACTGCCAATCCACTGGAGAGCGTGACCACGGTAACCGCGCAGATTGTAACTATTCTGGTCGGGGATCAGGAATTTGACAGCCCGAAGACACTGGCGGCATTTGCACTGGGCCTGACACTATTCTGTGTCACGCTGGCGCTGAATTTCCTTGCGCTGAAAATCGTCAGGCGGTACGAGGAACGCTACGACTAGACGCCTATGATCTTATTCAACGAGAAACTGGTTCGCAAAAGGAATCGTGCAGAGAGACGATTCAGGGCCTATGGAATTCTGTCTTTGTTGGCAGCAGCTTCTGTGTTGTTGTTCCTTGTATACACGATTGTTTCGTCGGGATACTCGGCTTTCTTTCGGACTACACTGCTGATGGATGTCCAGCTCAATGCCGCGCATATGGATATTACGTCGCCGTACACGCGTGATGTCCTGATGCAGGGGCGCTATACCTCACTGGTAAAGACGTCGCTCTATGCCCGGTTTCCCGGCGTAAGCGAGAGACGCGAACGGCGTGCCCTTTCAAAACTATTGAGCCCCGGTGCGGAGCTGGTGGTTCGTGACTACGTGATCAATCATCCTGAAAGTATTGGAGCTACTGTAGCTCTGGAGGTCCCGCTGTCCTCCGATTTTGACCAGCTCTACAAGGAGCATTTGCCCCGCACAGGCGAACATATTCGCTTCTCGGAGGTTCAGTTGCGATGGTTTGACCAGCTGCAGGAAGAAGGGCGACTGAACTACCGATTTAATACGCAATTCCTGTTTGGTGGTGATTCCCGCTACCCGGAACTTGCCGGTATTGGTGGTGCCGTGGTGGGCTCCTTCTATGCGCTGTCAGTATGTTTTCTGCTGGCTTTCCCGCTGGGCATTGCTGCTGCTACCTATCTTGAAGAATTCTCGGGAAATACCCGCCTGACACGAATCATCGAGGCGAATATCAATAACCTGGCTGCTGTGCCCTCGGTCATCTTCGGCCTGCTGGGGCTTGCTATATTTCTAAATGTATTCGGTTTGCCACGCAGTACACCGCTGGTAGGTGGTTTTGTGCTGTCGCTGATGACACTGCCGACCATAATTATTGCCACGCGGGCATCGATTCGTTCAGTGTCGCCGGGTATCCGCCAGGCCGCACTGGGCATGGGTGCATCACCTGTGCAGGTGGTGTTCCATCATGTATTGCCAGCCGCCATGCCTGGAACATTGACCGGTACGATTATCGGGCTAGCACAGGCGCTGGGAGAAACAGCCCCGTTGCTGATGATTGGCATGGTGGCGTTCATTGCCAACGTACCGGCTACGCCACTGGATGCATCGGCTGCCTTGCCGGTGCAAATATTTCTTTGGGCAGAGAGTGCCGAACGCGGCTTTGTCGAGAAGACCTCGGCCGCGATGATGGTCATCATGGCCTTTCTGATATTGATGAATATCCTGGCGGTAATTGTTCGTTCAAAAACCCAGGCAAAAGTAGAGTGACTACAGGTGAAATGTAATGAGCAGTGTTATGACGGCTGAAACTACAGAAGCAAGCGAGAAAGTCATCAACCAGGTACAGGACGGGCCAATCGTAGTCCGTCCTGAAAAAGGCGTGGATATCAAGATGTCAGCTGAAGGTGTCAGTGTATTCTATGGTGACAAGCAGGCGCTGGATGATATATCTATCGATATTCACAGTAAGCAGATTACTGCGCTTATTGGACCATCCGGGTGTGGCAAGTCCACATTCCTGCGCTGTCTGAATCGTATGAATGATGTGGTCGGTGGTTGCCGCATTAACGGCCGGATTACCATGGATGGTGAGGATATCTATGCGCCAAGAGTCGATGTTGCATCCCTGCGCGGTCAGGTTGGCATGGTGTTCCAGAAGCCGAATCCTTTCCCCAAGTCTATCTTTGACAATGTTGCCTATGGCCCAAGAATTCACGGGTATGCGCAACACCGGGACGAGATTGAAGAAATCGTAGTCAGGAGTCTGAGCAAGGCGAGTCTGTTCGAAGAAGTAAAAGACCGTCTGCATGACCCAGCAACCGGGCTGTCAGGCGGGCAGCAGCAACGCCTTTGTATCGCACGGGCGATTGCGGTCAATCCTGAAGTGCTGTTGATGGACGAGCCGTGTTCGGCACTTGACCCGATCGCAACTGCCCGGATCGAGGACTTGATGTGGGAGTTAAAAGAGAAGTTCACCATCATCATCGTGACACACTCCATGCAGCAGGCCTCCAGGGTTTCTCAGCGCACCGGGTTTTTTCATATGGGTGTGCTAGCTGAAGTGGGTACAACAGAACAGATTTTCCAGAATCCGGTTGACAACCGTACACGCGATTATATTACCGGCCGGTTCGGCTAGCCGTTTTTTCCGGAGACAGCATAATGTCAATACACTTTCATAGAGAAGTTGATCGTTTGATCGAGGACCTGATCTCGTTTGGGGAAGGAATTGAAGACCAGCTGCAGCAATCCGTTGATGCCCTGCAGGACCGTGATGCCAGCAGTGCGAAACGTGTCATCAGGAATGATGCTGATCTGGACCAGATTGAAGTCGAGATGGAGGAGGAGTGTCTGAAGCTGCTGGCACTGCATCAACCGCTGGCAGGTGATCTGCGTCAGATTATTTCAGTATTGAAGATCAATAATGACCTTGAGCGTGTTGGAGATCATGCGGCCAATATTGCAGAGCGGGTGATAGACCTGGAGAAATTGCCGGCTATTGAAATGCCGGAAGAAATCCTGAAGATGTCAAAGCAGGCTCGTATGATGCTACGTCTCAGCCTGCTGGCATTTGTGGAATCAGACCGAATGCTGACAAATGGCGTCTTTGAGATGGATGATGAAGTCGATGAGCTGAACAAGACAATCTTCAGAAGCCAGATAAAGGCGATCGAGAAGGCTCCTGCAGAGGCCGAGCAACGCATCCTGTTGCTGTCCATCTGTAAACAACTGGAGCGTGTCGGTGACCTGGCTTCCAATATTGCTGAAGATGTAGTGTACCTGATGTCCGGCGACATCATCCGTCATGGTGGTTATGAGTCCGGCGAGTAGTCGGGTTGACCGGGTATATCTGCCTACCGATGTTTTAGAAGCCCATTCCGATTCCAGCTATTTATCCCTGTAAAGACACGCACGCGCATGTAACTTCTTATTGAATTTGGTGCACACGGGAATCTTGCAGGTCGTAATAATCCCTTCATACACCATTGATAGCATGCTTTCCTGTGTTTCCAGAGAGGTATATGTCATGGATGCAGGTGTTCGTTTAAGAACTATATTGA
>JAOUBY010000136.1 GCA_029860045.1 Gammaproteobacteria bacterium | reverse complement strand
CGCTGCGCGTATCGCCAGCATCCTGGTGGAGGAGCAACTCGCCGCCTGCATCAACATCATTCCAGGGCTCACCTCGGTGTACCGCTGGAAGGACGAAATACAGCAGGACACCGAGGTGCTGCTGCTGATAAAGACTACCGCGGACATTTATCCGCAACTGGAGCAACGCATCAAGGTATTGCACCCCTACGAACTTCCCGAAATTATCGCAGTCCCAATTCAGACCGGACAGGCAGACTATATACAATGGATAAACAACAGCCTTATTCCCTCTTCTTGAATCCGCGCAGCTGGATTGCAGTACTGCTGCTGTTACTGGTGCCGCCGGCATATGCCGTCGACGGCCTCGGTGACGACCAGGAATTACTGGACCCGGACCAGGCATTTGCCATCAGCACCCATATAAAGGGTGACGCGCAACTCGAGGTGAGCTGGAAAATTGCGCCCGGTTATTACCTGTACCGCGATCGCATCCGCTTCAGCACCGACACCCCCGGCATCACGCTGGGTAACGCGGAACTGCCGACCGGTACCATCAAGGACGACGAATTTTTTGGCAAGATTGCCACCTTCCGCGACTCGGTCACCGCCACCCTGGCGGTCACGCGCAGTGCGGATGCGCCAGACACCTTTGAACTCAAGGCCATGTCACAGGGCTGCGCCGACATCGGCGTGTGTTACCCGCCGCACACCCAGACCGCGCAACTGACCCTGGCAGGTGCGCAGACCGACAAGCCCTTGCAGGGCATACGCGCAGCCTCCGCCTCGCTGGCCGACAAGCTGGGACTGGGTGCACCGGACGATGAATTTCTCGACCCGGATGTCGCTTTCCAGGTTGATGTCGTTGAAACTGCCCCGAACCAGCTGCGTGTCCACTGGATCATTGCTGATGCGTATTACCTGTATCGGGACAAACTGAGTATTGCGCTGGATGATGCACCCGGCGTCTCAATCAGCAACATGGAAATCCCGCCAGGCGAAACCAAGCATGACGAGTACTTCGGCGATGTGCAGGTATTCCATAACGAAGTCACCGCACTGGTCACACTGCAACGCAGCAGCATCGATCTTGCTGACATCACCCTGAAGGTCGGCTACCAGGGTTGCGCCGAGGCCGGTATCTGCTACCCGCCGATCAAGAAAGTCCTGCCGGTTTCGCTGGCCGGAGGAAACCCGGTTGTCCTGGCTGCAACCACGGCCCTGACCACCAGCCCGCCTGCCGGCAAAGCGGACGTCTCCATGAACTCGCAGAACCAGGACGACATCGTCAAGGTATTGAGCGAGAGCAGCCTGGCCTGGACGGTATTGTTCTTCTTCGGTGCAGGCATCTTGCTGGCCTTCACTGCCTGCATGTACCCGATGATCCCGATCATCTCCAGCATCATCGTCGGACACGGCAAGCAGATCACCACCGGGAAGGCCTTCCTGCTGACGCTGATTTACGTGGAAGCCGTTGCAGTCACCTATGCCGTCATCGGTATCATCTCCGCACAGCTCGGCGCAGGCGTACAGGCCTTCTTCCAGAATCCGTGGATACTGAGCCTGTTCGCACTGGTCTTTGTCGGGCTGGCGCTGTCCATGTTCGGTTTCTTCAGCATGCAACTGCCTGCCTCATTGCAGGCAAAATTAAGCGAAACAAGTAACCACATGAAGGGCGGCACACTGGTAGGTGTAGCCGTCATGGGCGTGCTGTCTGCACTGATCGTCGGCCCCTGCGCCGGCCCGGTATTGATCGGCGCACTGATCTATACCAGCCAGAGTGGCGATTACCTGACCGGCGCACTGGCCATGTTTGCGCTGGGTAACGGACTCGGCGCCCCGTTGCTGGTGATCTGCACCTCCGGCGGCAAGCTGCTGCCGAAAGCCGGCGGCTGGATGGACACCGTCAAGGCCGTGTTCGGTGTCATCCTGCTGGGCGTTGCCATCCTGATGCTGGAGCGCCTGCTGCCCGGCCCGGTCACCCTGGTGCTGTGGGCACTGTGGCTGATCATCCCGGCCATCTACATGGGCGCACTCGACAGTCTTCCGCCCGGCGCTTCCGGCTGGCGTAAACTCTGGAAAGGTTTTGGTATCGCCATGCTGGTGTACGGCATCATCCTGATCATCGGCGCAACCACCGGCGCACGTGATCCGTTCAACCCGCTGCGTAACCTGAACACGGGTGTGATCAGCACCAGTGGCGACAGCGGGCAATATAGTTCGCAACACCTGCAGCATGAACGCATCAAGAGTGTTGCCGACTTCAGGCAGGCCGTTGCCGACAGCAGCGCGAATGGCCGTCCGGTGATGCTGGATTTCTACGCCGACTGGTGCACCTACTGCATCAAGATGGAGGACTACACGTTCTCGGACCCTGCCGTGCAAGCCGCACTGGCCGACACCACGCTACTGCAGGCCGACGTCACCGCCAACGATGAGGAAGACCTGGCACTGCTCAACCATTTCGGACTGTTTGCCCCACCAGCGATACTGTTTTTTGACAAAGACGGTAACGAACTACGCGAATCAAGGCTGGTCGGATTTATGGATGCGGAAGACTTTCTGAAACATATTGAAAGTGCGTTCGGGCAGTAGGAATTACCAAGCATCCTTTGCTGAGAATATATCTCTTTGCGGATTTACCCAGACTGAATCATGAGATCGCGCTTGCGAAGCGCTCCTGAAAATATAGATGTGCCTTGCGATTGATTTACTTCGGCTTGAGATTGAACTTGCGCAGCAGGTCGTACATGGTGGGTCGGCTGATGCCGAGCAGTTCAGATGCCTGCGATACC
>JAOUBY010000026.1 GCA_029860045.1 Gammaproteobacteria bacterium | reverse complement strand
GCGGCCGATACGAGCCGTTACCCCTGCCTGGCGCTGGCCTGCGAGGCATTACAGACCGGTGGTACGGCGCCCGCGGTGCTGAATGCGGCCAACGAGGTTGCCGTGCAGGCCTTCCTGGATCGGCGCATCCCGTTTCTCTCGATACCCGAGGTAATCGAGCAGACGCTCGGACATGTCACCGCGCGTGCCGCCGATTCGCTGGATAGTATCCTGGCAGACGATGCGCTGGCGCGTGAGCATGCCGCTGAACTCATTACCTCGGTCAGGGTCACAGTGGCACGATGAACGGTGTACTTTATTCACTGGCGGCATTCATTGTTGCCATCGGCGTGCTGGTGACCGTGCACGAGTTCGGACACTTCTGGGTGGCCCGGCGCCTGGGTGTCAAGGTGCTGCGTTTTTCCATCGGCTTTGGCAAGCCACTCTGGAAGCGCACCTTCGGTGCGGACGATACCGAGCTGGTGGTGGCGGCCCTGCCGCTGGGCGGTTACGTAAAGATGCTGGACGAGCGTGAGGGCGAGGTTGCCGATCACGAACTGGAGCGCGCCTTCAACCGCAAGCCAATCGCTACCCGCATCGCCGTGGTGGTCGCCGGACCCTTGTTCAATTTTCTGTTCGCCATCGCTATCTACTGGCTGATGTTCGTTGCCGGCATCCCCGGGTTGCGCCCGGTGGTGGGCGACGTGATCCCCGGCTCCTATGCCGAGCAGGCCGATATCCGGCGCGGTGATGAGATTCTCGCCATCCAGGGCAAGGCAACGCCGACCTGGGAGAGCACGATGATGGCATTGCTCGATGCCGGCCTGGATGAGCGGGGCTCGATTGAGATGCTCGTGCGCACTGCCTCGGGTAGTGAACGCCAGTTACAGGCGTCAATGGCAGATGCCACTGTTTTGCTGGAGAAGGGCGGTGTGCTGGAGAATTTCGGTCTCATGCCCTGGCAGTTGCCAGCGATAATCGATGAGCTGGTTGAGGGCAAGGCCGCGCAGCGCGGCGGCCTGCAGCCAGGCGATCACGTTGTGCGCGCTGACGGTGAAGACATACTCGGCTGGAATCACTGGGTCAAGTATGTGCGAGCACGGCCGGGGCAGTCCATCCAGGTCGAGGTACTGCGCAGCGGTACGCACATGGGCCTTACCCTGGAGCCGGAGACGGTCAGCGAGAATGGCAGCGAGCACGGTTACATAGGGGCGTCGGTGCGCCTTCCTGATGACGATCAGCGTGATACAATGCGCGTCGTTGTGCACTACGGCCTGCTGGGCGCCATACCGGCTGCCCTGCAGAAAACCGGGGAAGTGACCACCCTGACGCTACGCACCCTGTGGAAAATGGTGACTGGCAAGGCGTCGGTCGAGAACCTGAGCGGGCCGATCAGTATCGCGCGCTATGCGGGCGAGTCTGCCGCCATTGGCCTGACTACCTTTCTGGCATTCCTGGGGATCGTCAGTGTCAGCCTCGGTGTACTGAACCTGCTGCCCATACCGATTCTGGATGGCGGCCACCTGTTGTATTACCTGGTGGAGCTGGTGAAGGGCAGCCCGGTATCCGAAGCGGTGCAGCTGGCCGGGCAGAAAATCGGCATCGTGCTGCTGCTGATGGTTATGTCAGTGGCACTTTATAATGATTTGATACGACTGATTGAATAATTAACGATAATGGCCCTGCGAATGACCAAGCTGCTGCGAATATTACTGCTTCTGTTTATTGTGAGTGGTAGCGCGCATGCCTTTGAACCGTTCAGTGTGGAGGATATCCGCGTAGAAGGGCTGCAGCGCATCTCTGCCGGAACCGTATTCAATTACCTGCCGGTCAAGATCGGCCAGACCATGGATACCGCCGCGTCGGTCGAGGCGATCACCGCTTTATTCAAGACCGGCTTCTTCGACGATGTCTTCATGGAGCGTGATGGCGGTGTGCTGGTGATCTTCGTCAAGGAGCGCGCCGCGATCAGCAGCATCAAGCTGGAAGGCAACCAGGACCTGGCCACCGATGAGTTGCTGGAAGGACTCAGGCAGATCGGGCTGGCGGAAGGGCGGGTGTTTGACCGTTCCCTGCTCGAGAAGGTGGAGCAGGAATTGCAGCGCCAGTATTTCAGTCGTGGCAAGTACGCGGTGCGCATCAACACCACGATAACCCCGCTGGAGCGCAACCGGGTCGGCATCCTGATCGACATTTCAGAAGGTCGGGTGGCGCGCATCAAGCAGATTAATATCATCGGTAACCATACCTTCAGCGACGAGGAGTTGCTGGACGAGTTCTCGCTGACCACGCCTTCCTTCTTTTCCACGTTTACCCGAAGTGACCAGTATTCCAAGCAGGCATTGTCTGCCGATCTTGAGGTGCTGCGCACCTGGTACCTGGACCGGGGTTACCTGAATTTCACGGTCAATTCGACGCAGGTATCGATTACGCCGGACAAGAAAGACATCTATATCACTGTCAATCTTACCGAGGGTGAGCAGTACAAGATCAAGGTTGCCACCTTGTCTGGCGAACTGGTGGTCCCGGCCGAGGAAATCTTCCCGCTGATTAGTATCAATCCCGGGGACGTCTTCTCGCGCAAGCGCGTCACCGAGGCGGTCGACCGCATCAGCTCATTACTGGGCGACCAGGGCTATGCCTTTGCCAACGTCAACACGGTCCCGGAACTGGACGAGGAAAACAACGAGGTCTCACTCGGTTTCTTTGTTGATCCCGGGAAGCGCGTCTATGTACGGCGTATCAATATGTCCGGCAATACCAGTACCCGCGACGAGGTGCTGCGCCGCGAGATGCGCCAGATGGAAGGCGGTTGGTATTCGGCAGGGAAGGTGGAGCGTTCGCGCACGCGTCTCAACAGGCTGGGCTTCTTCGAGGCCGTGAATGTCGAGACACCTTCGGTGCCGGGGACTGCCGACCAGCTTGATGTGAACTATTCGGTCACCGAGACATCATCCGGCAGTATTTCGGCCGGCGTGGGCTTTTCCCAGAGTTCCGGCTTCCTGTTTAACGCCAGCGTGCAGCAGAACAATTTCCTCGGCAGCGGAAAGCGCGTGAGCTTCACTTTCGATAACAGCGCAGTCAACAGTGTCTACAGCTTTGCTTACGTCAATCCCTACTGGACTGTTGACGGTGTGAGTCGCGGGTTTGGCGCCTATTTTCGTGAAACCGATGCCAGCGAGGCAAACCTGACCGATTATTCCACGGATACGCGCGGCCTGGATGTGAACTTCGGTATCCCGATCAACGAATTTGACACTATCCGTTTCAGTGCCGGTTACAAGGGGCTGGACCTGATATCCAATTCTTTCTCGCCACAGGAAGTCACTGACTTCGAGGATACCCACGGCAATTCCTTCGGTGACCTCGTGCTGACGGGGAGCTGGCGTCATGATTCACGCAACAAGATACTGTTTCCCGATAGTGGTGGATTACAGTCGATTGCACTGGAAACCACCCTTCCGGGTTCGGGGCTGGAGTACTACAAGCTGGATTACCAGCAACAGCGCTTTCTGCCGCTGACACGCAATCTAACGCTTGGTCTGAAGGGGAGACTGGCCTACGGTGATGGCTACGGGGAGTACGAGCGGTTGCCGTTCTTCGAGAACTTCTTCGCCGGTGGCATGCGCTCGATTCGTGGTTTCGATGACAACACGCTGGGTCCGAGAGACTCCAATAACAATCCAATTGGCGGTTCTTTCCTGACCGTGTTCAATGTTGAGGTGCTGTTCCCGGTTCCCTTCCTGGAAGCCAGCGCGGGTACACGCATGAGCGCTTTCCTTGATATAGGTAATGTTTACGAGGATTTTAATGCCTTTGATGCCGGGGATTTCAGGTATTCTGTAGGCCTTGCCGGCCTCTGGTCGTCACCGCTCGGCCCGATTGCGGTGAGTTTCGGTTTCCCGCTGAATGCGCAAGAAGGTGATGAAGAACAGAAATTCCAGTTTTCAGTGGGACGTTTTTTCTGATTATTCTGCAAACTTCACGGAGAGTTGATGTGAAAAACTGTAAACAGGTTGTTTTGGGTATCGTGTTCATGTCGGCTGTGTCATTGTTTCCCGGCATGGCTGCAGCTGAAATGAAGATCGGTTTTGTCGATCTGGCCAAGCTGAGCGAGAACGCGCCGCAGATTATCGCTGCGCAGGGCAAAATCGATGCCGAGTTCTCGTCTCGCGAGAAGGAGTTGATCGAATTGCAACGCAAGCTTGCAAAGATGGAAGAGGCACTGGCCACTGATGGCGCAGTCATGAGCGAATCGGAACGCACCACCAAGGAGCGCGGAATCCTCAGCAAGCGTCGTGAACTGAAGCGTTCACAGGACGAATTTCGTGACGACCTGAACATTCGCAAGAACGAAATGCTCAGGACCGTAAACAAGAAAATCGGTACCGTGATCGACGACTTTGCCAAGAATGAGAAATATGACCTGATCCTGGCGCAGGGTGTGATGTATGCCGGTGATCGCGTGGATATCACGGACCGGATACTCAAGAAGCTCGCAGAATAATCATCCTGCGGACCTGCTACGCAGGTATTGAGGGGCGCAATGGGAATTACCCTGGCTAGACTGGCAGAGCAGACCGGTGCCGAACTGCACCAGGGTGAGCCAGACTGCGAGATCAATGCCGTGGCGACCCTGCAAAACGCAGGTGCTGGCGACATCAGTTTTCTCGCCAACAAGGGTTACCGCAAGTACCTTTCCCGGACACGTGCCTCGGCGGTGATACTGGCGCCGGAGTATGCGCAGGAATGCCCGGCTGCGGCACTGGTGTCTGATAACCCGTATGCGACCTATGCCCGTGTCGCGTCACTGATTGCACCGCGCCCGCCGCAGCAAGCGGGCGTACACGCAAGCGCCAGTCTTGCTGCCGACTGCACGGTGGATGCCAGTGCCTGGGTCGGGCCGCACTGCATTATTGAATCCGGAGCCGTTATCCATCCCGGGGTACAACTGGCGGGCGGCTGTTTTATCGGCGCCGGCAGTGTAATCGGGGCGCACAGTCGCTTATCTGCCAATGTGGTGGTCTGCCACGGTGTGCAGGTTGGCGAGCGCGTGAATATTTATCCCGGCGCGGTGATTGGCAGCGATGGTTTCGGGCTGGCGAACGAGGATGGCCGCTGGCTGAATGTGCCGCAGCTGGGCGGTGTGCGCATCGGTAATGATGTCGAGGTCGGTGCGAATACCACCATCGACCGTGGAGCACTGGACGATACCGTGCTGGAGGAAGGCGTCAGGCTCGATAACCAGATCCAGGTTGCACATAATGTCCACATCGGCGCGCACACCGCGATAGCCGGCTGTGTCGGTATTTCCGGCAGCGCCAGTATCGGCAGGCATTGCATGATTGGTGGCGGGGCGGGGATCGTCGGTCACCTGGAAATCACGGATAATGTGACCATTACCGGTATGACCCTGGTGACGAAGTCGATCACCGAGCCGGGTGTTTATTCATCGGGTGTGCCGGCACAGGATAATGACAGCTGGAACAGGAACTACGCGCGTTTTCGCCAACTCGACAGGATCGCGCGCAAGGTGCAGGCCCTGGAAAGACATATGGATACCACTTCGGCCAGGAAGAATAAATAGAATCTGTATCATCAAACCATAACACCCCGGACCAGAAAATATGGACATCAATGACATACTCCAGCACCTTCCGCACCGCTACCCGTTCCTGCTGATTGACCGGGTTACCGAGTTCCATGCGGGCGAGTCGCTGGTGGGATACAAGAATGTCACCTTCAACGAACCGTTTTTCCAGGGGCATTTCCCGGAACGACCGATCATGCCTGGTGTGCTGATTCTGGAGGCGATGGCACAGGCTACCGGCCTGCTGGCATTCAAGACGGTTGAACGTGGCGCCCGCCGCGAGAGCCTGTACTTCCTGGTCGGCATGGATAAGGTGCGCTTCAAGAAGCCGGTCGAGCCCGGTGACCAGCTGGTGCTGAGTGCAAAGCTGTTGCGCGCCAAGCGCGGGATCTGGGTATTCGATTGCGAGGCCAGTGTCGACGGCAACACCGTTGCGACCGCACAGATCATGTGTACCGAGCAGGATATCGAGCATTGATTGATCCGCGCGCGGTCATTGATCCCGGAGCCGAGCTGGCGGCCGACGTGACCGTGGGGCCGTTCTCAGTGATCGGTGCCGGTGTGAGTATCGGTGCGCGCACACGCATCGGGCCGCATGCCGTGATAAACGGGCCGACCCGAATCGGCGAGGACAACCATATTTTCCAGTTTGCCTCGGTCGGTGAGGCGCCGCAGGACAAGAAGTACGCCGGTGAGCCGACCCGGCTGGAGATCGGTGATCGCAATACGATCCGCGAGTTCGTTACCATTAATCGCGGCACCGTTCAGGACGAGGGCGTTACCCGCATCGGTGATGACAACTGGATCATGGCCTATGTGCATATCGCGCATGACTGCCAGCTTGGCAACCAGACGATACTGGCCAACAATGCCTCGCTGGCCGGGCATGTAAAGATTGAGGATCATGTCATCCTTGGCGGCTTTACCCTGATACACCAGTTTTGTTCCGTCGGCGTGCATGCGCTGACCGCCTTTGGTAGCGGCATCAGTATGGACGTGCCGCCCTATGTCACGGTAGGCGGCAGCCCGGCCCGTGCGCACGGACTGAACATGGAAGGACTGCGCCGGCGTGGCTTTTCCGAGGATACGCGGCGTACCCTAAAGCAGGCCTATAAAATACTCTACCGCGAGAATCTTTCATTGCAGGACGCCATTGAAAGGCTGAAAGCGCTGGCTGGCGAATGCACCGAGGTTGAGGTGTTGCTGGATTTCCTGGAACGGCAAACACGCGGCATCGTGCGCTAATGGTGCGATATGCTGTTTGTGTGACCGACATCCCGGCATGAACGGACAGGCAAGCCCGCTGCGTATTGGCATCATTGCCGGCGAGGCATCCGGCGACACGATTGCCGCCGACCTGATCCGCGCTATCCGCGAGCAGGAGCCGGATGCGCTGTTTGAGGGGGTGGCCGGGCCACGCATGATCGACGCCGGCTGCACCAGCCTGTACCCGATGGAACGCCTGTCCGTGATGGGGCTAACCGAGGTCATCCGGCATCTGCCCGGCCTGCTGGCCATGCGGCGCGCGCTTCGACGGCACTTCCTTCGTCAACCGCCGGATCTGTTCATCGGTGTCGATGCCCCGGATTTCAACCTGGCGCTGGAGCGCTCACTCCGGCAGCGTGGCATCCGCACACTGCATTATGTCAGTCCCTCCGTGTGGGCATGGCGCCAGTACCGGGTGCGCAAGATTGCCGCGAGCGTGGACTGCATGCTGACGCTGTTTCCCTTTGAGGCACGTTTCTACCGCGAGCGGCAGGTCCCGGCGCGTTTTGTCGGGCACCCGCTGGCGGACCTGGTCGCCGAGGAGGTAGACCAGGGCGCGGCGCGCGCCCATCTTGATATCACCCATGGTGGTCCGCTGGCAGCCCTGTTGCCGGGCAGCCGGGTCAGCGAGGTGAAGCGGCTGGCGGTACCGTTTCTGCAGGCCGCCGCCTGGTGTCATGAGCGCCGTGCCGATCTGCATTTCGTTGTGCCACTGGCAAACGCTGCCTGCCGTGCTGCATTTGACGAGGCGCGCGCGACAGTGGGCGCAGACCTGCCGCTGACCCTGGTGCAGGGGCAGGGCCTGGAGGCCATGGCTGCCGCGGACGCCGTGCTGCTGGCATCCGGAACGGCAACGCTGGAATGCATGTTGCTCAAACGCCCGATGGTCATGGCCTATCGCCTGTCGGCGCTGAGCTACCGGCTCGCACGCATGCTGGTGAAGACACCGTTCTATTCATTACCTAACCTGCTGGCCGGCCGGCCGTTGGTGAAGGAGCTGATCCAGCATGAGGTGACCGCGGAGAACCTGGGTCGTGAGCTACTGGCGCTGCTGGAGAACCCGGTACGGGCCGGTGACCTGTCCCGCGAGTTTGCCGAAATTCATAAAGAACTGCGTCGCGATGCGAGTCACAGCGCTGCGCAGATAGCGTTGCAAATGACCAGCAGGGGTAATTGATGGAGACCGACTGGGAACTTCTCCAGGGACGGGTTGCCGGGGTCGACGAGGCCGGGCGTGGTCCGTTGGCCGGTCCGGTGGTTGCGGGCGCGGTGATTCTCGATCCGGCCCGACCGGTAAGCGGCCTGCGTGACTCCAAGAAACTGTCGGCGTCACGCCGTGAAAGCCTGTATGACGAGATTACCGACAAGGCACTGGCATGGTCAGTGGGGCGCGCCGAGGCAGAGGAAATAGATCGCATCAATATCCTTCAGGCTACCCTGGTGGCCATGCAGCGTGCCGTTAATGCATTACAGCCCTGTGCTGAGCATGCATTGATAGACGGTAACCGTTGTCCGCAGCTGATGATTCCGGCGCAGGCTATCGTCAAGGGTGACAGCCGGGTAGCGGCAATCAGTGCGGCTTCCATCATTGCCAAGGTGACCCGGGACAGGGAAATGATCGAGCTGGACCTCCAGTACCCCGGCTACGGGCTGGCCCGGCACAAGGGGTATCCCAGCAAGGCACACATTGAAGCACTGGAGAAGCTTGGGCTGACGCCGCTACACCGGCGCTCCTATGCACCGGTCAGGCGTATTGCCGAGCGCGATGCATGCTGAGCTCCGGCTCTGATTGCGGCGGAGCTGGTTCTTCCTGGTAGCGTGTGACCCTGTTGCGCCCGTTCTGTTTGCTGCGATACAGCGCCTGGTCGGCCTTGTCCAGTACATCGAGGGGGTCTTCCACACATTCCGGGAAGCAGGCGATGCCAATGCTGGCGGTAGCCTTGATGCGCTTGCCGTTGACGTCAAATGACATATTGGCAATGGCGGACCGGATGCGCTCCGCGGCCAGGCGTGCCTGCTCAGTGCGGGTCTGCGTCATCAGGACAACGAACTCATCACCACCAAAGCGTGCCAGGGTGTCGGAGGCGCGCACACTGTTCTTCAGTGTACGGGAAACGGTCTGAATCATGCGGCTGCCGGTAGTGTGTCCGAAGCGATCATTGACTTTCTTCAGTTCGTCGACATCTACCATGAGGATGCTGAACGGCTCCCTGTAGCGTGCGGCGCTTGCCAGCTCCTTTTCCAGCAGCAGGTTGAACGCCCGCATATTCAGCAGTCCGGTCAATTCATCGGTCTGTGACAGCAGGGTGATCTTCTTCTTGGCCGCGAGGATGTCTGATGCCAGCATGGACGTTACATACGCGACCAGCAGGAAGGGAGAGAAGCGCGCCATCAGCAGGGTAAAGGTTTCCGGTGAAAATATATCCACCGAGTAATAACTGAAGCCCATGTACATATAGCAGCAGGCAATCAGAAACACTTCCAGCAGCGTCATGATCTTGCCAAGGGTAATTGCACAGGCAATGATCACCAGCAGATAGAGGTTAAGCAGGGGGCTCTCGGTATAGCCGGTATTCCAGAGAATGACAGTAATGAAACCGATCATTGCCCAGGTTTCAATGGCCAGCTTCATGCGTGTTTCGCGGACGCGAAAGTTGAAGTAGCGGAACAGCAACACAAAAGCGGAATAGCCAATCATGGTGACGACCAGCGCATCGCTATTATTAAGTGGACCGGTAGGAATAAAGAAATACAGAATGACAAGGATCAGCAGCAGCCACTGCAGTTCCGCCATGCTGCGGGCAAAACCCTTCAGTTCCTCGGCGTCGAGCTTGTTTGTCAAATGGTTCGGCATATAAACAGGTGTATCTGTCACGGACTTGGATTGATGGTGCCTGTATCGGCGGGCCGTGCGTGAAGCTGAATTTCTTTCGCTGCCAGGTTGCGCCGCTGACGGGGTATCAGTCGCACGAATGAGCGGCATACAAATATCCATACAATCATGTAGATAGAATGTTTATCTTAGATATGACGAGAAGTGACTGATTGGCTTGCAACCGGGCCCTGAAAATCGGACACTTTTGCCATGTCTGCCGCGTTCGTCCATCTCCACGTCCATACCGAATATTCGCTGGTCAACGGTACTGTCCGTATCAAGCCGCTGGTAAAGAGCGTGGCCGATGCCGGCATGCCGGCCATTGCGGTTACCGACCAGTGCAACCTGTTTGCCATGGTGAAGTTTTACCGGGCAGCCATGGCACAGGGCGTGAAGCCGATTATCGGCGTGGATGTCTGGGTGGCCGAGCCCGGTGAAAATGCAACGCCCACACGGCTGGTCCTGTTGTGCAAGTCACGTACCGGTTACCTCAACATGACCCGCCTGGTTTCGCGTGCCTATACGCAGGGCCAGCACCGCGGACTACCGATGCTGGAACCGGAATGGTTCGATGGCTGCACGGAAGGTCTGATCGCATTATCCGGGGGCATCGCCGGCAACGTGGGGCGTGCGCTGCTGGCGAACAAGCAGGAACAGGCCGGGCGCCTGGTGGACAGATGGCAGCAACTGTTCCCGGACAGCTTCTACCTGGAGCTGCAGCGTACCGGTCGAACCGGTGAGCAGGATTACCTGCACAAGGCGGTGGAACTGGCCACGGCAATGGATGTGCCGGTGGTGGCAACCAACGATGTGCACTTCCTGAAGCAGTCCGACTTTGTCGCACACGAGGCGCGCGTATGCATCAATGAGGGGCGCACGCTGGATGATCCGCGTCGTTCGAAGGCGTTTAGCGAACAGCAGTACCTGCGCACGGCGCAGGAAATGCAGGTCCTGTTCAGTGACATTCCGGAGGCACTGGAGAACACTGTTGAAATAGCCCGGCGCTGCAACCTGGAAATGGAACTGGGCAAGAACTTCCTGCCGGATTTTCCGGTCCCCGCAGGCAGCAGCATGGCGGAGTATTTCCGTCGACAGGCCGAGGAAGGACTGGAGCAGCGTCTGTCCAGGCTGCTTGAGCAGGAAAGCGGTGACCAGGCCGCTATACGCGAGCGCTACAACGAGCGGCTCGGGCTGGAGATCGATGTCATCCTGAAGATGGGATTCCCCGGCTACTTTCTCATCGTTGCCGATTTCATCAAGTGGGCCAAGGCGAACGACATCCCGGTCGGTCCGGGGCGTGGTTCCGGCGCCGGTTCGCTGGTGGCCTACGCGCTTACCATTACCGACATCGATCCGATCCGTTACGATCTGCTGTTTGAGCGTTTCCTGAACCCGGAACGTGTTTCCATGCCGGACTTTGACGTTGACTTCTGCATGGAAGGTCGTGATCGCGTCATTGACTACGTGGCTGAATGTTACGGGCGTGACAAGGTGTCACAGATCATCACCTATGGCTCCATGGCGGCAAAGGCCGTGGTGCGCGACGTTGGCCGCGTGCTGGGACATCCATACGGTTTCACCGATCGCATTGCCAAGCTGATCCCGTTTGAGATTGGTATGACGCTCGACAAGGCGCTGGAGCAGGAGCCGGCGCTGGCAGAATTGTATGACAGTGACGAGGACGTGCAGGGGATGATCGAGCTGGCACGTTCGCTGGAAGGATTGTCACGCAATGCCGGCAAGCATGCCGGTGGCGTGGTGATCGCCCCCTCGCAGCTGACCGATTTCACCCCGCTGTATTGCGAGCAGGGCGGGGATGCGCTGGTCAGCCAGTTCGACAAGGATGATGTCGAGGCGGTCGGCCTGGTGAAATTCGATTTCCTTGGTCTGCGTACGCTAACCATCATTGACTGGGCGCTCAAGACCATCAATGCGCAGCGTGCAGCCAGCGGTGCCGAGCCGATTGTGATCGACAACTTGCCGCTGGATGACGAAAAGACCTTCAGCCTGTTGAAGGCGTCGACCACTACCGCAGTATTCCAGCTCGAGTCTTCCGGCATGAAAGATCTGATTCGGCGCCTGGAACCGGACAGCTTTGAAGACATTGTCGCGCTGGTGGCGCTGTTCCGGCCCGGGCCGCTGCAGTCCGGCATGGTGGATGACTTCATCGCACGCAAGAAAGGTGAGGCAAAGATCAAGTATCCGCACCCGGAGCTCGAACCGATCCTGAAGCCAACCTACGGCATCATCCTCTACCAGGAACAGGTGATGCAGATTGCCCAGGTGCTGGCGGGCTACACGCTCGGTGGCGCCGACATGCTGCGCCGCGCCATGGGCAAGAAGAAGGCGGAAGAAATGGCCAAGCAGCGCGCCATTTTCCAGGAGGGGGCGCTGGCGCGTGGCGTGGCCGGCGATGTGGCGACCTACATTTTCGACCTGATGGAAAAATTCGCCGGTTACGGTTTTAACAAGAGCCACTCGGCCGCCTATGCACTGATTTCCTACCAGACGGCCTGGCTGAAGTCGCATTATCCGGCGGCGTTCATGGCGGCGGTGCTGTCGGCGGACATGGACAACACCGACAAGGTGGTGCATCTCATCGCCGAATGCCGGGACATGAAACTCAGGGTAGTGCCACCGGATGTGAATTGTTCCAACTACCATTTCACTGCACAGTCCGATGACACCATCATCTACGGGCTGGGAGCCATCAAGGGGGCCGGGCAGGCAGCGATTGAAGGCCTGCTGGAAGAGCGCGCGGCAGGCGATAAATACCAGGATCTGTTCGACTTTTGCCAGCGTGTCGATTTGCGCAAGCTGAACCGCCGCGTCATTGATGCACTGATCCGTGCCGGCGCACTGGACTCCATGGGTGAAACGCGCGCCTCTCACCAGGCGAATATCAACCAGGCATTGAAACTGGCAGAACAGCGCAGCCGTGATCTCGATACCGGTCAGAATGACCTGTTTGGAGAAAGTGACGCAAGCTGCGCACCGCCACCGGCGCGGCAGGTATTGCCGGAGTGGGAGGAGGAGCAGCGCCTGCAGGGTGAAATGGATGCACTGGGCCTGTACCTGACCGGGCACCCGATCACACGTTATGTCGATGAACTGGAGAATATCATCAGTGGCAAACTTGCCGGTCTTGAAGAGCTTGCTGCCAGTCTGCCGGCGGTGGCCGCGAAACCCGGACGGCCCGGCAACGGTGAGCGTGCGGTGACGATTGCGGGGCTGGTAATGAGTATGCGCATCCGCAAGACTCAGCGCGGCGGCAAGATCGCCTTCCTGACGCTGGATGACAATACTGCGCGCATGGAGGTGCGCGTATTCCCGGAGGTCTTTGAGAAATACCAGGCCTTGCTGGGCAAGGACAAGGTGCTGGTGATCCAGGGTGGCTTCGGCGAGGATGACTACACCGGGGGTTACCAGGTTACCGCGCAATGTATTTATGATATCAACCAGGCGCGTGAACTGTTTGCGCGCCGGCTGGTGGTGGGCGTGGAATCCGGGCAGGCCGGGAACGGCTTCGTCGGCCATCTTGCCGACATCCTGCAGCCGTTCTGCAAGGGGCACTGCCGGGTCTGCATCGACTACCGGGGGGGTGCCGCCAGTGCGCGTGTGGCACTCGGTGAGGAGTGGACCGTTCACCCCACCGATGAACTGTTGCACCGGCTGCGCGACCTCGCCGGCAAGGACCGGGTACAGGTGGAATATGCCTGAGCCGGTGGCGAGCTGACTTGTTTCAACCCCGTGGAAACGTTACCTTAGGCACCATCTGAATATCTCCCGGACCCCTGATGAATCTCAACTTTCTCGAATTCGAGCAGCCGATTGCCGAGCTGGAGGCAAAGATCGACGAGCTGCATTACGTCAGCGATGACGCTGACATCAACATCAGCGACGAGGTCGAGAAGCTCAAGGCGAAAAGCCGCACCCTGACCAAGACCATTTTCTCCAGTCTTACCCCGTGGCAGGTCTCGCAGCTGGCGCGCCATCCACAACGCCCCTACAGCATGGATTACATTATCCGGCTGTTTACTGATTTCGAGGAATTGCATGGCGATCGCCATTACGGTGATGACCGCGCCATTGTCGGCGGCCTGGCGCGTCTCGACGGTATTCCGGTCATGGTCATCGGCCAGCAGAAAGGCCGTGACACCAAGGAAAAGCTGTTGCGCAACTTCGGTATGCCGCGTCCCGAGGGTTACCGCAAGGCGTTGCGCCTGATGCAGATGGCAGAGCGCTACGGGTTGCCGGTACTGACCTTCATCGACACCCCGGGGGCCTACCCGGGTATCGGTGCCGAGGAGCGCGGCCAGAGCGAGGCGATCGCCAGGAACCTGATGGTGATGTCACGTCTGCGCACCCCGATTATCTGTACCGTGATCGGCGAGGGTGGCTCCGGTGGTGCGCTCGCGATCGGGGTAGGAGACATGACCCTGATGCTGCAATACAGCACCTACTCGGTGATCTCGCCGGAAGGCTGTGCCTCGATCCTGTGGAAGAGCGCCGAGAAGGCCGCTGATGCCGCGGAGGCGCTGGGCATTACGTCCGGCCGGCTCAGCGAGCTGGGCCTGGTGGACCGCGTGATCGAAGAACCGCTGGGCGGGGCGCATCGCGATGTCGATGCCGCTGCCGCGAATATCAGGAAAGTGCTGGTTGATTCGCTGCACAAGCTCAGTGGCAAGTCGCAGGACAAGCTGATCAGTGCACGTTACAAGCGCCTGATGGCCTATGGGCAGTTTTCCGAACGCTAGACCGTTGCGCGCGCCTTGCGGATAACATGCCGCCTGGCATTTGAACGCGTACCGGAACGGCAGGCAACCAGCCGTGATCTTTTCTCCAGCAACACTCCACAAGCAGCTGCAACGTTTCCCCCGGCCGCGTGGCTATTGGGTAGCCTACAGTGGTGGCATGGATTCGCACGTGCTGCTGCACGCGCTGGCCGCACTGCGTGACACGCTGGGGGCCTCCGTGGGAGCCGTACACGTCAATCACGGCCTGCAAGCGCATGCCGCTGACTGGCAGGAACACTGTGCAGCGGTGTGTCGGGAGCTGGATGTCGAGTTTGCCGCGCTGAGCGTTGATGCGCGTGCGGCAAGCGGCGAGAGTCCCGAGGCCGCTGCGCGCAAGGCGCGCTATACGGCACTGGCGGACTGGTTGCCCGGGCAGCACTGCCTGCTGACGGCCCACCACCAGGATGACCAGGCCGAAACCTTGCTGGTGCAGTTACTGCGCGGTAGCGGCGTGCAGGGGCTCGCCGCCATGCCGGCACAGAGCGTGCTGGGGCAGGGCATGCACCTGCGGCCGTTGCTGGACTGTCCGCGTTCCGGGCTGGTGTCCTATGCTGATGCGCAGGGCTTGAACTGGATCGAGGACCCCAGTAACCGCGACACCGGTTTCACCCGCAATTTCCTGCGTCACCGGGTTATGCCGGAGCTGCAACGGCGCTGGCCGGGCAGCAGCGCGAGCCTGGCACGCAGTGCGGCACACCAGGCCGAGGCAGCCACGCTGCTGGACGAGCTGGCTGCGGTTGATCTGGCCACCCTGTCAGTGCCGGATGCCGCATTGTCCCGCCCGGGCCTGGATGCACTGTCGGCTCAGCGGCAGCGCAATGTGCTGCGCTTCTGGATTCGGCAACGGACCGGCGGCTGTCCTTCCAGCGCGGTGCTGGCACGCATCCAGCAGGATGCCCTGCACAGCCGGCCGGATGCGGAACCCTGCGTACGCTGGGGCGATTTCGAGTTACGGCGTTACCGCGACCGCTTGTATGTCCTGCACCAAATGGCTGTCCCGCTGCCTGGTCAGGAGCTGGAATGGTCGCTGCAGGCCCCCCTGTCGATTCCGCAGGCGGGCGGGGAGCTAAGCGTGATTCCGCAAACCGGACAGGGTATTCGGGAGTCGGTGCTGGACGGGAACGGTGTACGTGTCGGCTGGCGCCGTGGCGGCGAACGCTGTGTGCCGGCCGGGCGTGGGCAACACCACAGCCTGAAAAAACTGTTCCAGGAACAGGGGATCCCCCCCTGGCAACGTGCCCGTATTCCCCTGATCTATATTGGGGGGCAGCTGGCCGCGGTGGCCGGCTTATGGGTTTGCGAACCGTTTCAGGCCGGGCCGGGTGAGCCCGGTCTGTTGATCCAGTGGCGGCACACCGTGCAGACAGCGGAAAAAAGGCCCGACTGACCCAAGGGAGTAATTGAGCTGTCCGCCTCAATCTGGTAACGTTTACTCCCGTCTTGCGACGTCAGCGTCGCGCCCGGTTCCAGGTAATCAATGACCCGATTTATCTTCATCACCGGCGGTGTTGTGTCCTCATTGGGCAAAGGCATCGCTTCCGCTTCGCTCGGCACCCTGCTGGAAACACGCGGCCTGAAAGTCACCCTGCTGAAGCTGGATCCGTATATCAATGTTGATCCGGGGACTATGAGTCCGTTCCAGCATGGCGAGGTGTTCGTTACCAACGACGGCGCCGAGACCGATCTCGACCTGGGCCACTATGAACGCTTCGTCCGCACCACCATGACGAAGGACAACAATTTCACCACCGGCCAGGTTTACGAAAGCGTGATCCGCAAGGAGCGCCGCGGTGACTACCTGGGTGCCACGGTGCAGGTGATTCCGCACATCACCGACGAGATCAAGCAGAGTATTGAAAAAGGCGCCGGCGATGCCGATATCGCCATGGTCGAGATCGGCGGCACCGTCGGTGATATCGAGTCACTGCCGTTCCTCGAGGCGATTCGCCAGATGGGCGTGGAGCTTGGCCGCGAACGTACCCTGTTCATGCACCTGACACTGGTGCCCTATATTGCCGCTGCCGGCGAAATCAAGACCAAGCCGACCCAGCATTCGGTCAAGGAACTGCGCTCCATCGGTATTCAGCCGGATATCCTGCTGTGCCGTTCCGACCGGCCACTGCCGCCGTCCGAGCGGCGCAAGGTGGCGCTGTTCACCAATGTCGAGGAGCGCGCGGTCATATCTGCCGTTGATGTCGACTGTATCTACAAGATTCCGCTGCTGCTCCACGACCAGCAACTCGACAATATCGTGGTCGAGAAGATGCATATCGACTGCCAGCCGGCCGACCTGTCCGAGTGGCAGCAGGTGGTGCAGGGTGTTGAACAGCAACGCGGCGAGGTCACCATCGCCATGGTCGGCAAGTATGTCGACCTGACCGAGTCCTACAAGTCGCTGTCCGAGGCGCTGATCCACGCCGGGGTCCACACGCAAACGAAAGTGAACATTCGCTATGTGGATTCCGAGAATATCGAGATCAACGGCGTCGACGTACTCAAGGGTGCGCACGCGATACTGGTGCCGGGCGGCTTTGGCGAGCGTGGTGTCGAGGGCAAGATCGAGGCGGTGCGTTATGCGCGGGAAAACAGCATCCCCTATCTCGGTATCTGTCTCGGCATGCAGGTCGCGGTCATCGAGTTTGCCCGGAATAAAGCCGGACTGGAAGGTGCACACTCCACGGAATTCGACAAGACCACAGCCTACCCGGTAATCGCGCTGATTACCGAGTGGAGCCGCGAGGATGGCGGGCAGGAACTGCGCAGCGAGGATTCCGACCTGGGCGGGACCATGCGGCTCGGTGGACAGAAGTGTCGCCTGCTGGCGGGTAGCCTGGCGCGGCGCCTGTATGGCAAGGACGAGGTCACCGAGCGTCATCGCCATCGCTATGAGTTCAACAATCACTACCGTGAGCCGCTGGAATCGCATGGACTGGTCCTGTCCGGTACATCGATTGACGGCAAGCTGGTCGAGGTGGTCGAACTGGCCGATCATCCATGGTTCTTTGCCTGCCAGTTCCACCCGGAGTTCACTTCCACGCCACGCGATGGTCACCCGCTCTTCACTGGCTTTATAGAAGCAGCGATTGCACATGCGGCCGGTACGCTGGAGGTCGCTGCGGTGGCCACGGCCGATGCCTGATCAGGCCGCCATTTTCTCACTGGATTAGCTATGAAACTGTGTCATTTCGAGGCCGGACTGGATCAGCCGTTGTTCCTGATCGCCGGTACCTGTGTGATTGAAAGCGAGACGCTGGCGATTGAAACGGCCGGGAAACTGAAAGAGATTACCTCGGAGCTGGGCATACCGTTCATTTACAAGTCTTCCTTTGACAAGGCCAACCGCTCCTCGTACATGAGCTTCCGCGGGCCCGGGGTGGAAGAGGGGCTGCGTATCCTGGAAACCGTCAGGGCGCAGATTGGCGTGCCGGTGCTGACCGATGTGCACGAGGATACGCCGCTGGCAGAAGTGGCCAGCGTGGTTGACGTGTTGCAGACGCCGGCATTCCTGTGCCGACAAACCAATTTCATCCAGAACGTCGCGCGCCAGGGCAAGCCGGTGAATATCAAGAAGGGCCAGTTCCTGTCGCCCTGGGACATGAAGAACGTGTCCGACAAGGCATTGGCCACCGGTAATGAACAGATCATGGTGTGTGAGCGCGGTGCCTCGTTTGGTTATAACAACCTGGTATCCGATATGCGCTCACTGGCAGTGATGCGCAACTGCGACGTGCCGGTGGTATTCGATGCCACGCACTCGGTGCAATTGCCCGGTGGCCAGGGCGACAAGTCCGGCGGGCAGCGCGAGTTCGTGCCGGTGCTGGCGCGTGCCGCTGTCGCTGCAGGTATCTCCGGTATTTTCATGGAAACCCATCCCAACCCGGCTGTGGCGCTCAGTGATGGCCCGAATGCCTGGCCGCTAGGCCAGATGCGTGAGCTGCTGGCGACGCTGCAGACCCTTGATGCCACCATCAAGGCCGGCACACTGCCGGAAATCGAGCTGATGCAGTGATTAAGCGGGTCTCTGTAATAATTTAACAAGCTATTGAATAATGGAGTAATGATGTCAGAAATTTCTGAGGTATATGGGCGAGAGATCATCGACTCGCGGGGTAATCCTACGGTGGAGGCGGAGGTCACCCTCAAGTCCGGTGCGCGTGGTCGTGCCGCGGTACCAAGTGGCGCATCGACCGGATCCCGCGAGGCGGTCGAACTGCGTGACGGTGACAACGCCCGCTTTGGCGGCAAGGGTGTCAGCCAGGCGGTGGCAAACGTCAACTCGGTGATTTGCGATGCCGTTACCGGCATGGACGTCAATGCCCAGGCCAATATCGACCGCACCATGATTGAACTGGACGGTACCGATAACAAGGGCCGGCTCGGTGCCAATGCCCTGCTGGCGGTATCGATGGCAACGGCACATGCGGCGGCGAGCGAGCAGGGCGTGGGTCTGTATCGGTTGCTTGGCGGTGAAGGCCCGAAGCAGATGCCGGTGCCGATGATGAACATCATCAACGGCGGCGCACACGCGGATAACAGTGTCGATTTGCAGGAGTTCATGATCCTGCCGGTCGGTGCCGGCAGTCTGACCGAGGCAGTACGCTACGGTACCGAGGTCTTCCATGCCCTGAAGGGCGTGCTGCACGGACGTGGCCTGAATACCGCTGTCGGTGATGAAGGCGGCTTCGCGCCGGATCTCCCCTCCAACGAGGCGGCGATCGAGGTCATCCTGGAGGCCATCGACAAGGCCGGTTTTGCGGCAGGCAAGGACATCTACCTGGGTCTGGATGCGGCCAGTTCCGAGTTCTACCGGGATGGTAAATACGTGCTGTCCTCGGAAGGGCGCGAGTTCAGCTCCGCCGAGTTCACCGAGTACCTGGCCGGATGGGTGGCACAGTACCCGATCATCACTATCGAGGATGGACTCGATGAGGGGGACTGGGATGGCTGGAAGCTGCTCACAGAGCGCCTTGGTGACAAGGTGCAACTGGTGGGCGATGACCTGTTTGTTACCAATACCTCGATTCTGCGCGAGGGCATCGAGAAAAACATTGCCAATTCCATCCTGATCAAGCCAAACCAGATTGGTACGCTGACCGAGACACTGGATGCGATCCGCATGGCCGCCGATGCCGGCTACAGCGCGGTGGTCTCGCACCGTTCCGGTGAGACCGAGGATGTCACCATTGCCGATATTGCGGTTGCCACCAGCGCGACACAGATCAAGACCGGCTCGCTGTCACGCTCGGACCGCGTCGCCAAGTACAACCAGCTGATGCGCATCGAGGCCGAACTCGGCAGTGAGGCGAGTTATGCCGGGCGTGCCGCTTTCCGGAGCCTGGCGGGCTGAAGGTGCCTGCACCGGTAGCCAGGGCGGCATGAAAAAGCTGTTCATCGTGCTGCTGTTGTTGCTGGTCTATCTCCAGTTTCGCCTCTGGTTCGGTGACGGCAGTCTGCAGGACGTATGGCAATTGCACCAGGAGGTCGAGTCGTTGCGCGAGGAGAACCTGCAACTGCGTGAACGCAATGACGCACTGGATGCCGAGGTGCGTGATCTGCAGCTGGGTCTGGATGCCATCGAGGAGCGTGCCCGCGAGGATCTCGGCATGATCAAGGAAGGCGAAACGTTTTACCAGGTGGTGGAATAATGTGCCCTTACCCCGACAGGTGCCTGACCGGGTAGCGCAGTTGACCGGCAAAGATACAAGATACTGGGCCGTGCTGCCCGCGGCCGGCACCGGTACCCGCATGGGTGCCGGGGTGCCCAAGCAATATCTGCCACTGGGCTCTAAGACAGTCATCGAGCATACCCTGGATGCCCTGCTGGCCTGTGAGGAACTGTCCGGCGTCGTGGTGGTTGTGGCGGTTGATGATGAGCATTGGCCCGGGATCGGGGCCGGCTACGCAGATAAACCATTGACCGTGGTGACAGGCGGTTCCGAGCGTTGCCATTCCGTACTCAACGGCCTCGAACACCTCGCGCAACAGGCGCATGCGGATGACTGGGTGCTGGTGCATGATGCCGCGCGTCCCTGCCTGCGCCCGGCGGATGTCACGACACTGATCGAGACGCTTGCCGGGGATGCGCATGGTGGCCTGCTCGGTGTGCCGGTGGCGGACACCATGAAGCGGGTGGATGCCGGGCTGCAGGTCATCGACACCGTGGAGCGTGACGGGCTCTGGCATGCGCTTACTCCACAAATGTTCCGCCTTGCGGAATTGCGTGCCGCGTTGCAGGATGTCGTAGACGGCAGCGCGCTGGTCACCGATGAGGCCGCCGCCATGGAGCGTGCCGGCTACGCGCCGCGCATGGTGCAGGGGCATCGCGATAATATCAAGATCACCCTGCCGGCCGACCTGGCACTTGCGGCGTTTTATCTGCAAGCGAGGCAATCGACATGAGAATCGGACAGGGCATCGATGCCCATGCATTCAGGGAAGGCGGTACACTGGTGCTGGGTGGTGTCATTATTCCGCACACCCACAGCCTCAAGGCCCATTCGGACGGTGACGTGGTGCTGCATGCACTGTGTGATGCGCTGCTCGGGGCGGCCGGTCTCGGTGATATCGGCCAGCACTTCCCGCCGGACAACCCGGACTACTGTGATATCGACAGCCGGGTGTTGTTGCGCAAGGTCTTCGATATGGTGGTGGAGGAAGGTTACCAGCCCGTCAATGCGGACGTCACCGTGGTGGCGCAGGCGCCGCGTCTGGCCGCGTACATCGGCGAGATGCGTGAATACATCAGCAGCGACCTGCAGGTCAGCGCCGATCAGGTCAACATCAAGGCCACCACGACAGAACAGCTCGGGTTCACCGGGCGTGGCGAAGGGATTGCCGCTTTTGCAGTCGTGCTGATTGACGACTAGTCCCCGCCTGCTATTGCATGCTTGATCAAGCCATTCACGCACTGGCGTTTGCCTATGGCAAGCCGCCTGTCAGCGGACATCTGCGCACTACGCCCGAGGACTTCCGGGTGTCCGAGTTGCCGCTGGTGGAGCCGGTCGGCAGTGGCGAGCATGTCTGGTTACAGGTGCGCAAGCGTAATGAGAACACCGATCATGTTGCCGGTCGGCTCGCGGCCCATGCCGGCGTCCACCCGCGCCAGGTCAGCTATGCCGGTCTGAAAGATCGTCATGCCGTGACGGAACAGTGGTTCTCGGTACACCTGCCGGGGCGTGCGGAGCCGGACTGGCAGGCGCTGGCTTCCGACGCGCTTGTCATCCTGCAAAGCCACCGCCACACGCGCAAGTTGCAGCGCGGCACCTTGCGCGGCAATGCCTTTTGTATCACGGTGCGTGATGTCCAGGGTGAGCCGGCACTGCTGGAGGCGCGGCTGGGACAGGCGCGTGCACAGGGTGTACCGAATTATTTTGGTGCGCAACGCTTTGGTATCGAGGGCTCCAACCTGCAGCGTGCCGAACAGCTGTTCCGCAACCCCCGCATGAAGCTGTCGCGCAACCGCCGCAGCATGGCGCTGTCGGCAGCACGCTCGTTGCTGTTCAACCAGGTGTTGTCGCGGCGCGTGGAAGATGGCAGCTGGGACGGCGTGTTGCCCGGGGATGCCATGCAGCTTGCCGGCAGTCGCAGTTTCTTCATTGCCGAGGCCATTGACGAAACCGTGCTCGAACGTGTTGCTGCACAGGACATACATGCCACCGGCCCGCTGCATGGCCGTGGCGACACGGTGGTGCAGGGTGCATGCCGTGAACTGGAGACCGCCGTGCTTGCCGGCTACGAACCGTTCCGGCTCGGGCTGGAGGCGGCCGGGCTCAGGCAGGAGCGGCGTGCATTACGCCTGCCGGTGCCGGAGCTGTGCTGGCAGTGGCCGGAGCCGGATGTGCTGGTACTGGAATTCAGCCTGCCGGCCGGCAGCTATGCAACCAGCGTGTTGCGCGAGCTGGTTGCCGACAAACCTGTTATGTAGGAGCGGATCTCATCCGCGACTTCCCTTGTCGTCGTTCCCGCCCCCGCCTTCGCGAGGGCAGACTCAGGCAGGAACCCAGCCAGAGATCAGCCACCAATACCGGAAGCATTGTGCCCGGTTCAGGGCTGGATCCCCGCCTGCGCGGGGATGACGAAGTGTTTGTTTACGATTTGATTGTAGGAGCGCTCCGCGAGCGCGATCTTGCCTGAAGAAAAAAGATCGCGGATGCGCTCGCTCCTACAGGCCGGTTTATTTGCGAGTTGAGCGCAACAACACGTACAGCGCACCGGTGCCGCCGTCACGCGCCTGCGCCGAGCTGAATGCCAGCACGTCGTGGTGCTGGCGCAACCAGGCATTGAGCCGGTTCTTCAGCACCGGCGCGCTGCCGGCCCCGCCATAACCCTTGCCATGAATGATGTGCACGCTGCGGAGCTGTTTATCGAGGCAGTGTGCGATGAATTCACCCAGCGCACGGCGTGCCACTGCGGCGGTCATGCCGTGCAGGTCAAGTTCGGCGCTGGCGGCAAGCTGTCCGCGTTTGAGTCGCTGCAACTGGCGCTGCTGCAGGCCGGGCCGGGCAAAGAACAGGCTGTCATCGGCGCTGACCGATTCGTCGGCGATGCTGTCCGAGAGGCTGTCGAAGCTGCCGTGTTTGTCGGGTTCCACGGGTGCGCGCGGGCGCGGCGGTGGTGGCCGGCGCACCGGCCCGGTCTTGTCATGGCGCAGCTTCCTGACCGGGCCGATGCTGCGTTGAAACTCCGCGATTTCCTCGCTGGTCGGTTTTCTGGATCTGGCCATTACGCTTGCCCGGCAAATGAATGCCGTCACCGTACCGGCAAGGTGAAGGTGGTGCAAGCCTCGTGACAGCCGGTGTCCCGGGGGACGCTTTATCCTTATACTAGGCAGCCGGTTTCAAGGGCAGCAACTTTTTGGCAAATGAATATCCTGATCAGCAACGATGATGGTTACCAGTCGCCCGGCATCAAGGCGCTGGCCGATGCACTTACGGCGATTGCCGAGGTCCGCGTGGTGGCGCCGGACCGTGATCGCAGCGGCGCCAGTAACTCGCTGACGCTGGACAGCCCGATTCGCGCCCGCACCGCTGGCAATGGTTATACCTGCGTGGATGGCACACCGACCGATTGTGTCCACCTGGCCATCACCGGGCTGCTGGAGCACGAACCCGACATGGTGGTGGCCGGTATCAATGCCGGTGCCAACCTCGGTGATGATGTGCTTTATTCCGGTACCGTGGCCGCGGCCATGGAGGGGCGCTTCCTGGGCTTTCCGGCACTTGCGATCTCGCTGGCTGGCGAGCAGCACAAACATTTCGATACCGCTGCACGTGTCGCTGTTGAACTGGTGCAGCGGGTGATGTCTGGCAGCCTGCCGGCAGATACCATCCTTAATGTGAATGTGCCGGACCTGCCCTGGGACGAACTGGCGGGCATGCAGGCAACCCGGCTGGGCCACCGCCACAAGTCCGAGCCGGTGGTGGAGATGCAGGATCCGCGCGGTCGCCCGGTGTACTGGGTAGGGCCGGCCGGTACCGAGCAGGACGCCGGCCCGGGTACAGATTTTCACGCGGTGCGCACCGGTCATGTCTCGATTACGCCGCTGGACGTGGACCTGACGCGTTATGAAGCCATTGACACACTTGCCAGCTGGCTGGCGTACTGAATTGAACGGGTGAACAGTTGACTCCATCGGACCGCGGTATCGGTATGACCTCGCAGCGCACACGCGACCGACTGGTGCGGCGGCTGCGTGAGGAAGGTATCAGCAATGAACGCGTGCTGCAGGTGATCCGTGACACGCCGCGTCACCTGTTCGTCGACGAGGCGTTGGCCAGTCGCGCCTACGAGGACACCGCGCTACCGATTGGTTACAACCAGACCATATCGCAGCCCTACATTGTTGCCGCCATGACCGACCTGATCATTCGCAACCATCCACAGAAGGTGCTGGAGATTGGCACCGGTTCCGGTTACCAGGCTGCGGTGCTGGCGCCGCTGGTAGCCAAGATCTATACCGTGGAACGTATTGAGCCACTCTACAAGCAGGCGCGCCAGCGCTTTCGCAAGCTTGGCCTGCGCAATATCCGTGCGAGTTATTCCGATGGCACCGAGGGACTGCCTGAGTTTGCCCCCTACGACGCCATCATTACCACGGCCGCAGCAGAAAGCATTCCGCAGGCGCTGCTGGACCAATTGTCTCCTGACGGAGGCCGGCTGGTAATCCCGGTGGGCGGCCGCGCACGCCAGACATTGACGCTGGTGACACGCCGCGGTGATAAATTCGAGCGTGAGGCGCTGGACCCGGTGATCTTCGTGCCGTTACTGAACGGGCAGACCTGATGAACATTTTTACCGGCCTGTATGACAAGTGCATGCAATGGGCGCGGCACCGCTATGCGTTGTGGTACCTGTCCGGCCTGAGTTTTGCTGAGTCCTCATTTTTCCCGATACCCCCGGATGTGATGCTGGCACCCATGAGCATGGCGAAGCCGGGCAGTGCCATGCGCTACGCCCTGGTAACGACACTGGCCTCGGTGATCGGTGGCCTGTTCGGCTACCTGATTGGCGCATTCTTTTTCGAGTGGATAGAGCCGTGGTTGCAGCAGAGTCATTACTGGGACAAGTACCTGCACGGGCGCGAGTGGTTCGAGCGCTGGGGGTTATGGGCGATCCTGGTCGCCGGTTTTTCACCGATCCCGTACAAGGTGTTTACAATTGCGGCCGGCACGCTGGGTATGAGCCTGCCGCTGTTCGTGCTTGGCTCCGCGCTGGGTCGTGGCGGACGTTTTTTCCTGGTCGCCGGGCTGATGGCCTGGGGCGGTGAACGCATGGAGAGCACCCTGCGTGCCTGGGTGGAATGGCTTGGCTGGCTGCTGGTGTTACTTGTGCTGGCGGCGTATTTTTATTTCAGTTGATGGTGCGGACAAGGACAAGCAGTTGCTGGTGTGTGATGGTGTTGCTGGTGCTGTCCGGGTGCGCAGCACATGTGGTCAATGCACCGGTATCATCACGCAACACGCAGTCCGAACCGAATGCGCAGGTTGCGCCGCGACCGGGGGGCAGTCCACGCCAGCCGGCCGGTCATGCCGGTGAGCATTACGTGGTCAGGCCCGGCGACACACTGTATTCAATTGCCTGGCAGCATGGCCTGGAAGTGCACAGACTGGCCGCACTGAACAGCATCCGTCCGCCGTATACCATTTACAAAGGGCAACGACTGCGGGTAGCCGGCACGATTGCACGCGGAGCGCCGCTGGCGCAGCGGCAATCAATCCTGACCAGGCCACTGCCCAAGTCAGGCGCCGTGCCACCGAAGCCGGTGGTTACAGCCAAACAGAAACCGGTGCCGCCGCCGGTAAAACAGGCAAGCAAGCCGGAGCCCGCGGCGAGCGCTGCCCAAAAGAAGTCGGCCTATGACGGCAAGTGGGTGTGGCCGACACGCGGCAGGGTGGTGCGCGGCTTCCAGAAAAAAGGTACCGGAAAGAAGGGCATCGACATCGGTGGTCACCAGGGGCAGCCGGTCAGGGCGGCCGCAAACGGCAAGATAGTGTACGTGGGGAGTGGACTTGTTGGTTATGGCAGGCTTATTATTGTAAAGCACAATGAAAACCTGCTCAGTGCGTACGGGCATAACAGCAAGCTGCTCGTTGCGGAAGGTGATCATGTCACGGCAGGACAGATGATTGCAAAGATGGGAAACAGCGGTACCGATCGTACCGCGCTCTATTTTGAAATCCGCAAGGATGGCAAACCGGTAAATCCCATGCAGTATCTGCCGAGGATCTGAGTCGACCGACTACCGCAACGGATCCGTATGCATCGGGTTGGCAGGAAGCAGTGAACACGGCGGGAATGCCAGTGGCAAAACCAAAAGGCATTGACGGAGGAAAGCCTTCTGACCGGCGCGATGCGGCCAGCGGGCAGGGTGCGTCCAAAAATGCCGCCGACAAAGAACGCATCCCGGTCAAGCGCCATCGCTCCGACAGTCACGATCCCACGCGTCTCTACCTGAATGAAATCGGTGCCTCGCCGCTGCTCACGGCCGAGGAAGAGGTAAAGTTTTCGCGACTGGTGCAGCGCGGTGATGAGGCCGCGCGCAAACGCATGATCGAAAGCAACCTGCGCCTGGTAGTGAAGATTGCACGCCGTTACACCAATCGTGGGCTGGCGTTTCTCGACCTGATTGAAGAGGGCAACCTGGGTCTGATCCGCGCCGTGGAGAAGTTCGACCCGGAACGCGGGTTCCGTTTCTCCACCTATGCGACCTGGTGGATACGCCAGACCATCGAGCGTGCCATCATGAACCAGACCCGTACCATCCGCCTGCCGATCCACGTGGTGAAAGAGATCAATTCCTACCTGCGCGCCGCACGCAGCCTGGCCCAGAAGCTGGACCACGAACCGAGTGCAGAGGAGATCGCTGAACTGCTGCACAAGCCGATCCAGGATGTCGAGAACATGCTCGGCCTGAACGAGCGTACTACATCAACCGACAGCAGCGTGCTGAATGATCCGTCCAGGACATTGATCGACACCATTGCAGACGGACAGACGCCGGACCCGTCCGACTCACTGGCCGACGAGGACATTCACCTGAACGTCGAGGAATGCCTCGCGCAACTCAGCGACAAGCAACGCGAGGTGGTGGAGCGCCGCTTCGGACTGCACGGCTACTCCGTGTCCACGCTGGAGGAGGTCGGCAAGGAAATCGGCGTTACCCGTGAACGGGTGCGCCAGATCCAGATGGATGCACTGAAGAAACTGAAGAAGATCCTTGAGCACGAGGGGATCTCGATGGACGCGTTGCTGAAATAACTGCATTTGCCACAGAGAGCACAGAGATTAGAACAACCTCGTCGTTCCCGTTCCCGCCTTCGCGGGGGGGCAGGCTCCGGCGGGGATCCAGCCCCAAACAGAATTTCATCCCCGCCAGCGGGAATTCACGGAAGAAACTGACCTGTTCGATCTGGGTGTGATGGCCAGCGCCATCCAGCAGACGGGGCCGGCTTGCACCAAATCCTGGCGGCCGGAATCGGCCATTTTCATGTGTCTGGCCCGGCGGGTTCACCGGCCCCCCCCGGGGGGGGTGCCGCTTGTGTAACTATTGGATAAATATACAAAATAACGGGTTTTCCACAAGCCTGAACTTTGGTACAATTGTGGAGTACTTTGAGCGTATTTATTATCGATACCGTCGGACCGCTGTTTAACAATAATAACCTGCTGTTTAACGATAAATACAACAACGACAAATGCCTGGAGAATGATGATGAAGAATCAACCCGCCCGATTGGGCAGGCTGCTGGCGATCACCCTGATTGCCTTCACAGCCAATCCCGCCAACGCCTATGACTGGCCGGCGATATATAACCCGCTGCAGATGATTACCCTGAACCTTGATATGGACCCGGCGGACTGGGACACGGTCAAGGCCGATACCACTAACGATATCGAGGTGCCGGCCCTGTTCTGGGCAGACGGCGACGTGGATGAACCGGACCCGGTCCTGGTGTCGGTACGCCGCAA
>JAOUBY010000135.1 GCA_029860045.1 Gammaproteobacteria bacterium | reverse complement strand
TCTGACCCGTTGGCGCACACACCATGACGGCGTGGCACGTGAACTGTTGATGAAGGAGCCCTTGCTCGCCGCGTGGGATGAGCAGGATGCCAGTGAGGCAGCGCGGCTGGTGATACGCTGGGGTATGTTCCCGACCCGGCAGGAATACCTGCCAAGTGACTACAACTGGGGGCTGACGGCCTTCGGTATCCCGCCCGGATCGAAGTTTGACCTCGATGTCAGCTGGACCGAGGACGGCAAGCCATTTAGCGGTGTAATCAGAGATGTAGTCTGTGCGCCGGATGTCGACAAGCTGAAGTGACGTTATGATCAAGACCGGAATTCTCATCCTGCTGCTGTCGCTGTTCTCGCTGCCGCTGTTCGCCGGTCAATCAATGACGGCAATCCCTGGCAAGGTTGCGGCACCTGATTTCGAACTGGTTGATATGGACGGTAATACGCACCGCCTGTCCGACTACCGTGGCAAGACCGTGATCATCAATTTCTGGACCACCTGGTGTCCGCCGTGCCGCGAGGAAATTCCTTCGATGAACCGCGCCTTGCGTGAACTTGCTGATGAAGACATTGTGATCCTGGCAATCAACATGGGCGAGAATGAAGACACCATCTTTGTCTTCACGGCCGATTATCCCGCGGACTTTCCATTTCTGCTCGATCAGGACGGGGCGGTGATAGCCGAATGGCCGGTAAAGGGGTTGCCCACCACGTATGTGGTGGCGCCGGATGGCAACATTGCCTACCGTGCCATCGGCGGTCGCGAGTGGGATGATCCGGTGTTCCTGGAACAGATTCGGGCACTCGGTCGATAGGGGGGAACCAGGTCCCCACACCACCAGGGGATGGAGTAATGTGTGACGGAAGAACCCGGTTCCCGTACCGACAGGTGCAGTATCGCGCTGAACGCTGCCCGGGGACGGGATGCACATCACATTTTTGCCATGCTGGCCTGGAGCGTCGCCGACTATCGCGTACTACAGTGCGCTTTGTAGCAGAAGAATCAGGTCTTGTAGATTGATTACACCATCCGGTGCACCGACCGGGTACAGGTCACCGTGTGCCAGCAGGTGATTGTCGGTCGGTATCAGGCCGAGCACGGCGCGGCTGAGCACCAGGTAATCGCCTGCCGTTACCATGCCGTCCAGGGTGCCGGGAGGGAGTGGTGCAACATCACCATCATTGAAGTTGAATACCAGTGGAATCGGATCGCTTGCATCGTCTAGCCCGTCACCGTCAGTATCTGCTGCTGCAGGATTCAGGTCAGTGCCGGGTGTGTAGCTATTTGGATCGCCGTCCCAGGCTACTTCCTCAAAATCGGTCAGCCCGTCACCATCGGTATCAATGAGTACACTGCTGGAGCCGGCAGACTGCTCCAGATTGTCGCTCAGGCCGTCGTTGTCATCGTCCAGGTCGCAGGCATCGCCGCTGCCATCAGTGTCCGTGTCCAGCTGACTGGCGTTGGAATTGGCCGGGCAGTTGTCGCATGCATCACCCACCAGGTCGCCATCGGTTTCGGTCTGGCTGCTGTTGGTAGTTGTCGGGCAGTTGTCCACAAGATTGTAGTCACCGTCTTCATCGCGATCGACGCCCATACGGATACCCGAACCCGGGGGCACCGCGGTGTAGGTGATCTCCTGCCCGGGGGTTTGCGCGAAGCCCCGAACAGCACTGTCTGACAGTGGTGGGAAATTGATGGGGTCATCTGTTTCAAACGTACCGCCTGGCAACAGCCGACCGCCACGTACCGTTCCGGCAATCACACCCTTGACAATCAGGTCAGCATCACCGGCCAGGGCCTGAGCAATCAGCAGGTCGATGCGCGGATTGACGGTTGCGCTGTTTGTCGAGGTCAGCGTGACTTGCTGACCGACCACTGGTTTCAGATTTGTATCGAAGGCGAGCATGAATTGTTCGACTTCCTTGCGCTCGCTGTCGCCGCCTGGAAAAGAGAAGGCTGCTGCGTTAAAGAAGCGCAGCAGAGTATCGGTGCTGCCATCGTGCAGAAAGCCGAAGCCGCGGATCTGATCACCCTGGTTAGCGTTGTTACCGCTGTTGAAAAACGGCAGGGCTGGCATGCCGAACATGCCGACCTTGGTATACATGTTACGCAGGTGGGGAACCTTGAGAAACTGGGTCTCAAGTTCGAAACTTGACAGGCCACTGGTGCCGAAGAAGCCATTGGCGGTATCTAGCACGTGGCAGGCGTTACAGGTGCCGGTGTCTGAAATTTCATTGAAATAGAAGTCGCGACCGGCACTCTGGCTGGTTGTGAGTGAATCATCCAGGTTGCGGACCGGGTTGGGTGGCAGGGTGACCTGCAGGATGAAATCGGTGAACTGGTCCATTTCAGTCGTCGCCAACGGCCCGTTACGGCCAAGCAGTCCCTCGAAGGCCACATTGAATTTACTGAAGGAGAGCCGCTCGTTGTAAGCGCCTGTTCGGGCTACTATATCGTTGGGTTCATCATTGCCTCCGGTGCGGTCGCCGCGCCAGTGCATAGAGCCGTGACCGGCCATGCCGCGCAGCGTCTGCGTGGTCATCGGCCCCTTCATGGGATGGAAATCCCGGTAAACGGCTGGCGGGCTTCCAAATCCAGGGCCAAGAAATGTGAGATCCAGCGGGTTGTTGAGGATCGAGCCGTGGGATCGCCCAGGTCCCAGGCCAGGCTATCCAGGTCGCCGTCGACGTGGCAGCTGGCACAGGCCGCCTCGCCGTTGCTGGAGGTGAAGCGTGCGTCGTACAGGAAACGGCGACCGGCAACGAGATCGGCCGGCTCCGGGTTATGCAGCAGA
>JAOUBY010000025.1 GCA_029860045.1 Gammaproteobacteria bacterium | reverse complement strand
TGGCAGGTATTCCTGCCGGGTCGGGAACATACCCCAGCGTATCACCAGCCGCGCTGCCTCACTGGCATCCTGCTCATCCCACGCGGCGAGCAAGGGCTCCTTCATCAACAGTTCACGTGCCACGCCAGCATGGTGTGTGCGCCAACGGGTCAGATCAATCGCCACCGTCCGGCTGCTGCCGGAGGCATCCGTGTTGCGGATAATGGTCTGAAACATGCAACTCAGCGCCAGCTGCTCAATGACCTTGCGCGAGAACTCGTGGTTCATTAACAGGGCGCGGGTCTGGTCCGGCAAGCGCTGCACCAGCTCAATCTCGATATCTCCTTCGAGAAAGCGCCAGCCTTGCAGCCCGTTCGTCTCATTGACTGTACGCGTCACAGCGGCATACGCGCTGGCGCCAGCCAGTAGCAAGACAATGATTGCAGAACCCGTTATCAGCCTCATCAGCACACCCGGTTCGGTCATTCCAATAACCCGAGTCTACGCCATGCCGGCGGTGAGATGAAGATTCGACTACTGCATCGATGCACTTCACAGTACAATTCCTGCCATGAAAATCCGTACCCCCACACTCATGGAAAAGACCCGCATATGAGCGCTATCGGTACCCCGCTGTCACCCACCGCCACCCGCGTGCTGCTGTGTGGAGGCGGCGAACTGGGTAAGGAGGTGGTCATCGAACTGCAGCGACTCGGTGTCGAGGTCATCGTGGTGGATCGCTATGACAATGCGCCGGCGATGCAGGTCGCACATCGCAGTCATACCCTGTCCATGCTGGATGGCGAGGCGCTGCGCGCGGTAATCGAGCAGGAAAAACCGCACTTCATTGTCCCTGAGATCGAGGCAATCGCCACCGACACACTGGTGGAACTGGAGACAGAAGGCTACACCGTCATCCCGACCGCGCGTGCCGCGCGCCTGACCATGAATCGCGAGGGCATTCGGCGGCTTGCCGCCGAGGAACTTGGCATTGCAACCTCACCGTATCGTTTTGCCGAGACACGCGGTGAATTTGATGCTGCCATCGAGGCAATTGGCCTGCCTTGCGTGGTTAAACCCATCATGAGTTCTTCGGGAAAGGGGCAAAGCACAATCCACAGCCGGGATGAGATCGACACCGCCTGGGCCTATGCACAGGGTGGTGGCCGCACCGGAGCAGGTAAGGTGATTGTCGAGGGGTTTGTCGAATTTGATTACGAGATCACGCAGCTGACCGTACGCCATGCGGCGGGCACCAGTTACTGCGCCCCGGTCGGCCACGTCCAGGTCGATGGTGATTACCGCCAGTCATGGCAACCCCAGGCCATGGGTGAGCAGGCACTGGCTACAGCACGCGACATCGCCGGAAGAATCACCGCCGCACTGGGTGGTCGTGGCATATTTGGCGTGGAGTTGTTCATCCGCGGTGACGAGGTGATCTTCAGCGAAGTCTCGCCACGCCCGCATGATACTGGCATGGTGACCATGATTTCACAGGACCTTTCGCAGTTCGCGCTGCATGCACGTGCCATTCTCGGACTGCCGATTCCAAATATCCGGCAACAGGGCCCCTCGGCCTCCAGCGTTATCCTGGTGGAGGGTGAATCAAGTCAGGTCAGTTTTTCCGGCCTGGAGACTGCCCTGGCAGCATCGGATACGCAGCTGCGCCTGTTTGGAAAGCCGGAGGTCAGTGGCAAACGGCGCATGGGTGTGGTGCTGGCCCGTGGCAACAGCGTGGATGAGGCACTGGACAAGGCCAAACAGGGCTCGGAATCAGTTAGCGCCCGACTGTAACAACCGCACCCACAAGCAGGACACCCACCATGACGGATAAACTGGTACAACGTATCGAACAGCTCGAGATTCGCCTCATGCATCTCGAGGCCGCGCTGGACGAGGTGACCCGCACCCTGCTGCAACAGGAGCAGTTAACCGCACGCCAGGCGGAGCTCATTCGGCAACTGGAAAGCCAGCTTAAAGGTCTGTCTGCGACCGTTACCGGCCCCCAGGCCGAACAGGAACCACCCCCTCCGCACTACTGATTACTGGCTGGCCACCTAAAGATTGTCCTGCACCGGGCCGATGACCTCTACCGGAACACCATTTTTATGCACCAACGGCAGAGAGAAACGGCAGGACGCAAACCATGAACCTTCTGACCACCATCACCCAGGCGCTGGCCGCCGCATCGATGCTGGCCTTTATCTGGCTTACTGTACGTGCATTTCGCACGCACTTCGGCTGGGGGCTTGGCGTGTTGCTGCTATCTCCATTCAGTGCCACCGCCTTTGGCCTGAAGTACTGGAACAATGAAAAGAAACCCTTCCTGGTTTACATCCTGACAACGCTCGGGTACATCTCACTGGCTGCGTACCTGTTCAGTACCTGGGGAGGCTGGGAAGTACTGCGCACCAGCGCCCTGGTTGAGACCGGACTGCAGAATCGCAACCTTTCCAGCCGCAACGCCGAGGCCTTCATGAAGGCCAACCTGGCATTCATCGAGAAATCCGGCATCGAGATCAATAACCCGCAACTCGTCTCCATGGTACAGCAGCAACTTGACCTGGAGACCGCCCGGCAGGCCGAGCTGGAAGCAATACGCAAGGCTCAGGAGGAACGCGACAACCTGAGCGCCAGCCAGATGAACAAGAAGATAAAACCACAGGAAGAGCGCTATCGCCTGGCCTACAGGACCATCAGGGTCACCGACGCAAAAAAGTATGTTGGCGCCACCGTGAAGATTACTCGCAAGAATGCGCAGGAAAAGGAATACCGGCTGATCGCTGCAAACGGGAACTCGCTGAAGCTTACCCAGCGCACCAGAAACGGGAGCTACTCCTTCTCGTTACGCAACAACGACATTGAAAAATTACGCATACTCACCAAGCAGCCCTACTAAGGGCTGCCTTCCTGCCCGACACTCTCCAATCCGGCGTCCACCGGCCCACAACAGGCCGGTAATCAAGCAAAGTTAAAAACTCCACTGCACGAAACACCGTGAACTGCCTATAATTACCGGCAGACAATCCGGAGGACGCCATGATATCGCGCAAGATTATTCTATGCGGCATGCTTACACTACTTGCTGCCTGCACCACCTCGCCTACCGGTCGCTCGCAACTGGTACTGATGCCGGAGAGCCAGATGAGCCAGATGGGGCTGCAGGCCTTTACCAACATCAAGGACAAAACCCCGGTGGAAGGAAACCGCACCACCAACCGCTACGTACAGTGCGTGGCAAAAGCGATCACGCGCGAGGTCGGCGGTGTTTGGGAGGTCGTGGTGTTCCGGGACGACAGTGCCAATGCCTTCGCGCTGCCCGGCGGCAGAATTGGCGTAAACACCGGCCTGCTCAAGGTTGCCAGCAACCAGCATCAGCTGGCGACAGTCATTGGCCATGAAGTGGCGCATGTGCAATCGCGCCATTCCAATGAGCGCGTGTCACAGAAATTCGCGGTGGAACAGGGCCTCGGCCTGATCAACGCAGTAGCCAGCCCGCAGACCGGCACCGGCAAGACACTGATGGGGCTGCTGGGTGTGGGTGCGCAATACGGCGTACTACTGCCCTACACGCGACTGCAGGAAAGTGAGGCGGATATTCTCGGACTCAACATCATGGCGCGCGCCGGCTTTGACCCTCGCGAGAGTACCCGTCTGTGGATGAACATGAGCCGCGCCAGCAAGGGACAACCACCGGAATTTCTCTCTACCCATCCATCCCACAGTAGCCGCATCAGCGAGCTGGATAAGCGTATAGCTACGGCCCTGCAACTGCAGGCACGCGCTCAACAGCAGGGCAAACGCCCTGCGTGTCGATAACAGGGGTACCCGGGTGTTACGTTACCGGGTTACGCAGCGGCCCGACCCCGGTGACATCCACCACCATCTCGTCGCCGGCCTGCAGGTATCTCGGCGGTGAAAAACCCATACCGACACCCGCCGGTGTACCGGTTGCGATGATATCGCCGGGCAACAGCGTCATGCCCGCCGACAGCACAGATATCATGGCAGGCACATCAAAAATCAGCTGGTCGAAGCGCTCACACTGGCGCTGCTCACCGTTGACATAACATTTCACCTCGATATCCGCAGGCGCAGGCATGGCACTGCGATGCACCAGCACCGGGCCCATCGGTGCAAAACCGTCCAGGCTCTTGGCGCGAAACCATTGAAAATGATCCTTCTGCAGATCACGTGCGGAAATGTCATTGATCGCGGTATAGCCAAATACGTGGCTCCAGGCATCGTCGGGGTCAATATCACGCCCGCCCGTGCCTATGACCAGCGCCAGTTCTGCCTCGTAATCCAGCTTGCGGGTATGTTGCGGGTAACTCGGGACGGGCTGCCCGGGTGCGATCACGGCGGTCGTGGCCTTGGTGAAAATGATTGGCTTCGCCGGCGCCTTGCCTGAGACATCCATCTTCTTTGCCACTTCCTGCGCATGCTCCAGGTAGTTCTTGCCCAGGCAAAGGATATTGCGTCGCGGTTCCGGAATCGGCGCCAGTGGCGCCACGTCACTATAGGCGCGTGCAGCAACACCCTGACTGGCCGCCTTCCCGGCCAGTTCCCAAATGGCCTGTGCTGCAATATCCCCGGCATCGACCAGCCCTGCCAGGGTTGTCGCCGGGACATCCACGGAAAACACCCTGGCAGCCTCTGGAATATCGATGACTGTTTCATCAACCAGGGCACCTAACTGCCCGTTCTCAAGGGTGAGGAATTTCATGGCAAGTTCCGTGATTTAATGATGAGAATGGCTTCAGGGCGCTACAGTTGACTGTCAGCGCAGCAGACGATTTTCAGGATTTTTTACCCAGCAACTCAATGGCGTAACCATCCGGATCTTCGACAAAGGCGATAATCGTGTTACCGGCATTCATTGGCCCCGCCTCGCGAATGACCTTGCCACCGCGTTCACGCAGCGTGTCTACTGCCTGGTAGACATCATCCACCTCAATCGCAATATGGCCGTAGCCCTCGCCCGGATTGTAACTTTCAGTATCCCAGTTATGGGTCAGCTCGATCACCGTGTTGTCTTTTTCATCCCCGTAACCGACAAAGGCCAGCGTGAATCGTCCGTCCGGGTAATCCTTCTGTCGTAACAGGTGCATGCCAAGCACATGCGTGTAGAACTCGATGGACCGTTCGAGATTGCCGACGCGTAACATGGTGTGCAGCAGACGCATTTCCTGTTTGCTCAGTCCCTGGCCAGCCAGTTGCGGAAGAAACCGCCGACCGCCAGGCCTATGAAACACAACAGCGCCCAGGTCGGCATACTCAGCCCGAGAAACTGCCAGCTTACCTCGGCACACTCACCGGAACCGGTAAACACTTTTTTCAGTGTCTCCGATAACGGGAACACCTCCAGCATGTAGTCCAGGCCCGGGCCACACTCCGGCACCAGGTCAGGCGGCAGGTGCTGCAAGCGCACATGCCAACCGGCAATCGCTGCACCTGCCAGGGAAGCCAGCGCAATCAGAACAGCGTAGACGCGGCTCCCCAGACTACCGGCATTGTGGATAGCGGCCAGCAGAAACACGCAACCGGCAGCAAGAAAGGCGCCGCGCTGAAAAATACACAGCGGGCAGGGATCCAGCCCCTCGTTGAGTTGCACGTGAATTGCATAACCCAGCACCCCTGCACAAAACAGGAAACCGGCCAGGTTGAACAGGCGCCTCGGTATTAATGTAATCAGCTGGGTAAACATGGGCTGCGGCTTCCGGACGGTAGTAATTAAATCACTTGCGCCGGTCCGGCTTTCTGCTGCCGGCGGCAATACGCAAACGCAGGGCATTCAGCTTGATAAAGCCTTCCGCATCTTTCTGGTCATAGGCGCCGGCGTCGTCCTCGAAGGTCGCGATGCGCTCGTCGAACAGGCTGTCGGTATCGGACTTGCGCCCAACCACGACGACATTACCCTTGTAGAGTTTGAGTCGCACCGTTCCATTGACGTGCTCCTGCGAGGCATCGATCAGTTCCTGCAACAACTTGCGCTCCGGACTCCACCAGTAACCGTTGTACACCAGACTGGCGTAACGTGGCATCAGTTCGTCCTTCAGGTGTGCTGCCTCGCGATCCAGTGTCAACGACTCCATGGCCCGATGCGCCTTCAGCAGGATGGTACCGGCCGGCGTTTCATAGCAACCACGCGACTTCATGCCGACATAGCGGTTCTCGACGATATCCGAACGGCCGATACCGTTATCACCACCGAGCTGATTGAGCATCTCCATCACCCGGCCCGGGCTGGTGGACTTGCCATCGATGGCAACCGCATCGCCACGCTCAAAGGTGATTTCGACATAGGCAGGCTCGTCCGGCGCCTGCTCCGGCGCAACCGTCCACAACCACATATCCTCTTCCGGTTCCGCCCACGGGTCCTCGAGAATGCCTCCCTCGTAGGAAATATGCAGCGAATTGGCATCCATGGAGTACGGTGATTTCTTGCCTTTTTTGTGTTCGACCGGAATGCCATGTTGCTCCGCATAGCCAAGCAGTTTCTCGCGCGAGTTCAGATCCCATTCGCGCCACGGCGCAATGATCTTTATATCCGGGTTCAGGGCATAGGCACCCAGTTCAAAACGCACCTGGTCATTGCCCTTGCCGGTAGCGCCGTGGGCAATGGCATCGGCACCGGTCTCGTGCGCAATTTCCACCAGCCGCTTGGCAATCAGCGGGCGCGCAATCGAGGTACCGAGCAGGTACTCCCCTTCGTAAATCGTGTTGGCGCGGAACATCGGGAACACGAAATCACGGGCAAATTCTTCACGCAGCGTTTCGATATAGATTTCCTTGACGCCCATGGCCTTGGCCTTGGCGCGTGCCGGCTCGATCTCCTCGCCCTGGCCGACATCGGCAGTAAAGGTCACCACCTCGCAGTGATAGACCTGCTCCAGCCACTTGAGAATGACCGAGGTATCCAGTCCGCCGGAATAGGCGAGTACGACTTTTTTTATGTCTGACATGTTATGCCTTTACCTTTTTCTTGCTACGACGCAGGCGTGACAGCAAGCGTCGCGCCATGTCACCAAACAGTTCGGTCTGGGTCGGGTGCGGATGGATCGCCTCACCCACCTGCTCCAGCGTCATGTTGGCTGCAACCATCATGACCGCCTCGCCAATCAGCGTGTCGGCATGATCGGCCAGAAAGTGCACACCCACCACGCGGTGCGTTGCCTTGTCTGCCACGATCTTGATCATGCCATGTGTTTCATTGTTGATCATCGCCTTGGCATCGATATTCATCGGCACCTTCACCTCGGCTACATCCATACCCTGCGCCTTTGCCTGCTCAACCGACAGACCGACGAAGGCTGCCTGTGGGCGCGAGAAGATCACACCACAGTCCTTGTTCTGATCATACTGCATGTTCTCGCCCAGGATGGTCGCCGCCGTAACCCGTCCCTGCTGTGCCGCAGTGTGCGCAAGCATCAAGCCCCCCACCACATCACCCACCGCAAATATATGCGGCACACTGGTACGACAACGGCTGTCGGCCGTGATAATGCTGCGCTCACTGGCAACACCGGCCGCCTCCAGGTTGAGACCGGTCAGCATCGGCCGCTTGCCGGTCGCCATGATGACGTAATCCACGGTCAGGTTGCGCTTTTTGCCATCGGCATCGGTATAGCCCAGCTTCATGGCCCCGGGCGTACCACTGATTTTATTGACTGCCGCGCCAGTCAGCACATCCAGCCGCGCCTCATCGGCAAGTATCCCGGCCGTGGTTTTCGCAATCTCCGGCTCGACCTCGGCAAGAATGCGTGGTTGCGCCTCCAGCAGCGTGACACGGGCGCCAAAATCATGAAAGATCTGTGCCATCTCGACACCGATCGCCCCACCACCGATAACAGCAAGTTTCTTCGGCGGCGCATCCAGTGCCCATACGGTATCGGAGGTCAGCACACCACCACTGTCGAGTCCTTCCTGTGCACCGGGAATCGGTGGCACGAACGGCGGTGCGCCGGTGGCGATCACCGCGCAGCCGAAGCTAACACTCTTGCCGGCCCTGGCTTCCGGTATCTGCGCACGTGCATGCGGATCATTACTGTTGGTAGCCGTATTAATAGCCAGGGTGTGTGCATCCACGAACTGGCCAAAGCCCTGCAGGTAGTCAATGCGCACACCCTTGTCGGTCTTGAGCGCCATCTCGCCCCGTGTTTCCAGCACCTTGCGGCGGTGTTTTTCGAGGTCTTTCCATACCAGCTTCGCCTTGTCGGTACCGGTTACGCCAAGCTGTGCATCGCCGGCGCGATCACGCATGCGGTCGGCCGCTGCACGCCAGGCCTTGGAGGGAATACAGCCGCGCCACAGGCATTCGCCACCCGGGAACGGCGCGTCGTTAACCAGTGCGACCTTCAGCTTGTGCGCCACCAGATCGCGCGCACAGTCTTCGCCACCCGGACCACCGCCGATGACGACCACGTCGTAATCCCAGTCACCCTCCGGAATCGCCTGGCCACCCGGACCCATCCAGTCAGCCGGCTGTTGCACAAGCTCCTTGAGGGTACGCAGGAACAACGCGACATCGGCGCCGTTAACGACGCGGTGATCGGCGGTCACGGTAAAGGCGCTGCCCTTCTCCGTGTTCGACGAGATCGCGAGGATCGCGGCCAACCCCGGTGTGGCGATGGCATCGAAATAGCTGACATCGAACATGCCCATGTTGGAAATCTGGAATGTCGCGCCGGTGAATTCTTCCGGATTGAGGTGCCGGGTGCGTGCCCGCCCCACCAGGTCCTTCCAGTCCGTGCTCAGCTCGGACAGTTCACGTGTTTCACAGTCGCGCAGGATCGGCACCACCAGCCCACCGTCATCGGCAGCCACTGCCATACCGATATCCACCTGGCTGCGTTCGATCAGCTTGTCATCCGGCTGGTAACACCAGTTCATCTTGGGATGCCGGGCAATCACCAGTCCGCAGGCCTTGGCAATGGCCACGGTGACCGAGATACCGGCCGCCTTGGCAGCATTCATCAGGCCTTCCAGGTGAATATGCGCGGTTACCCGGAAGGTCGGCATCGAGATCGAGGATGCCATGGCACGTGAAATCGCCTTTTCCATGGACTTCATCGGGCGACCGTTACCGGGCACTGCCACTTCAAACGGTGCCGGGGCATGCTGCACGTCTGATGCCGTCACCACACCACCGGGTCCGGAACCGCTGATACGATCGATATCGGTACCTGCTTGCGCCGCTATCCGGCGCGCCAGTGGCGATGCCTTGTTACCCTGCGGGCGCGGTACAGGTGCACCACCCTGCGCCGGAGCCGGCATTGCAGTGACGGCGGCCGACGTAACTGCCGGTGCCGTCGCTTCCGTTGCAGGCTGTGTCGCAGCGTTTGCCTCGCTGCTGTCTACATCGGATTCCGATTCCACCAGGTAGGCGATCGCATGGGTAACCGGCACCACGGCATCGACCGGCGCAACCGGTCCGGACAGGAAACCATCACGAAACACTTCCACGTCCATTACGGCCTTGTCGGTTTCCACCGTGGCGACAATGTCGCCACGCTTGACCGCGTCGCCGATGTTTTTTTCCCAGCTGACGATGACGCCTTCCGTCATGGTGTCGGATAGCTGGGGCATTTTGATTACATAGGGTTCAGCCATTCAGTTTATATCCTTGAAATTCATCTCACGCAAAGCTGCAAAGATTCGGGTTTATTCGTCATTGCGAGGAACAATGTGACGAGGCAATCTCTAAACTGCTGATCCCGGATGATGAGATTGCCGCGCTACGCTCATAACGACAGTGCATTCATGCAGGTCTTCTTATCGCCTGGCATCTTTGCGCGAGAAAACCTGTTTTTAAACACCGAAGATCTTGCGTACGGCCTCAACTACATCATTTGCATCCGGCAACGCCGTCTTTTCCAGCGCGTGATTGTAGGGAATCGGCACATTCAGCGCAGACACACGCACCGGCGCGGCGTCCAGTTCGAAAAAGCATTCTTCATTAATGACTGCCATCACTTCCGCCCCGACACCCACGGCCGGTTCGGCCTCTTCAACGATGACGGCACGATGCGTCTTGCTGACCGAGTTACGGATACCGGCACGGTCGAGCGGGCTCAACGCATACAGATCGACCACCTCAGCCTCGATACCATGATGCTTCGACAGCAGTTCCGCCGCCTGCAAACACCAGTGCACCGAGATGTTATAGCCAAACAGTGTGATATCACGCCCTTCTCGCGCTACCTCGGAACCCTCCAGCGGGTGGAAATATTCCTCTTCCGGCACCGTACCCTTCATGTTGTACATGAGTTCATGTTCATTAATGAACACCGGGTCATTGCAGCGCACCGCGGACTTCAGCAGCCCGTAGGCCTGGCGCGGATTGGAGGGAGTGACCACGCGCAGACCGGCAATACCCATGAACACCTTTTCCATGCGTGCGGAATGCTGTGAACCGAGCTGATGGGCGGTACCGCCCGGCGAGCGCACCACGATCGGGGCCTGCAACTGGCCACCGGACATGTAACGCACCTTGGCGGCGGTATTGAACATCTGGTCCATCGCCAGCCAGGAAAAATTCACCGACATGATTTCAATGATCGGCCTTACCCCGAGGAACGAGGCGCCAATGCCAAGACCGGTAAAACCATTCTCGGAAATCGGCGTGTCGATGATGCGCTCCTCGCCGTACTTGTCATGCAAGCCAAGGGTGGCCTTGTAGGTGCCACCAACCACACCGATATCCTCACCCATGGCAATCACCATGGGGTCGTTGGCAAGTTCCTCGTCATGGGCGCGCAGGATGGCCTCCCATACCATGATTTCGGCCATTATTCTGCCCCGCCCCTGACCCACGGGTCATTCTCGGCCAACACGTATTTCTCCACATCCGCGATGTGCGGCTCGGGTGATTCGGCAGCAAAGCGAATCACCTCGTCTTCGATCTCGTCGAGAATCTCGGTGTCCATATCCTTGAATTCCTTCAGTGTCAGCTTGCCGGCATCGATCAGCCGGTCACGCAGCATGATGACCGGATCGCGCTTGCTCCACATGCGTTCCTCGGTCTTGGCACGATAGGCATTGGAATCGGACATGGAATGGCCCCGGTAGCGGTAGGTCATCAGTTCCAGGAAGTAGGGTCCCTTGCCACTGCGCACGTGCTTGATGGCCTTGACTGCCGCCTTGTGGACCAGCTCGACATCCTGGCCGTTCTCCTTCGCCGAGGGAATATTGTAGGCCGACACGCGCTTGTACTGGTCGACCACGGCGGTGGAACGATCGATGCGGGTACCGATGCCGTACAGGTTGTTCTCGCACACATACAACACCGGCAGATTCCACAGGGCCGCCATATTAAGCGACTCGTGGAACGTCCCCTGGTTGTTGGCCGCATCACCGAGGAAACAGATGCAGATCTCGTCACCGCCCTGCAGCCGGATCGCCTTGGCAATGCCGGCAGCGAGCGGGAACGGCCCACCAACCAGCGCATAGCCGCCCATGAAGCGGTGCTTCACATCAAAAATGTGCATGGACCCGCCACGTCCCTTGCTGACGCCGGTCTCCTTGGAGAACAACTCCGCCATTACCGCGCGCGGGTCGGAACCGGACTTGATGGCGTGGACGTGATCACGATAGCTGGTGATCACATAATCGTGCCCGACCCGGGCCGCTTCCAGCACGCCATGCGCGCAAGCCTCCTCACCGGGATACAGGTGGAGAAAACCACCGATATTGCGTTCCACGTATGCCTCGTAGCAGCGCTCTTCGAAGCGGCGCGCAAACAGCATTTCTCTTAACAGGCGTTTCTTGTCAGCGTCTTTCATGGATCCGTGATGATTGCGGTGAAATCCCGGCATGCTTGCCAGCGGTTCCGACCATTGATTACCGGTTTCGAATTACCCTCTGAAGGGAACGGCGGTATCCGAAACACAACAAGCGCGATATGATCAGTGTTTTACGCGAACAGGTCAAGGCAAATAGTATGGATATACCCTACCGCCACACCGATAAAATCAAGATAAATCAACAGATAAAAGACCTCACCGCGACGGCGGCAGAGCGTATTGACGTAGCGATCATGATCGTGCCCCACAAACCCGGCAAGGCGGTTTGGGAGCGCCTGCCGCACGGTCAACTGCTCAAGTCACGCTGGCAACAACTGCAGCGCCGTAACCGCGACAGCGACTGCCTGGTCACAGACCTGCCCAACAAGGCCGGCACCCGCGTCATGCTGCTGGCGGTAAAGCCGGACAACGACAGTTTTTCCAGCCTCACCCGCGCCCGCAAGCTGGTCACGGATGTCAGCAAGCAAGATCCGGGTACCGTTGGACTTCAACTCGCCGGTTTCAAACCGCCACATGACGGCCATCTGCGTGACAAGCTGATTGCCGCGCTGCTGGCCGCGGCTTGCCCGATGCCGGATTACAAGTCAAAACCCGGGACGGTCGCCCGACTGAAGCGCATCAACGTTTATGGCTGTGCCGAGATAGCAGACCTGTCGGCACTGCAGGCAGAAAACACGGGCAATCATCTTGCGCGCTGGTTGTCGGCCCTGCCGCCCAACGAACTCACCCCGGGTACCTACCAGGCATTCGTCAGCACGCTGGCCAAACAGGAAGGCTGGAAAATGCAATTCCTCGACCGCAAGGCACTGCAAAGGAAAAAGGCCGGCGCATTTCTCGCCGTGTGCCAGGGCAGTCCCACCGCGGATGCCGGCATCGTGCAGTTGCGCTACCGCCCGCCGAACAGCCGGCGCAGGAAACTGGCACTGGTCGGCAAGGGCATCTGTTTTGATACCGGCGGCGTCAACATAAAACCGGCAAAATACATGAACGGCATGCACGAGGACATGCAGGGCAGTGCCGTGGCACTCGGCACACTGCTGGCGCTAACGAGGCTCCAGGTGGACTTTCCAATCGACTGCTGGCTGGCACTGGCCGAGAACCACGTTGGCAGCCGCGCCTACAAACCCAATGACGTGATCACCGCATGCAACGGCACCAGCATCGAGGTAAAGCACACCGATGCCGAGGGCCGCATGGTGCTGGCAGACACGCTGGCGCTGGCCAGCCGCGACAAACCGGCTGTAATGATCGATTACGCAACACTGACCGGCGCCTGCATCTACTCCCTGTCCTCACGCTACAGCGGCGTGTTCAGCAACCGTGATACCCTGCATACCGCGCTCATCAATGCAGGCCGTGACAGTGGCGAGCGTGTCTGGCCGTTCCCGCTCGATGAAGACTTTGACGAGGCATTGAAATCCGACATTGCCGACACCCTGCAATGCACGCTGGAAGGCGATGCCGACCATATCCTGGCCGCACGTTTTCTGCAGCGCTTTGTCGACGAGAACATCGACTGGATACATGTGGACCTGGCCGCCAGTCATCACAAGGGCGGGCTTGGCCACATCCCGACCGACACAACCGGTTTTGGCGTACGCTATACACTTAACCTGCTGCAACAACAGGCACTGCTGGATAACACATGGAACTGACCCTGACTCGTCCGGACGACTGGCACCTGCATGTGCGCGATGGCGCCGCACTGGTGTCTGTCATTGCACACACCGCCCGGCAGTTTGCACGCGCCATCATCATGCCGAACCTCAGGCCTCCGGTCACGACCGGTGCGCAGGCAAGCGCCTATCGTGAACGCATCCTGGCCGCGCTGCCGGCAGACAGCGACTTTGAACCGTTAATGACGCTGTACCTGACCGACAACACCACGGCAGATGTCATCAATGCGGCGGCCGCAGAAGGCAGCATACGCGCGGTCAAACTCTACCCCGCCGGTGCCACCACGCATTCGGACGACGGGGTCACCGATATCAGTCACGCCTGGGACGCACTGGATGCCATGCAGGCACACGGCCTGCCGCTGCTGGTGCATGCCGAGGTGACCGACAGGGACGTGGACGTGTTTGATCGCGAGCGCGTGTTTATCGACCGCATACTCGAACCGCTGGCAAGGCGTTTCCCGGAACTGAAGATCGTACTGGAACACGTGACCACCCGTGATGGGGTTGATTTTGTGCTGTCACACGATGACAACATTGCCGCAACAATTACCGCACACCACCTGCTGCTCAACCGCAACGCCATGTTCAGTGGCGGCCTGCAACCGCATGCCTACTGTCTGCCGGTACTGAAGCGCGAGACTCACCGGGCGGTGCTGATCGAGGCGGCCGTCAGCGGCAACAAGAAGTTCTTCCTGGGCACAGACAGTGCGCCGCATGCGCGCGAGCACAAGGAAACTGCTTGCGGTTGTGCTGGCATCTACACCGCGCATGCCGCCATCGAGCTGTATGCCCAGGCCTTTGAGCAGGCCGGCGCACTGGACCGGCTGGAAGGCTTCGCCAGCCACTTCGGTGCTGACTTCTACGGCCTGCCGCGCAATACAGATACCATCACGCTGGAAAAAACAGACTGGCCGGTACCGGACAGTTACCCGCTGGGTGATTCCACGGTTATCCCCATGTTTGCCGGGCAGACCCTCAACTGGCGACTGCGGGATTAACTAAAGCCTCGCGCCAGGCCACAAAGGCGCAAAAAATCAATTGATCGATGCAGGGCTTGTCCATGCCTGTATGAGCGCCTTGCAGGCGCGAGTTTATTCGAAACCCATGATCGCGCCTGCAAGGCGCTCCTACAGCAATAAGAAAAGCCTGCAGAAACCGGGGGGATGTCCGGGATTATTTCTCTGTGTCCTTTGCGTCTTTGCGCGAGTTTCCTTATCCTAGTTGGATGAGCAGCAATAAGGAAAAGGCACCGATTGCGACACGTTTTCGCGGTTTCCTGCCGGTCGTAGTGGACCTGGAGACCGCCGGCTTCAATGCCAGGCGCGACGCCCTGCTGGAGATTGCCGCCGTTACCCTGGACATGAATGAAGAAGGCTTCATCAGCCGCAGGGAAACCATCGCCTGTCATGTAGAGCCGTTTGCCGGCGCCAACCTCGACGAGGAGTCCCTGGCCTTTACCGGCATCGACCCCTACAACCCGTTCCGTATGGCAAAACCGGAGCAAGATGCACTGGATCTGATTTTCAGGCCGGTACGAAAACTGGTTCGCGAGACCGGCTGCAACCGTGCCGTGCTGGTCGGCCATAACGCCTCGTTCGACCTGTCTTTCCTCAACGCCGCCGTCGACCGTACCGGCATCAAGCGCAACCCGTTTCACCCGTTCAGCACCTTCGACACGGTACCACTGGCCGGCATGGCATTTGGCCAGACGGTACTGGCGCGCGCGGTACAAGCGGCCGGCTTTGGCTGGGACAGCGACAAGGCCCATTCAGCCATCTATGATACGGAACGCACTGCCGACCTGTTCTGCACCATCATCAACCGCTGGAACGAGCTAAACCTGATGCAGCAGGAACAGGACACGCCCATAATTGCAAACAAGGGAACATAAACCATGTCCACCACACCCGACCTTAATGAACAGATACTGCAGTCCCATTCCGGACTGATTCACCGTGTTGTCATGCACTGCAACAACCCTGGCTCGGTACCGGACATGGAGCAGGTACTGCAACAGGCCGAGGACAATGACTGGAAACAGCTGGTTGCTACCATACGCGAGATCATGGCAGGCAAGCGCGACGAAAGCCTCCTGCTTGGCCTGGATAACGAGGACCGCACTATTGCCGAGTCCATCCTGCGCGGTCTGCAGGACCCTGCCACGCTGCCGGACCTGCAGACCGATTTTGACGCCAACATGGCGGCACCGGGCATAGCCGGGCTGATTCATGCCTCCCGCAACGGCAACCTGCAGGCCCTGCAAATCGTCGGCAACATGGCAAAACAGATGCTCGCCGCCGGCGGTGACATGGGCATCCTGTCAGGCCGCCTGCGACCGCTGATCGAGGGGGAACGCGACCCGGATAAGCTGACAGAGAAAATGTCAGACAAGGGTCAGAAGCTGATGCTGGATATTGTTGAAGAGCTGATCAAGCTCGAGGCAAACTGACAGCAAGATCAATTGCGGCGCGGGGTGAGTTCACCCCGCACCGCAGTGCAGGAATCAGGCGCCGCCAACGGCCTGCTTGACCATCTTTTGCAGCTCGCCCTTCTGGTAAAGCTCCATCGTGATATCGCAACCGCCTATCAGCTCACCATTGATATAGATCTGCGGAAAAGTCGGCCAGTTGGCGTAACGCGGCAGGTTCTCGAAAACTTCCGGGTCGGCCAGCACGTTCACGTGCGCAAATTCCTCACCGCAGGCGGACAACGCCTGTGCAGCACGACTGGAATAACCGCATTGCGGAATCTGCGGGGAGCCCTTCATGAAAATGACGACCGGGTTATCTTTCACGGCACTGTCGATTCGATCCATTACATCCATTGCTTTATCCTCATGTATTCAAGAACCGGTTGATTATTGGTTGGTGCGCAGTGTACCCCTGATTGGCCGCGACAAAAAGCTACTGCTTACAGGGATTTGTCTACATTGCGCTGCAGCCAGAACTCCAGCAGCGCAAGGTGCCAGAGCTTGTTACCCAGGATCGGCGTATGTGAGCTGTCCGGGTTTTCCAGCAATTTCTCCACGTAACTGCGCTGGAACAGGCCACGTTCAAGGCAGGCGCGCGAATCCAGCACGCCACGCATGAAATCCAGCGCCTTGCCACGCACGTACTTGAGCGACGGCACCGGGAAATAACCCTTGGGACGGTCGATCACCGCATCCGGTAACAGACCACGCGCAATCACCTTGAGCGGGTGCTTGCCGCCGGAACGCAGCTTCACTTCCGGCGGCATACAGGCGACCAGCTCAACCAGCTCCTGGTCGAGGAAGGGCACGCGCGCCTCCAGCCCCCATGCCATGGTCATGTTATCCACACGCTTGACCGGGTCATCCACGATCAGCGTAGTGACATCAAAGGCCAGTACACGATTGATAAATCGTTCAGCCCCGGACTCTGCCAGGCCGGCCGTCACGCGTGGCGTGGTGTAGTCCACCCCATGGAAACGCGGCGCAATCGTGCGCTGCATTTCTGCGTGATCGCGATCAAAATACAAGCGGCTGAAACGTTCAATGTCGCTGCCCGGCGCCGCCTGCATTTGCGGATACCAGAAATAGCCGCCAAAGACCTCGTCTGCGCCCTGCCCGCTCTGCACCACCTTGACCTGCTCCGAGACGCGCTCGCCAAGCAGGTAGAATGCCACGGCGTCCTGCCCGACCATGGGCTCGGCCATGTTGTCGACGGCCTCGGGCAGGCGTGCCAGCACCTCGCTGTTGGGAATGGTGAAACGGTGATGGTCCGTGTCGTACATCCGCGCAACCGGATCGGAGTACTCAAACTCGTTACCCTTTTCCTCCGGCTCGTCTTCAAAACCAACCGAGAAAGTCAGCAATTCTGTGCAACCCGCCTCGGCCAGCAGGGCCACCAGCAGACTGGAATCCAGTCCACCGGAAAGCAACAACCCAACCGGCACATCGGCAATCTCCAGTCGCTTCCTGACGGCCCGCTTGAGGGCCTCGTGCGTTGCCTCGATCCATTCCCATTCACTCATCTGGCCCGGATGAGTCAGCGCATCCAGCTTCCAGTAGCGTCTTGACTTCCTGCGCCGATCAGCTTGAAAAGTCAGGCTGTGTGCCGGCGGCAGTTTACGCAACCCGCGCAGCAGGGTACGGGGTGCCGGCACCACGGCATGCAGGGTCAGGTGATGGTGCAGCGCGACCGGGTCGATGCCGGTCTCGACATCGCCGGCCGCCAGTAACGCCTGGCTGTTGGAGGCGAAGCGCACGGCACCCTGTGTCACGCTGTAATACAGCGGCTTGATACCGAAACGGTCGCGCGCCATGAACAGCTGTTGCCGCTTGCTGTCCCAGATGGCAAAGGCAAACATGCCCTGCAACCGTATCGTGCAATCTTCGCCCCATTCGACATAGGCCCTGAGAATGACCTCGGTATCGCCGTCGGAGACAAAACAGTGTCCCAGTGCCCGTAATTGCTCGCGCAGCTGCGGGTAATTGTAGATGGTACCGTTGAATACCAGCGCCAGGCCGTTAGCGCTATCCACCATCGGCTGGGCGGCACGCTCGGAAAGGTCGATCACGGCGAGGCGCCTGTGCCCCAGCGCTACCGGCCCGTCAAGGTACTCGCCGCTGGCATCCGGACCCCGTCGTGCCAGGTGCTCGCTCATACGCTTAAGGGCGTTTTGATCCGGCGCACGCCCATCGAAGCGCAATTCTCCGCAAATACCACACATGCCTGGTCAGACTCCCCTGCTATGGTTCACGGTGGCGTTCCCCAGCCACCACCACCGGGTGTATACACCGTCAGACATTCACCACCGGCTACCCGGATGCTGGCCTTGGCGGGTAATCGTTTTGCACCAAGCAGATTCTCGCCGCATGCGCCACTATCGCCACCGGCCAGTCCCCATGGGGCATGCAGACGGCGCTCGGTCAGCAGGGTTACGCTGGCAGGTGCGAGAAAGTGGAATTCCCGAATCAGGCCATCGCCGCCACGCTGCCGACCCGCACCACCGGAGTCATGGCGGACCTGGTAGCGATTGACCCGAACCGGAAAATTCAGTTCCAGCACCTCGACCGGTGTATTCAGCGTATTGGTCATGTGCGACTGGATAGCTGACAGCCCGTCATGCTGACTGCCGGCACCGCAGCCGCCACCTATGGTTTCATAGTAGTCCCAGCACTCAGCATCGCCCCTGGCGCCCATGGCAAGATTGTTCATGGTGCCCTGGCTGGCCGCCGGCATCTGTTCAGGCAGGGCCTGCGCGAGTGCGCCCATCACCGCATCAACGATACGGCTGCTGGTCTCGACATTGCCGGCTGCAACCGCTGCAGGGCGCTGCGCGTTTACCAGGCATCCCTGCGGCGCAGACAGGCGAATAGCGCGAAAACTGCCGGCACAGGCCGGTGTCTGTGCCGGCATCAGACAGCGGAATACGTACAACACGGCGGCCGCTGCCACCGACAGGGGACAATTGATATTGCCTGCTACCTGGGATGCAGTACCGTCAAAATCAACCTCGATGTCGCCATCGCAGACATGCACCGTAACGGCAATGGCTATGTCCTGCTGCCCCATGCCGTCATCATCCATGACATCCTGGAACGAATAACTGCCATTCGGGATCTGCTCCAGCGCCTGCTGCGCCAGTCGCGCGGCATAGTCATTAACCGCGGTCAGCCCGGCAAGGTAGCTGTTAACGCCAGCCGTTGCGGCCATACCTGCAAGCTGCCGAACACCGGACTGGTTCGCGCTGATCTGTGCAGCCAGGTCGCCCTGCATCTGCGCCGGGTTAGCAGTTGCATCAGTAATACGCTGAAAGACTTCGGCCACCTCAACGCCGGCACGCAGCAGGTGTGTCGGGGCAATCACCAGCCCTTCCTCCTCGAGAGAACTCGATACCGGCATCGAGCCCGGCGTGTGGGCACCGATATCGGCATGATGCGCACGGTTGGCAACAAAGCCGATGCAGGATGCGTGTACAAAAACCGGCGCAATCACGGTGACATCCGGCAGATGGGTACCACCCAGGTAGGGGTCATTGACGATCACCATGTCGCCGGCTGACCAGTCCTGCAGCGATACCAGCTCACGCATGGCAAAGGCCATGCTGCCGAGATGGACCGGGATATGCGCCGCCTGCGCGCACAGTTCGCCTTGCGGATCGAACACGGCACACGAGTAGTCGAGCCGGTCCTTGATATTGGTCGAGAATGCGGCCCGCCGCAGCACCGCCCCCATCTCGTCACAGACGGCGGCCAACTGGCTGACAAACAGGCTGAGTTCGATGGCGTTCATGCTTCTAGCTGTTTCACTGTCGCTTTTTGAATCAATATAAATATACTCTAACTCAATGCTTTGCTGACAGAAATTGGCAATCCAGCATATTGCAAATCGGACAACGCTGCCGTATCCTCCCATTCCTGACTAATTCAGTCAGTTATTCAAAATCAAACAACCGCGCCACCTCGCGCCGCGGAGCATGGGAGCCTCATCAATGAATCCGTTAACTTCTATCTTGGGAACGATTATTTCAGGTTTCATCCTGTCCATTCTGATCGTGCTTGGCCTCGGGACATCCGGTATCAACGCACTTGAATTCGAAGTCTGGTTTCATGTGCTGGCCGGCGTTGTCTGGATTGGCCTGTTGTACTACTTCAACTTTGTACAGGTACCTGCGGTGGGTGAAGCACTGGGCGACGAAGGGGGTCCCGGACCAGCCGGAATCAACAAGTATGTTGCCCCGCGCGCCCTGCTCTGGTTCCGCTGGGGCGCTGTAGCCACCTGGATTACGGGTGTAGGCGCCCTGCAGCATCTTGGTGAAGGTGGTGCTGTCGCGGCATTCACATTACAGGCCGGCTGGCAGGTTATCGGCATCGGCGCCTGGCTGGGCACGATCATGCTGTTCAATGTCTGGGTGCTGATCTGGCCGAACCAGAAGAAAATCCTCGGCATCGTCCAGGCCAGTGCCGACGAGATTGCCGGCGCCAAGAAGGTTGCGCTGATGGCATCCCGCACCAACACCCTGCTGTCCATCCCGATGCTGATGTGCATGACCGGTCATATGCACGGCCTGCCCTTCTAGGATAGAGCAGCTGGAAATACAAGGGCTTGTACCGCCCTGGAAGCACGCAAACCCGGCCCCGGCCGGGTTTGCGCTTTTCCGGCCAGCGGTTATAGAATCACTCCTCTTGATGCTGGCAGTCTGGAACAGACTGCCTTTTCTGTTTCTGGAACAACTGAAAAATGCCCGAGCACCTGATGTCGACCTATAACAGACTTCCCGTCACATTCGAACGCGGTGAAGGTGTCTGGCTGTGGGACAGTGAACACCGCCAGTACCTCGATGCCCTCAGCGGCATCGCCGTGTGTGGTCTTGGTCATGCACATCCGGCCGTAGCAGCGGCGCTTGCCGACCAGGCCGCCACACTGGTGCACACCTCCAACCTGTACGGCATTGCCCTGCAGGAGCAACTTGCCGGACGCTTGTGTGCAATGTCCGACATGGACCGCGTGTTCTTCAGTAACTCGGGGGCCGAGGCGAACGAGGCTGCGATCAAGATTGCGCGCCTGTACGGTCACAGCAAGGGCGTCAGCTGCCCGGCCATCATCGTGATGGAGCAAAGTTTTCACGGGCGCACGCTGGCGACGCTGACCGCCACCGGCAACCGCCGCATTCAGGCCGGTTTTGAACCACTGGTACGCGGTTTCCTGCGTGTGCCATACAACGACATCGAGGCGATCCGCGCCATTGCAGCCAGCAAGAGCGACACGGTTGCGGTACTGGTGGAACCGGTACAGGGCGAAGGCGGTGTCAATGTGCCCGACGCGAACTATCTTGCCGAAATTCGCCAACTGTGCGATGAACAGGGCTGGCTGATGATGCTGGATGAGATTCAGACTGGCATGGGCCGCACCGGGCACTGGTTCGCCTGGCAACACGGCAATGCAAAACCGGATGTTCTGACAGTGGCCAAGTCGCTCGGCAATGGTGTGCCTATCGGCGCCTGCCTGGCCAGTGGAAAAGCAGCCGAACTGATGCAACCCGGCAGTCATGGCACCACTTTTGGCGGCAACCCGCTGGCCTGCCGTGCTGCACTGTCCGTCATGGACACCATCGAAAACGAGCAACTGGTCGCACACGCCGCGCAGCTCGGCAAACACATGCTGAATGGCTTTGATACCAGGCTGGGCGAGGTCAAGGGCGTTAACTCAATCCGCGGACTGGGTCTGATGATCGGCATCGAACTGGACCGGCCGTGCGCAGAACTGGTAGGCAGGGCGCTGGACCAGGGTCTGCTGATCAATGTCACCGCGGAACGCGTCATTCGCCTGTTGCCACCCTTGATAACTACGGAGAAACAGGCCGACATGATCATTGAACAGGTCAGTACACTGGTCACTGATTTCCTGTCGGAGTCACACCATGAGTAGCAGGCATTTCCTTACATTGCTGGACCTGACCCCGGACGAACTCAACCGGCTGGTACTACGCGCCATTGAGTTAAAGGCCCTCAACAGGGCCGGCGACCTGTATGAACCTTTCAAACACCGTGTGCTGGCAATGGTGTTCGAGAAGTCCTCGACCCGCACCCGCATGTCGTTTGAAGTCGGCATGGCACAACTCGGTGGCCATGCCATCTTCCTGTCTCCGCGGGATACCCAGCTGGGCCGTGGCGAGCCCATCGAGGACAGTGCACGCGTACTGTCGCGCATGTCGGATATCATCATGATCCGCACCTTCGAACACGAGAAAATCGAACGCTTTGCCGAGTATTCCAGCGTTCCGGTAATCAATGCGCTCACTGACCTGTATCACCCCTGCCAGCTGCTGGCCGACATGCAAACGTATTTCGAACACCGTGGTGACATCCGCGGGCGCACTGTTGCCTGGATCGGTGACGGCAACAACATGTGTCATTCCTACATCAACGCCGCACGCCAGTTCGGCTTTACCCTGAACATTGCCTGCCCGGATGGTTACCTGCCGGATGCAGACATCCTGGCAGCCGCAGGCGAGCAGGCCGTTATGCTTGATTCTGCACAGGCCGCGGCACGGGGCGCCGACCTGGTAGTCACCGATGTCTGGGCCAGCATGGGACAGGAAGAGGAACAGGAAAGGCGCGTGCGTGCATTTGCCGACTACCAGGTGGATTCACAGGTCATGCAGGCGGCGGCAGTGGATGCCCTGTTCATGCATTGCCTGCCCGCGCACCGTGACGAAGAGGTCTCGGCAGATGTAATCGATGGCGCGCAAAGCGTTGTCTGGGATGAGGCTGAAAACCGCCTGCACGCACAAAAGGCCCTGCTGGAATTACTGCTCAGCTGACTGTCCGGCACAATGCCGGCAACAGACCTGCCAATACACCGGGGAGTTAATGCATGGAATTTGTCCAGTTATTGACTGACCTGACCGGCAAACTCTCCGGACTGCTGTGGGGCAACCCACTGACCCTGCTCGCCCTGCTTGGCACCGGCCTGTACCTGACCATCCGCATGGGCCTGATCCAGGTACGCGGCTTCAAACATGCCATCGAGCTGATATCCGGCAAGCACAGCTGTCACACGCATCCCGGCGAGGTCGCCCACCACCAGGCCCTGTCCACAGCACTGTCGGCAACCGTTGGCACCGGCAACATCGCCGGCGTGGCCACGGCAATTTCACTGGGCGGACCCGGTGCCCTGTTCTGGATGTGGGTAACGGCTGTGTTCGGCATGGCCACCAAGTTCACCGAGTGCACGCTGGCAATCAAGTTCCGCAACATCGCCCCGAATGGCGAGGTGGCGGGTGGCCCGATGTATACCCTGCTGAACGGTCTGAACATGAAGCGCATGGCGGCCTGCTTCGCGATCTTCGCACTGGTTGCCTCGTTCGGTATCGGCAACATGGTACAGGCCAACTCGGTCATGGATGGACTTGGCTACATCTTCCCGCAATTGCATGACTACAAGTGGTTAGCCGGCTGCCTGCTGGCGATGCTGGTGGGAATGGTGATCCTGGGTGGCGTACAACGCATCGCACGCGTGGCCAGCGCCATTGTCCCGTTTATGGCAATAACCTACATGATTGCCGCCCTGCTGGTGTTGATCAACCACGTCACCGATATCCCTGCAGCCTTCTCCACCATCTTCAACATGGCGCTCAACCCCTGGTCAGTCGGCGGTGCCGCGGTTGGCGAGGCGATACGCTGGGGTGTCGCACGCGGGCTGTTCTCCAACGAAGCCGGCCTGGGCTCCTCACCCATGGCACACGCTGCCGCACGCACCAACGAACCGGTGCGCGAAGGCCTGGTCGCCATGATGGAGCCCTTCGTCGACACCCTGGTGATCTGCACCATGACCGGACTGGTGATCGTGGTCACCGGCACATGGCAGGAAAGCAGTGATACGCTGATGGGCGCAGCGCTCACCGCGCACGCATTCGGTGGTTCACTCGGTGATGCCGGCGCCTGGGTGGTTGGCGGAGGACTGACCTTGTTTGCCTATTCCACCATCATTGCCTGGTCCTACTACGGTGACCGTTCCGCCTATTTCCTGTTTGGCGAGCGCGCCGTGCTGCCTTACCGGGTGGTCTATACCGTACTGGTCGTGGTGGGCGCAGCCGTGCCGTTGCAACTGGTCTGGAATATTGCTGATATCACCAATATATTAATGGCGCTGCCCAACCTGCTTGGGCTGTTGCTGCTCGCCGGACTGGTGAAGAAACTCAAGGATGATTATTTCTCCGGCACAGAAAATGACTGAGATAAACTGATTACAGGGCAAGAGGAACAGACCATGACGGAAACCACAACAGCATCAGGCCTGCGCTATACCGACATAAAGACCGGCACAGGCGAGACCGTAACCGGACGCGGCCAGACCGTCATCGTGCACTACACCGGCTGGCTGGAAGATGAAACCAAGTTTGACTCCAGCCTCGACCGGAACGACCCGTTCAGTTTTCCGGTTGACTGCGGTTTTGTCATTCCCGGCTGGGATGAAGGGGTCAAGGGAATGCAGGTCGGTGGCGTTCGACGCCTGGTGATTCCCTCTGAACTGGGTTACGGCGCACAGGGCGCCGGTGGCGTAATCCCGCCTGACGCCACCCTGGTCTTTGAAATCGAGCTACTCGAAATCTCCACCTGAATGCTGATCGAGGTCCTTGAAGAACCGCTGCTGCAGTCGGTACGCACCGCACTCGCAGAAGACATCGGCAGTGGCGATATCACCGCCGCACTGATACCGGCAACGCAACAGGCCTGCGCCAGCGTCATCTCGCGCGAACCCGCCGTATTGTGCGGCATGGCGTGGTTCAACGCGGTATTCGCCGAACTCGACACGGATATCCGCGTCGACTGGCTTCTGCATGACGGCGAGCACATCGTGGCTGACCAGGTCCTGTGCAGTGTAAAGGGACCCGCGCGCGCCATCCTCAGCGGGGAGCGTACCGCACTCAACTTCCTGCAGACCCTCTCGGCAACCGCAACCCTGGCACGGCGCTATGCCGACTGCGTGGCTGGATTGCCGGTCCGGATACTCGATACCCGCAAGACCATTCCGGGGCTGCGCCAGGCACAGAAGTACGCGGTACGCACCGGTGGTTGCCATAACCACCGCAGCGGACTGTATGACGCTATCCTGATTAAGGAGAATCACATCCAGGCTGCTGGCTCGATCCGTGCGGCAGTCAGCCAGGCAACGGCGTCCCGCAGCGATATAATGATTGAGGTGGAAGTCGAGCACAGCGAACAGATCGCGGAGGCACTGGAAGCCGGCGCCACACGGCTGTTACTGGACAATTTCAGCCTTGAGCAGTTGACCGATGCCGTCACGCAGGTTGCCGGGCGTGCAGAACTGGAGGCCTCAGGGGGCTACACGCTGGATAAGCTGCGTGTTGTCGCCAGCACCGGCGTTGATTTCATATCCATCGGCAGCCTGACAAAAAATGTACAGGCCATTGATTTATCAATGAAGTTTTCAAACCTGCCGGCATAATCCCGGGCCTCGCAATTCCCGAAAAACCACCCCCGCCGATTACAGTTTCACCTGTAATGCGTCGATAACGCGGCTAGTAAGGTCTTGTTATCTTCAACGCATGGGCAACAAAAAGGTTATGGCAAACTACAACAAACTCCGTGGATTCACGCTCCCCGAGATGATGATCACGCTGGGCATGATATCGATCATCCTTTCGATGGCCGTACCCAGCGTCAGCAATATGATCCGGGACAACAAGCTGACCACGCACCTGAATAACGTAGTGATGGATGTCCACTTCGCACGCAGTGAGGCGGTCAAGCGCGACGTACGCGTAATCATATGTCGCAGCACGACCGTGGCTGCAACGGTCCCTGCCTGCGGCGGCACCAACTATGACTGGAGTACCGGCTACATCATCTTTGCCGATGATGGCAGGTACCTGAACAATACCTATGACGCTGCTACCGACACCCTGTTACGCAGGGGCATGCCCAGTGATGCAGATGTCAGGTTGCGCACCAATGATAACTGGAACGATAACCTTGAGATAAACCCAAACGGTTCAACCAACGGGGGTGGAATGGCTGTGATGTCGTTGTGCGATGATCGCGGCACTGACTATGGCAAGCAGATCCAGGTCACCAATAACGGCATCCCCAAGCTGTTTGCAGGTAATATCTCGGACTGCACCCCGGGGACCTGAACTCAAAAGATTCACGACCGCAAGGCTGTAGCGCCACCTCTGCACAAAAAATGCCCGCGACTGCGGGCATTTTTCATTGGTGCCGGAGAGAGGAATTGAACCCCCGACCTTCTCATTACGAGTGAGCTGCTCTACCGACTGAGCTACTCCGGCCCTGAAGAAAATTGCTGGGGAATATTACCGGTTCCGAATGGGCCGGTACAGATCAATTCACATCTGAATCGTTGCGTACGCGGATAATGACATCCACCCCGTCGGCAACGGTACCCTCGGGCAGGGCCGGCAGGTCACTGATGACAAGGCTGTCAGTTTCGATATCCTGCAGTTCACCGGTATCAATATTATAGAGGTGATGGTGTGGCTCAGTATTCGTGCAGTAGAAGACCCGGGTCGGGTCGACGATGATTTCACGCAACAGGCCCTGGCGGGCAAACAGACCCAGCGTGTTGTAGACGGTCGCCTTGGAAACGCGGTCACTGTCACCGTTGACCTGCCGCATCAGCTGGTCGGCGGAAAAATGACCGTTTTGTTCAAACAACACCTTGGCAAGCATCATGCGCTGCTGCGTCGGCAGGATGCCATGCCCCCGCATCAAGCCGGCAAGATCTTTATGGGCTTCACTAACCATCTGACTACCTTCTATTTTCTTTGCTAATACTTTTTTACTTAGACCAATTGACTCCATTATATGCCCGATTCTGGTGCAGTGTCTACGCCGGCCCCGGAGAGGCCCCGACCGGGCCAAAAGGCATAAGGCGCAGGGTCCGTAAAGCTGTCCCGTCGCTGCAGGCCATCCACCAACAGCTCTGCAGAGGCCGGCGCCATCACCACGCCATTGCGGAAATGCCCGGTATTCAGATACAAGCCACTGATTTCACTATGCTCGCCAATAAACGGGATACCCTCCGGCGAGCCGGGGCGCAGGCCGGCCCAGTGCCTGATAACCGGGTAGTCGGCCAGCCCCGGGGCAATGCTGAAGGCGGCCTGCATCAACTCTTCCCTGGCCTGTGACGTGGTCTCATTGCTGAAGCCGACATGCTCCAGCGTACTGCCCGCCAACACCAGTCCATCACGGCGCGGAATCAGGTAATGCCCGGCGCCCTGCACGATGTGCCGCAACATACCGGGCGGGGCCTGGAACAGGATCATCTGACCGCGTACCGGCTTGACCGGGAGCTCCCGGCCCATGCCCTGGAGAAGCTGCGCGCTCCAGGCGCCGCCGGCAATCACCACGCAGTTGGCATGCACGGGGCCCGCCTCGGTCTCAACCCCATTGACCACCTGGTCGCGAATTAGCAGCCGGGTCACGGTGCATTGCTCCCGGATGGTTACGCCCTGCATTTGCAGCGCCACGGCCAGCGCCTGACACAGTCGCGGATTTCGGATCTGCGCCACGCCAGGCAGCAGCACAGCCGGACCGCTGGCGGCAGTCAGCGCCGGCTCGGCAAGCTGCACCCGGTCGGCGTCCAGTGTTTCAAGCCGGCAGTGGAAGCGCTCTGCCCAGGCCGTCACGCGAGTATCCGGTACGGTATCCAGCATCAACATGCCGGACTGTGTCCACTCCGGATCGATGCCGCTCTGTTCCAGTAATTCCGCCATCAGCAACGGGTAGTCGTGCTGGCTTCGCTCAACCAGTCGAGAAATGGCATCGGTATACTGCCAGGGCACCAGCGGCGAAAGAATGCCGCCGCCAGCCCATGAGGATTCACGGCACAGCGCACCACGCTCCAGCAGGGTAACCGCCATGCCTTCCTGCGCCAGGCGCCGAGCAGTCAGCAGCCCCAGCAACCCGCCACCCACGACTACACAATCCGCACTGTTGATGCTTTCTGTCATACCCGTCTTGTGCCCTGCCGGGCATTACCTGTGCCTGTCATGTGGGATTAAGTATCACCTGTGTACGCCGATAACAGG
>JAOUBY010000134.1 GCA_029860045.1 Gammaproteobacteria bacterium | reverse complement strand
CAGTCGCGCATAACCGGGTGCTTCTTCCAGGCACAGCAAGCCACTCTCCGGGGCATCTTCTTCAACCTTGTTCATCCTGTCTATATCAACATCATGCATTGCCGGGACAGAAAATATCATTAGCTTGCTGCCAGCCTCGGTAATCTCCCTGTCCAGTCGGGCCAAAACCCGTCTGGTAATATCCCAGGCCTCCGTCCACTCGGGTGGCTCCTTGCAATAGTTAATACCCTGGTATATCAGATGCCGGAGTTTCTCCTGGTGCGCATCACCACTGGAACTCATTTCCCATATGGCTTTTTCCAGTTTACCGGGCAATCTCAGCAACCCCATGAGTAATGCGGAACCTCCCGAGGCTTTCCTGATTGCCTCTCTTTCTTTTTTCGATTCGAGGTAACGCTCCATGGTGGCCTCATAGAGCGGCATTGTGAGCTTCCAGTCTTCCTCACCACCCGGATCAAGAAAGGGGGGGCTTCCTGTCCTCATCGTCCCCGGTGTAACCAGGGATTCAAGCGCGTTGCTGTTATTCCTGACATCATTTGCAACATAAAATCCCAGCAGGACTATATCCGGCTGGTATTGTTTCCCATGATCCCGGTATACCAGGTATTCCTGCAGCGTACCGTAACCCGCAACCCCGAGATTGATTACTTCAATCTGCTGACCACCTCGCCCGGCCAACTGCTGTAACCTGGCAGGAAGCGAATCCTCAAACGGCACCGAGTAGGCTTCCATGAAAGAATCGCCCAACACCAGAATGCGTGTAACGCCATCCGGTTTATCCACTGCATGTTCAATGTCCCGCCACCCATTGGAGTTATAGGAAACCGGCACAGGGGCTTCCCTCATGTAATTGATATAACTGACCCCGGGTTCGAGAACCCAGCCGTACACCGGGTGTGGAATACGAAAAAAAGAAGATCTGCCGAAGTCGACCGGCCTGATCTGACGAAGAACGACCTCGGCAAGCAGTGCAGCAACAAGTAACGATACTGCTACAATCAGGATGTTCCCGGCAGTCGCTTTTTTACTCATACAACCCTTTCCCTTCTGGCAGGCTGCTGTTCATGACCAAAACATGAGTATCTGCTTCAGGCTGATTTTGGGCGTAAAAATATAAACTCGACTGTGCCAGGTATAAATCTGGCCTTGCACTTCAGGCCTTTTTGTAAATCTCGGAATTGCCCTTTTTGAATTCCTCGGCCTTTTCATTCATACCCTGTTCAACTGCGCTGTTGAGATCAACGATACCCTTGTTGGCCGCGTAGTCACGTACGTCCTGGCTGATCTTCATGGAACAGAACTTCGGTCCACACATGGAACAGAAGTGCGCCACCTTGGCGGAATCCTTCGGCAGCGTGGCATCGTGAAACTCGCGCGCCTTCTCCGGGTCAAGACCGAGGTTGAACTGGTCATCCCAGCGAAACTCGAAACGCGCCTTGGACAGGGCGTTGTCGCGCACCTGTGCACCGGGATGGCCCTTGGCCAGGTCCGCGGCATGGGCAGCGATCTTGTAGGTAATAATCCCCTCGCGCACATCGTGCTTGTCCGGCAGGCCGAGGTGCTCCTTCGGCGTGACGTAACACAGCATGGCCGTGCCATACCAGCCGATCTGCGCCGCACCGATCGCCGAGGTGATGTGGTCGTAACCGGGGGCAATGTCAGTGGTCAGCGGGCCGAGTGTATAAAACGGTGCCTCGTGGCAGTCCTGCAATTCCTTTTCCATGTTCTCACGGATCATCTGCATCGGCACATGCCCGGGGCCCTCGATCATCACCTGCACGTCATGTTCCCATGCAACCTGCGTCAACTCGCCCAGCGTCTCCAGCTCGGCAAACTGGGCTGCATCATTGGCATCGGCCACCGAACCGGGACGCAGCCCGTCACCCAGTGAAAACGATACATCGTAGGCCTTCATGATCTCGCAGATGTCGGCAAAGTGCGTGTACAAAAAACTTTCCTGGTGGTGTGCCAGACACCACTTCGCCATGATGGAACCACCGCGCGAAACGATGCCAGTCACACGGCTGGCGGTGAGTGGCACCCACGGCAGTCGCACACCGGCATGAATGGTAAAGTAATCAACGCCCTGCTCGGCCTGCTCGATGAGCGTATCGCGGAAGATGTCCCAGTCAAGATCCTCGGCACGGCCATCCACCTTTTCCAGCGCCTGGTAGATCGGCACTGTACCCACCGGTACCGGCGAGTTACGCAGTATCCATTCGCGCGTCTCGTGGATGTTCTTGCCGGTAGACAGATCCATGAGCGTGTCGCCGCCCCAGCGCACCGACCACACCATCTTCTCGACCTCCTCGGCGATCGACGAGCTGACCGCGGAGTTGCCTATATTGGTGTTGATCTTGACCAGGAAATTGCGGCCGATGATCATCGGCTCCAGCTCCGGGTGGTTAATATTCGCCGGTATGATGGCGCGGCCACGGGCCACCTCGTCGCGCACGAATTCAGCTGTCACGCGTTCCGGCACACTGGCACCAAAGCTGACGCCCGGATGCTGTTTCAGCAAACCGCTGTCGCGCATTTCTTCCAGTCGCAGGTTCTCGCGAATAGCGACAAACTCCATTTCCGGTGTGATGATGCCCTGGCGGGCATAGTGCATCTGTGTCACGTTGTGGCCGGCACGTGCACGGCGCGGCTGCCTGATGTGCTCAAAGCGCAGCTGTGCAAGTTCCGGGGCATGCTGGCGCTGACTACCGAATTCGGAACTCGGCCCATCGAGCTGTTCGCTGTCGCCACGCTCCTCGATCCAGTCGCCACGCACACTTGACAACCCCGCCAGCAGG
>JAOUBY010000133.1 GCA_029860045.1 Gammaproteobacteria bacterium | reverse complement strand
CGCAATGTCGACACCGCGACCGGCATGGCGCTTGCCACCACCTTCGTGCTGACACTGTCTTCCATCTGCAGCTACCTGGCCAACGAGTACCTGCTGATCCCGCTCGGACTGGAATACCTGCGCACCATCACCTTTATCCTGGTAATCGCCGCCGTGGTGCAATTCACCGAGGTGGTGGTACACAAGACCAGCCCGCTGCTTTACAAGGTGCTGGGCATTTTCCTGCCGCTGATTACCACCAACTGCGCAGTGCTCGGCGTTGCCTTGCTGAACGTACAGCAGCAGTTCAACTTCATCGAGTCCGCGGTGTACGGTTTTGGCGCGGCAGCCGGCTTCTCACTGGTACTGATCCTGTTCTCATCCATCCGTGAACGCGTCGCGGTTGCCGATGTACCGACACCATTTCGTGGCTCGGCCATTGCACTGGTCACGGCCGGACTGATGTCACTGGCCTTCATGGGTTTCTCGGGATTGATCAAGGGTTAAAGACAAGCGAGCCACAATGTCCAGACACTCGCGACAGATCAGCAAGAATTCACTCCTCCCGGTTGAAGGCGGTCAGATTGAGCGCGGCAACATCAGGACATTTGTGCTTTCTGGCCTCATCTCCGCAACCCCCTGCCTGCAGGAAAGGAAGCGGACTGTCTAACCACCATGCTATCCGCACTGCTTGCACTGGGTATTCTTGCCGCACTGATCGGTCTGGTGCTGGGATACGCCGCGATCCGGTTTCGCGTCGAAAGCGACCCCGTGGTCGACCGCATTGACGCACTGCTTCCACAGACGCAGTGCGGGCAATGCACCTACGCCGGTTGCCGGCCTTACGCGGAGGCCATGGCCGCGGGCGAGGCAGACATCAACCAGTGCCCGCCCGGCGGAGAAACCACCATCCATGCACTCGCCGACCTGCTCGGCGTTGACGCCAAGCCACTCAACCCGGAACACGGCGAGCACAGTGCAAAGACCGTGGTAATCATTGATGAACAGGTGTGCATCGGCTGTACGCTGTGTATCCAGGCCTGCCCGGTCGACGCCATTCTCGGCGCAGCCAAGCAGATGCACACCGTTATCAGCAGCGAATGCACCGGCTGCGATCTGTGTATCCCGCCATGTCCGGTCGAATGCATCCACGTGGTGCCGGTGGAAGAAACGCTCCGCAACTGGTTATGGCCGTTACCAGGCGAAGACACGGCCGGGGTGAAGCGCCATGGCTGAGCAACGGCACAAGGCCTTACCGATGATCCCGCCGGACTTTGAACGGCGCTACCGTTTTCATGGCGGTCTTAAGCTGGCGGCTTGCCGGGAGCAGACATCCGCGCGGCCGATCAGGACGGCCGGCATCCCGGCGCATCTGGTCCTGCCGCTGCAGCAACATATTGGCGAACCGGCCGAGTGCCTGGTGAACCCGGGCGACACGGTCTACAAGGGACAATTGATTGCACAGGCCGTGGGCGCCGTCAGCGCACCGGTGCATGCTTCCTCCTCCGGCACCGTGGTCGCCGTTGAGGATCGCCCGGTACCGCACCCGTCAGGGTTGCCGGCCCGCTGCATCGTGATCGAGACCGATGGCAAGGACAGCACGGCTAATGAAACAGTCGTGCCAGTTGACTATGCGCAGACCGACCCGGCCATCCTGCTGGATAGAATCAGGGCCGCCGGTATCGTCGGGCTGGGTGGCGCTGGCTTCCCGACCCGCGTCAAGCTGGCCCGGCACGAAGCCATCGAACTGCTGCTGATTAACGGGGCCGAATGCGAACCGTGCATCTCCTGCGACAACAGCCTGCTGCGCGAACGCGCTGAAGAGGTAATCGAAGGCGTACGCATTCTGCGTCACATCGTGCAACCGCAAGCCTGCGTGATCGCGCTGGAAGACAACATGCCGGAGGCGGAACAGGCACTGCGCGCCGCACTCGAAGCGCTTGACGAACACAACATTATCGTGGCGACGGTACCCACCATCTACCCGACGGGTGGCGAACGCCAGTTGATCAAGGTGCTCACCAACCGCGAGGTTCCCAGCCAGGGCTTCCCTGCCGACATCGGCATTGTGTGCCAGAACGTCGGTACGGCCGCAGCGGTTTACCATGCAGTGACCCGCTCACGGCCGCTGCTGTCACGCATCGTCACCGTCACCGGCGACGGCGTACTGACCCCATGCAATATGGAAGCGCTGATCGGAACGCCGGTGAGCGACCTGGTGGCGGCTGCCGGCGGCTACACGGACCGTATTGAACGCCTGCTTATCGGCGGCCCGATGATGGGCTACGCGGTCAATACCGATGCGGTACCGCTCATCAAAACCACCAACTGTGTTCTTGCGGTTACCGAAAAGAGCATGCCGGCACCCCCGCCGGCACAACCCTGTATTCGCTGCGGCAAGTGCACCGAGGTGTGTCCGGCCGATCTGCTGCCACAACAACTGTACTGGTATGCCAGCAGCAGCAATTATGATGCCGCACAGGACTTTGGCCTGTTCGATTGCATCGAATGCGGTTGCTGCTCCCATGTCTGCCCCAGCCACATCCCGCTGGTACAGTATTACCGCCATGCCAAGACCTCGATCTGGGCACAGGAGAAGCAGAAAAAGGCCTCCGATATTGCACGCGAACGGCACGAGGCACGCCAGGCACGACTGGAGCGCATCAAGCAGGAGCGTGCAGAAAAACTGGCACGTAAAAAGCAGGCGCTGTCCGAGAAGTCTGCCGGTGACAATGTCCGGAATGCCGCCATCCAGGCGGCACTGGAACGCGTCAAGCACAAAAAAGAACAGGCCGGAATGGAAACACGCAATACCGACAACCTGACT
>JAOUBY010000132.1 GCA_029860045.1 Gammaproteobacteria bacterium | reverse complement strand
GGTCGCCGATCATCAGCTGGCTCAGGCCACCCTCGGTACGTTGCTGTTTCAGCTCGCCACTGTAATTTCCGGCATGCAGCAAGTGGTCCAGCCCGTCCGTTTCAAGAAAGTTCAGCATGCCGCCCCAGTGTTCGTTCTGGGACGAAAATATGGCCGTGCGGTAACCGCTCTCGTGCAACAGGTCGTGCAGCATCAGGTGCGGATAGTTGGCATTTTCCGGGTAGAGGTACATTTCCCCGGAGCGCAGCGGGTACTGCGAAGACAACGGCCCCAGGTCAGCATAATTTGAATGACTGGACTGGGCATAGGCGTTGGTAAAAACGCGTGATTCCTGCGCCAGTGTATTCACGGCAGGCATGACCCCCTCACGTCCGCCGTAGGCCGTCAGCTGGTCACCGCGCAGCGACTCGATCAGGATCACGATCACGTTTTTACGATCCAGGCGCTCGTCATTAAAGCGGTCCAGCCAGGTTTGCATGGATATCTGCGGTTGCCAGTCCATCGGTACGTGCAGGGTTGCCGTGATATCGGCAGGCGGCATCAACATGGCCGATGACAGCGTACTCAGCGGGCCGGCCGAGGTTCTCCGCGCCTGGCGATAAAGCTCGGCCAGGGTGAATTCTGCACCGGTATGGCGCTCAATCCGTACATTCGTTTCGTTGCCGGCCCGCTTGCCGGCCAGCAACACACTGGCCGCCGCAGTTGAAACGAGCAGCGCGGCAGAGACCAGCATGACCGCATGCAGGCGGCCTGACGTGCGTACCACAAGCCAGGGCAACAGGACAGCAAGTCCGCCGGCCAGCAGCAGGCTCAGCACCAACAGTTTCAATACCAGCGATGCCGACAGGTGAGTCGCATGCTGAAACATCTGTACCGGGTCATGCAGAAACATGCGCGCCGCGTCAGTATCGGCAAATACACCGGCGATCTCGAACACGCCCCAGCTGGCAAGGTAGGCAGTCAACGACACCAGGGCAACAGCAAAGAACAACAGCCTGCGACAGGCCGGACAGGATGACAGGAAACGTTCCGGGCGGAACACCACCCTATTCAGGGCGGCCAGCATTGCAACGGCCAGCGCGAGATAAATCACCTCGCTGGCCAGCACCCCGCTGCGCAGCCACAATGGCAGGGACAGGTCATGCCATATGCTGCGCTGTGACAACAATGTCAGCGCCGCATGCAGGCCGGCCAGGCAAACAAAAGTTGCCGTCCAGTAAGCGCCGGCCCTGCTTGTCTTCGGGGTCACGACAGCATCTCCTTTAGCGGGCGTCATCAATCAGCCAGCCATGCACGCCCGGCAGGTTGATATTCAGCGGCCTGAACATATTCAATCGGGGTCAATATGGATCTTCGCCGGATTTCCAGGCCTTGAGATCCACGATATAGGGCGGCTGGCCATTATCAAAGAACCAGGAGTCAACCGCATAACGGACCCCGGTTTCATTTTCCCTGATCACAGCCGTGGTGTGGGGCATACCTACAAATATGCCGAAACGCGTCGACCGGTCCATCACCGTGTGATACCTGAACAGACCATCCCGCTCCAGCATGCGCAGGTAGGTGCTGGAGTTTGTGGATTCATCGATACAGTCGAGCTGCTTTGGTCTGCCAAAGCCTGCCAGGTTGCCACCCCTGTCATCCGACGTGCCCAGGTGCTCACCAATGATTTCCTCGAATATGGCGATGGCATCCGCGATCGCGGCACGCTCATCCAACGCGTTCATTGCACCCCTAGACAGCGGCGCTATTGCCCGGCGCCATTCCTCTTTATTGACAGAAAGCGTTGCAACGCTTGCGCAAGAGTGATCATAGCAGATGGAGAACCGCTCGGGTGTGGGCTGCGTGATGATGTCTGACCGCACATAGGTATCTGCGACTACCGGCACCGCGGACAGACAGACCACCAGCAACATTACAATCTGTGTCATGACGCGAATCATATCGGCAAATGGGGTCAGTCTCGGTTGATTTCTCGATACACGCTACCCATCCAGCATTTTCAAACAACCCGCCTCGTCCAGTATCTCAACACCCAGCTTGACCGCCTTGTCGTGTTTCGAACCGGGATTATCCCCGACAACCACGTAGTCGGTGTTCTTCGACACACTACCCGTCACCTTCGCACCAACCGCCTGCAGCCGCGCCTTCAGCGTATCGCGCGGCATGGTCAATGTCCCGGTCAATACAAAGGTCTTGCCAGCCAGCGGCGAATGTTTCAGCTTCTCCACATCCGGCCAACTGATGCCGGCGGCAAGCAGTTTAGATATGACATCACGGTTATGCGCTTCGGAAAAGAAACCGACGATATGCTGCGCAACAATCGGGCCCACATCACGCACTGCCTGCAGGGCATCGACATCGGCCAGCATCAATGAATCCAGTGAACCGAACTCGCGCGCCAGCACCTGCGCGGTTGCCTCCCCCACTTCGCGTATACCAAGCGCGTAGATGAACCGTTCCAGCGTCGTGCGCCTGCTCTTTTCCAGCGCCTTGACGAGATTATTGGCTGACTTCTCCGCCATGCGCTCCAACCCGGCGAGTTGATCAACGGTAAGCGCGTACAGGCCACTGACATCATGGATCAGCTCGCTCTCCACCAGTTGCTCGACCAGCTTGTCGCCCAGCCCTTCGATGTCCATCGCCTTGCGCGAGGCAAAATGCTTGATCGCCTCCTTGCGCTGCGCTGGGCAGAACAGTCCCCCACTGCAACGTGCCACCGCCTCCCCTTCAATACGTTCCACGGCTGACCCGCACACCGGGCATGCCTTGAATTTTGTCAGCATATTGAAACGGCGCGCACCCTTCCTGCGC
>JAOUBY010000088.1 GCA_029860045.1 Gammaproteobacteria bacterium | reverse complement strand
AAGGCTGCCGTTGATGGCGTCAACCGAGATACCTCGGCGCACTGCCTTCTCGGTGTCCACCTCGAAGCGCCAGTACTCGTACTGATCTGCCATGTAGGTGTCCACATCCACCACGTCCTCTACTTCCTCGAACATGGCAGTAACATCCCTGGCGACCTGGCGGCGTGTCTCGGCATCAGGGCCATAGATTTCTGCAACCACCGTTTGCAGCACCGGCGGGCCCGGCGGCATTTCCACCACGGCAATACGCGCGCCCATCCTGTCGGCGACTGGCTTGAGGATGGCACGGGCAGCCTCGGCAATTGCATGACTGCTGCGCTCGCGGTCATCCTTGTCCTTGAGCATAACCAGCAGGTCACCCTCCCACGGGCGCTGCCTCAGGTAGTAATGCCTGACCATACCATTGAAGTTGAACGGCTGAGCCGTGCCGGCATAGGCTGTAACAGCAGTTACTTCCGGTATTTCGTGCACGGCCTCTGCCAACGCCATGGTTACGTTGGCCGTATCCGGCATGGCGGTGCCTTCCGGCATGTTAACAATGACGGAGAATTCCGGTTTGTTATCAAACGGCAACATTTTCACAGCAACGTGCTGGGTATAGAAGGTTACACACAGCACTGCAGTGACACCGATAATGCCGAGCAGGAACATCACGCCGAGTCTGCGATTGTTGATCAGCGGCATGATGATCGGTCGGTAATATTTACTGATGCGCTGGTGGGCCTTTTTCTCTTTTTCCTCGGCCTTCTTCAATGCCGCGTGCCGCGGCGCCAGCTTGACTGCCATCCAGGGAGTAAAAATAAACGCCGCCAGCAGGGAAAAGAACATGGCCGAGGCACCGAGCACCGGGATCGGACGCATGTAGGGCCCCATCAGGCCGCTCACCCAGCCCATCGGCAACAGTGCAGAAATAATGGTGAAGGTGGCCAGGATAGTCGGGTTGCCCACCTCGCGTACGGCATCGATGGCGACCGCAATACTGGTTTTGCCCTTTTCGAGCCAGTGCCGGAAGATGTTTTCCACCACCACGGTCGCATCGTCGACCAGAATGCCGATTGAAAAAATCAGTGCAAACAGGCTGACGCGGTCGATGGTGTAATCCACCATCATCGCCCACCAGATAGTGAGCAGAATCACAACGGGAATAACCGCGATAACCACAATGGCCGCGCGCATACCAAGGCCAATCAGGCACAGTAGCGCCACGATAATGGCCGCCTCTGCCATCGCCGTGAGCAACTCGTTAACCTTGTCATCGGCCGACTTGCCGTAGTCACGCGTTACCGCAATATTCACATTGCTGGGGATCAGATCGCCCTTCAGCGCTTCGACCTTATTGAGAATTCTCTTTGCGATGGTGACGCCATTGGTACCTTCCTTCTTGGCCACCGCCAAAGTAACCGCCGGGTTGGCGTGCGCTTCCCCGGTATCCCCTTCATAGGCCGGACCGGTATAGAAAGTCACCATCTGCGTGGGATCTGCAGGCTCCTGCGAGACACGTGCCACGTCACGCACATAAACCGGCGCGCCCTGCCGGATACCGATCACCAGGCGACCGATTTCCTTCGCACTGGTCAGGAAGGAACCGGTGCGGACAGAAAATGACAGGCCGCCGGACTCGACATCGCCAGCAGTCTGCTCCGCATTAGCCGTCTTGATGGTCTGTGCAACCTGTTGCAGGCTGATACCGTAGCCCGACAGGCGTTCCGGCATCACCTCGACTCGCACCTGGTCCTCGCGACCACCGACCACAAAGCCCTTGCCGACACCTTCCACCTCACCGATACGCTGCAGCAGATCCAGTGAAAGCAGCCGCAGCGCCCCGTCATCCACATCATCCGACCAGAGTGTCAGCGTTACTATTGGAACATCGTCAACACTGACCGGTTTGATTAGTGGCTGTTTTACGTTGGGCGGCATCTTGTCCATGTTGGACAGGATCTTGTCGCGCACCTTGACGATGGACTCACCCATGTCCTGACCGACCTTGAAGCGGACGGTAACCATCGCACGTCCGCGTTCAGTCGCCGTGTAGGTATGACGCACACCGGTGAGTTCCAGCATGAGTCGTTCAAGTGGCTCGGTCACCAGGCTCGACACCTGGTCTGCAGAGGCACCAGGGTACTGGACAAACACATCGATCATCGGCACCGAGATTTGCGGGTCTTCCTGGCGGGGGGTGAAAAACAGCCCGATCAGTCCAACCAGCAAGGACACAATCAGTATCATCGGTGTAACTGGCGAGGTAATGAACAGGCGTGCTGTTCTGCCTGCAATACCCAGGGAATGGTATTCTTTGTTTACCGGTGAGGAAAATTGCGTTTCTTGGTCAGCCATACTCTTATTCCACCTTCTTGCATGCCTTGCCTACACCGGCGCACCCGTTCCGTGTGTCTGTGCCGATGCGGGGAATGTGTCACAATAATTCGTTGATATTAGTCAGCTCACAGCTCCTGACCTGCTGCCTTCTTATGGGCCTCCACCGGAGGCCTAGTTCCAGGAATTACCGGAATCGCTGCCCCTGGATTCTACTCCCTTGACAAAGACCCGCTCGCCGACACGCAGGCCGGACAGGATAGCGATACCATCCACACCCACTTCATCACCGGTCCTGACCAGGCGCAATTCACGCTTGTTCTGTTCATTCATCACATAGATGCCTGGCAGGCTACCGCGCCATACCAGTGCACTTTTCGGGACCACCGGCAGATCACGCACCTTGGCGTTGACGTCGGTAATCATCACCTCGGCATACATGCCGGCACCGCCGGGCACACCCGGGGGCAGTTCCAGCTTCACGGTTACCGTGTGACGATCAGGGTCTGCGATCGGGAAAATCTGCACCACGCGGGCCTGGATATCAATGTCCCCCACGTCGAGTCTTGCAGGGAAAACCATACCTTTCTTGACGCCAGGCATCAGACGGGCCGGCACCTCGACCTTGATCTGCAACTGTGACATGTCCGCGAATTTAAGCAGTGGCTGACCCGGCTGCACCGGGTCGCCGACCTCAACCAGCTTCTTGGTAATCACACCCTTGAACGGCGCAACGGACTTTGCATCACGAATCTTGGTATCAATCTCCTCGATACTGGCGCGTGCTGCCGCCAGTTGGGAGCGTGCCTGCTCCAGCTGTGTGCCATATTGATAGCGCTGTGCATAACGATCATAGCCGGGTGAAGAGCCGCTACCCACCATTCCTTGCATGGGGTTGGTAAAACTTTTCATCATGGAGCCCAGGCCGCCCATGGCATCATTCTGTTCACCGCCGTAGGGCGAGATCCATTCGCGCGAATACTGGACACCGGCATTGCGCAGGGCCGCCTCGGAATTGGCCAGGTTTGCCCATGCCGCACGGCGCTTGGCGAGCAGGTCGTCGTCATTGATGGCGATTAGCTCCGCCCCCTCCTCGAAAAAGTCGCCCTCCTCGCCGGCAATGCTTTTAATGCGTCCGGGGATCTGCGCGGAAAAGGTGACGTCCTTGATCGGCACCACTGTGCCACCGAGACTGACGGTTGCACCAACCGGCACACCCGGCACCGTAATGACCGAATCACCCTGACCCTGAGCGTGGGCGTTTACACCGAGGAAGACCGCAGACAGGAAACCGATAAGAGCAATATTTCTGATTAACATTGTTAATCCTCACAAACATAAAAAATACGGACAGGGGGATCCATATGGAGTGGCACTGCCAGACAGCAGCGCCTTCCTGTCCTGCAAAAACTGTTATTCGCGAACCGGTATGCCGGATTCCTGCCCATGTCGAGGCAGTGAAAAGCGATACCCGGTTCTGCTTGTTGTTTGGTTATGACCCTGTATATTTCTCCGGCCTGCTTCAGGCGCGGCCCATCACAGTAAAACTCTTGATGAACGGGCCCGCCATGCGCGGATCCTTGATCATGCCGGCATAATCACCCACATTGAACTTGAGCTTACGCGACGTGTAGGCCATACCAAGACCCATCATGCCCGGCGGCTTGGCCAGCCACTTGTTCCAGTTGTCAAAGGTGGCGCGCAAATCCCAGTTAAGCTGCTCGCCGTTATAGATCCCTGCTGATGTTGCCTTGCCGTTCTCGACGGTTAGCACGCCACGTGGTGTGTCTTCACCATCAAAGCCATAGGCAATTACGGAATTAAAATTGATTTTCGCAAGAGCGTCGGACAAATCCGGTTCAGCATTCCACTGCTCCATGAAACTATCCATCCATGCACCAGAAAACAGATCAGCCATTTTATTTCCTCCGCTATAGTTGACCGAATCCGGCTGCAGCTCACTGCCTGTTACAGGACTCGATAAAAGCATATACAAATGAATGCCTTGATGCAGTCTGTCGACGCTTGTATAAATGATATACGCTCAACATGATGACGCCTATAGACTTGCGTACATATCGTAAGTATATGCTGCCTGAATAACTGTTTTATCAAGCACTTGTTCTTTAAACCTCAATCATAATTAGTTGCGGTCTGCATTGGAATAAAAAAATCATCTATTGCACGGCAAGGCGGGATGGAAAACAGGGCGAGAATTGCTGTTGTCGGCAATTAATACACAACTGCATTCCGTTAATGTGCCGGTATTTATCTAATAAACAGAGAATAAAAGCTGAACTACACCAGGATAGTGTCAGGATTTTTGACAATCGCGGAAATCCAGAGATCAGCTCACCCGCAGGTCTTACATTATTATCATGTTTAACAGTCGGTTAACAAAACAGGAATAAATATTGCGTACTAATTAAGTGGATATATACACACACCCACATTGAGGATTACATGGATTATCAACCACAAGAAGCAGACGAGATGGCAATAGATCTGCGATTACACGACCGACGTGCGCCTTCCCTGGCGACCCTGCATGGCGCCCTGTTTAAAAGCCGGCGCCGTAGCTCACGACGCGAGGAAGACCATATCAACAACTATCTCGACTGGCATGGCTACAAGACCCTGATTGCAACCCTGCTGATCACCCTGATGTGCTTCGCCGATGCGTTCCTCACCACGGTACTGCTCAGCAAGGGTGCGGTTGAAGTCAATATCGTGATGGACTGGCTGATTCAAAAGGACCTGCATATCTTTACCATCGTAAAGATGGCGGTCACCGGTATCGCGCTTCTTGTGCTGGTGATGCATTCCAACTTCAAGATCTACAAATACATTACCGTCCGTTATGTAATCTACGCACTGATCCCGATATATACCCTGCTGATCCTGCATGAACTCAACATGCTGGCAAACATCTGAGGCCCGGCGCATGCTGCGCCAATGAAGAGGCGACAGAAGCCAGGATTAACAGCCCCCCACAACACCTCATCGCCTGAAACTATTTCCTGTTTTTGTGCGCCAATTACTGGTATTTTTGCATGACCTGACATTCTCTGGATGCCAGGCAGAATTCAATTTCCAGGAGTCAGCATGAACATTCACAAGACACCCCCATCCACACCTTCACATCCCGATCGGTTACGCGCACGCCTGCTTGCCACAGCGTTGGTGGCGACACTGGGCATTGCCGGTTGTACCACGAATCCCTATACCGGAGAGGAAGAAGCCACCAATACGGCCAAGGGCGCCGGCATCGGCGCACTCGGTGGCGCGATTATCGGCGCCATCACCGGCGGCGACCGCAAGGATATCCTGATTGGCGCCGGCATCGGCGCACTGGCTGGCGGCGGCGTGGGCTACTACATGGATCAGCAGGAAAACAAGCTGCGCCAGCAACTGCAGAACACGGGCGTCAGTGTGACGCGAGACGGTGACAACATCATCCTGAACATGCCCGGAAACGTTACCTTTGCTACCGATTCAAGCAACATCTCTGCCGACTTCTATCAGGTCCTGAATTCAGTCGCGCTGGTAATCAACGAGTTTGAAAAGACGTATGTAGATATTACCGGCCACACGGACAGCACCGGCTCGGACGCATACAACATGCAACTGTCTGTCGCCCGGGCCAGCAGCGTGGCACGCTACCTGGAGTCACGCAGCGTTCTGTCCCAGCGCGTCTACACCCAGGGCATGGGAGAAAGTCAGCCCATTGCAACGAACGATACGGCCCAGGGCCGTGCCCTGAACCGGCGCGTGGAAATACTGCTCACACCGGTAACCTGAACCAGCACGACCAGGAGACCCGCCCCGGCGGGTCTCTTTTTTTACATCCATTGCCGGGCAAACTCCCCGGCCCGGATCGGGTCATCCCTCGGACCCCTTATATTTCACTAATTCACGAAATACCTTTCATTGGCCCGCCAGGCGACACTCACTCCATACCGTGAGCCTGACAAGGCCCGCTCATCATCCCCGCCACGAAAATCCTGAACGCAGGTTCGGATTACCCTGCCCGCCTGTCATGGCAAGGACTCGCCTCGCCCAGCATCAAGAATTCTCCGACCCGGCCGATTTACGCCATGGACCCCTTTTATTAGTGCAGGAGCGGCAACCCTGCTGACTCACAGACATTAATTGAAGAAAGACAAAGGTAATCAAATGCACGCCACCACGAACAACCAGGCCTGGGCCGTAGCCCTGCTGAATGACTGCCACGGTATGGCACTCACACACCTGCGCCCGTACCTTGACTCGTTATTCGAGAATAGCGATCTCGCCCTGCTGGAATTGGCGGAAAAAGCACAGACAGAGGCCTCACAAATCCGCTTCATGGAAGCCATGTCTATCATCCAGAAATACCGGGCACCTATTGAAGAGGTATTTTTGAGAGAGGTTGGCAAGGGATTCTCCGAATTCGGCAACCGTGTAATGCACGGACCGCGTACAGCCGGCAGCATTTATGAACCCTTAACCCTGATTAGCAAGGAAGACACCGACATCCAGGTAGCCATCCAGAACATGGCATGCACTGCAGCCCTGGGCTCGACCCTGACACTGAGTGCGCTGCGCAAGCGACTGGCTGTACTTAATAATGGCCGTATGCCGGAAGACACGGAAATCCCGGCAGGGCCTCACAACCTTGCCGACGCCTTTCACCAGGGCGTGAAAGATATAGACCTGGACCACGAGACCCGGCTGCTCATTTATCTTCTGTTTGACAGGTTTGTGCTTGGTAATACCCGCTCACTCTATGACAAGTACAACAAACATCTGGTTAAGTCCGGCATCCTGCCGCATCTCAAGTACGAGGTTAAAAAGAATCCGGTCAAAACGCCGGTGCACCAGGGCCGTAGACAATCAGACACAGGGGACACCACTTCCAGGCAGCATACTGGCGCGTCTGCAAGCAACAGCGGCAGCCAGCAACCACTGACTGACGAACTATTCAATGAAATACTCAACTTGCTATCACGCCACACAAATGTCGCGGGCACCACTGACAACCCGGGGGGAACGGCAGCCGGAGTCCGCCAGTCAGATAACACCGGCGGCAAGTACACGGCACAACCCCTCATCCAGCAAACCGAGCTGGTAGCGGAAATTCACAAACTGCAAAACAGGAGGAGAACGGACAGCAGCGACAACACCTGCACCAGCACAGAAGCATACGATCCGGAACAGCAAGCACAGTTCGTTTCATCCATGATGGGGCAGCTGACCGAAGAACGGGATCAGTTGTTGAGGGGCATCGATCGTCGCAGGTTACCGAAAACTGATACCCAGATGGTCGACCTGGTCGGCATGATGTTTGAATTTATGCTCAGGGATAAAGACATCCCCGGCATTGCGAAAGCGGAATTAAGTCGCCT
>JAOUBY010000087.1 GCA_029860045.1 Gammaproteobacteria bacterium | reverse complement strand
GACTTATTCACTGGCTGGTGCTGCCGGTGCTGCCGGTGCTGCCGGTGCTGCTGGTGCTGCCGGTGCTGCTGGTGCTGCCGGTGGCGCATAGGCCGGGTAACCGCCCCAACCGTGGCCCGGATAACCGCCGTAACCATAGCCGGGATAACCACCGTAGCCATAACCTGGATAGCCACCATAACCATAGCCCGGGTAACCGCCCCAGCCGTAGCCTGGATAGCCGCCGTAGCCATAACCCGGGTAACCGCCCCAGGGACCGCCTCCGTAACCGGGACCATCAAACCAGTCAAACGGACCCCAGAATGCACTCGCACTTCCAGCACCTACAGTCGCCGCAGCGGCCAGGGCAAAAGAAGCAATGAGTCTCGATGTTTTGTTCATGTCATAACCTCCGAAGATGTCTTTAGTAAAAGTTCATGTCTTTCCAGTTTGATCAACTGGTGCAGTAATTATATGCCATGACCCGTCTGTCGGATTCAGTGACAGGCTTACTGTTGGGGAGATTTTCACGATTATTTGACGCAGATCAATTCTGCAAACGGCAGGGAAGCCGGGCCGGCAGGATTACGCATCTGTACAGAGCCGCTGCAAACCGGCAGATGCAGACACGCCATCATGACCGGAGGGCAGGGTGACCTGTTGATCACCGACCCACGCGACAATATCGCGCAACACCACCTGCGCCTGCAGGTCACGCAACAGCATGTGGTAGCCATCCGGATACAATGCCGTTTGCCAGGCCGGTGCATCGGGATCCATACCAGGGATCGACATGTGGCAGAACGCCGCCGGTGGAATGATTTCATCGTGCTCGCCATAGAGCAGCAGGACGGGTGGCGTGAGCCCGCTACTGTTACTGAATGCGGCCGTCATCAGGTTGGTTATCCCGTATAGCGCATCAATGCGTGTCGCCTTGATCACCAGCGGATCACGTGCGAGCGCGCGCAGCATCTCGATATTGTCAGAAGGCTGAATATCAAGACCCTCACCGGTCAGCGTCATCGCCGGCAACACGTGCGCGGCAATTCGCAGTGTCAGTGCCTGCCACCAGGGCATGGTTTGCCAGCCCCACACGGCCGGCGCAACCAGGATGGTTCCGGCAACACAATCCGGCCGCGAGCCGTTCAGGGCATCAATCAACACGGCCCCACCCATACTTTCACCAAGCACGAACAACGGCAGCTGTGGATACTGCTTGCACAACAGCTTTGCAACAGTGACTGCATCCTGCTGCAACCTGTCCTGTGCGGGCCAGACACCGTGCTGATCTGTTGCACCAAAACCGCGCTGGTCATAGGCCACTGTCATGATGCCGTGTGCTGCGAAATAGGCAGCGGGTTCCCGGAAGGCATTACGGTAATCATTGAAACCGTGCAGGGCGAGTATGACAGCCTGCGGTTCACCTGGCGGTGACCAGGTCGACACCGGCAGGCGGTAGCCATCGGCCATGATGGCATCCGACCCGTTCAGAATCGATGTCTGCATTGTGTCGTTGTAATGCTGCACCCTTGGTAGCACACAGGCGGCAAGCCCGACCAGCAACAGGCCTGCAAATAGAAAGCGTATCAATGCGGTATTCATTTCAGGAACAGATTACGAGATAGGGAACGCGACATAATACAAGAAGGCTACCACGAACCGAATTGCACCTGTGCATTGATCAGGGCTGGGTCCCCGCCTGCGAGGACGACAAGGGTCTAACCAGTCGTACTGGTCTCGGGCGTCATCTGCGAACTCGCATGGCTGACTCTAAACCCAATCGCGCCTGCAAGGCGCTCCTACACCAGCAAGAAACGACTGTAGGAGCGCCTTGCAGGCGCGATGCCTTCTGGCTGGCGGCGACACCACGGCCATATTTTATCAGTGACTTACAGGGTATTCCTCAGAACCAGAGTGAGACAAAGAGCTGCACAACAGCGGCTCGGTCCCCGCAACCGGTACTCGCGGGTCACGGAAGTCATCGTAGTCAAACCAGATGCGATTCCTATAATATCTGGAGAAAGTCTACCCTGACCTCATCCAGCTAGGAGCCCGTCATGTTTGAACCCATCAGTATTCCCTTTGGTTGCGTCATGCTGTTCAACGTGGTCGACCTGAAGGACGGGGTCACCGTGGAGGATGTCGAACTGGCGCTGGGCGAAATGTGCAACGTCGTGAAGAACACCTATGGCGACGACAAGGGGGGATTTATCGCCGGCCAGGTATACAAGTATTCCGGCTTTGTCTCGGAGGAGGGCAGCGTCGGTGCCACACCCGATGAAGACACCACCGCTGCAAAGATAAAGCAGGGCGAACTGGCTATCGTGACATTCTGGAAATCCTTCGATCAGCACGAGAAATCCCACGCCGACAAGATCTTCAAGGAGAAATTCGATGCGCTCGCCAACTTCTGTGATGAGACCTACGAGCTGGGTTACCAGATGCTGTGGCAGGGTGTCCCGGAAGACGACGAGTAAACCGGGACGCCCGCTGATTTCCCTGCCTTGATAATCCGGCCCGGCACCTCCATATAGGGGTGAACGTACGGATTTAACAGGGAACATACCGTGAGCAACCCACAACATATCGTCTGTCCGCATTGCAATGCAGTAAACCGCGTCGCCGGTACACGCCTGGCGGATAACCCCACCTGCGGCAAGTGCCGTAGCCACCTGTTTAACGCCCAACCGACTGAGCTGAACAGCAGCAACTTCCAGCAACACATCGGCCGTAATGATATTCCGGTACTGGTGGATTTCTGGGCGCCCTGGTGCGGCCCGTGCAAGATGATGGCACCGGCATTTGAACAGGCCGCCGGCCAGCTGGAACCGTATGTACGCCTCGCCAAGCTCAATACCGAGAATGAACAGGGCATCGCCAGCCAGTTCCAGATTCGCAGCATTCCGACGCTGGCATTGTTCCGTAACGGCCGCGAGCTCGCGCGCCAGCCGGGTGCCATGGGTGCTGAAGCCATTGTGCGCTGGGTACAATCCGTCAGCTAGTCGCCGGGAAACCGGCTTGACAGTTTGACACCCCATCACCGCGGGCCATAATCGGGGTACCCGTTAACCTGAATGCCTGAACCCTGCCATGGCAAAATATCGCAATGCACTGCCGCAACTGTCCGGTGACCTGTTTATCACCGATGGCGGCGCTGAAACCACGCTGATATTCAACGAGGGCATCGATCTTCCCGAGTTCGCGGCATTCCCGCTGTTAAAGGACAGTGCCGGGCGGGCACTGCTGGATGACTATTTCCGGCGCTACATACAGATCGCACGGGATAACCGCACCGGCTTCATCCTGGAGAGCATCACCTGGCGCGCCAGTCGCGACTGGGGCAGAAAACTCGGCTATGACGACAATCAGCTGGCAGAGAGTAACCGCCAGGCCATCGCCATGCTGAAATCTCTCCGCGACGAGCTCGAGGATGCAAACACACCCATGGTGATCAGTGGTTGCATCGGTCCACGCGACGACAGCTACAACCCGGCTGCATTCATGTCAGCAACCGAAGCGCAGGGCTATCACGGCACGCAGATCGAGACGTTCGCGGAAACAGCGGCCGACCTGGTGAGCGCCATGACCATGACTTACGTCGAAGAGGCCGTCGGCATTACCCGCGCCGCGCAGATCGCCGGCATGCCGGTGGTGATCTCTTTCACCGTGGAAACCGATGGGTGTTTGCCCAGTGGCCAGCGCCTGAAGGCTGCAATCGAGGAGACCGATACGGCCACACAGGGTGGGCCAAGCTACTACATGATCAACTGCGCCCATCCGACACACTTCCAGGATGCCGTTGCGACTGGTGAGCCATGGCTTGAGCGTATCCGCGGCCTGCGCGCCAATGCCTCATGCATGAGTCACGCCGAACTCGATAATTCGGATACGCTGGACGATGGCAACCCGGCAGAACTGGGTAAGCAGTATCACGCACTCCGGCAACAGCTGCGCAAGCTCAACGTACTGGGCGGCTGCTGCGGCACCGACCACCGTCACGTCGAGGCCATTTGCCAATCCGTGCTGGCCCACTGAGTTGTAATAGCATGCGCAGGTGGCTAAATGCACTGAATGACAGTGTGCTAAATCACTACCGCACCCGCATTATTGGCGGATTCGCGGAACCGTTCTACAAGGCCGCCACGGGTGACGCCTTCGCGGAGATTCGTTTCACACATGATTACGAGCGCAGCGCGTTGCACGAACTTGGCCACTGGTGCGTGGCAGGGGAACAGCGCCGCGAACAGGATGATTACGGATACTGGTACGCGCCAGATGGCCGCGACAGCACCCAGCAGCAGTTATTTTTCCAGGTCGAGATTAAACCGCAGGCCATCGAGCGGCACTTCTGTAGCGCGCTGGGCATTCCGTTTGCGGTCAGCGTAGACAACCTGGGCAATCCGGCCATTGAGGGCGTAACCGAATTCGGGCATGCCGTCGATGACTGCTACGCAGGTTACTCCGGTAACGGCCTGCCCGAACGTGCCAGTGAAATTTATCATTGCCTCGCACGCTGGAAGTCTGCAGATCCGGGCGTTTAAAGAGGGTTGGGCACTCAAGCAGGTATCGGGCGCGGTCGATATACCGGGTACCAGCAACACCCAGCCAGCAAGCAGAAAGCATATGAATACTGAGTTACGCCACCGGCTGTTTCCGATGCTCATGGTCGCCCTGATCATGGCCCTGTCGGGCTGCGCCTCGGAACCGAGTGTTGCGCCACGCGGTTCAGGCCAGCCTCAGAAATTCGTCTTGCCGCAACATCCGGGGGCCAGCATTGCAGCCTCACTGGTGGGTACACCGTATCGCTATGGCGGGTCCTCGCCGCGCGGCTTTGACTGCAGCGGGCTGGTCTACTATTCCTACAGCAAGGCCGGTATCCGCGTACCGCGCACGACACAGGCGCTGATGCGTAATGCCCATCGCATCCCGCTGAAGCAGCTGCAACCGGGCGACCTGTTGTTCTTCAAGCTGGGCCGCAAGTCAGTGTCGCATGTCGGCATCTATGCGGGCAACGGACAGTTCATCCATGCACCGTCACGCGGGAAGAAGGTATCCTTTGCCCTCATGAATGATCCCTACTGGCGACCACGCCTGATCGCAGCCGGACGCTATTTCTGATTTTCACGCACATGCAATGCTGAAGTCGGCTGCAGCCGGCCTTATAATCCTGCTGATGAGCAGGTCAGCGCCAGCAGAAGAAAATATCATGCAATTGTCCGCCTGCCCGGACACACCCAACTGCATATCCAGCCAGGCACCCGACACGACGCACTTCATTGCACCCATTCCTTACAGCGGAGCAGCTGAATCCGCACTGCAAAGACTCAGGACCGTGCTGGCAAGCCTGCCGCGCACGACCATTACAGCGGAGCAGGGTGCTTACCTGCATGCAGAAGCACGCAGCCGGGTATTCCGCTTCGTGGATGACATCGAATTCCTGCTCGATACGGAACAGCAACTGATCCACGTGCGATCCGCATCACGCACCGGTTACAGTGATTTCGGAGTTAACCGCCGGCGTGTAGCGCACATCCGCGCGGCCTTCATGAAGGTACCCTAGGCCGGCATGCAGGAAGAGGGCGTCATCAAGTTCGACCTGCGTTACACAGCGTCAAAGCTTGACGCACAGACCCTGCCGGATGATCTGTGCCGCTGGCGTGACAGGCTGTGGCAGGAGGGCCTGATCGGGCAACAGGCAGAACGCTATGACGGCTATGCCTATGGCAATGTCAGTTGTCGGCTGCCACCATTTGACGCACCGCCCGGAAAACGTGTGTTCCTTATCAGTGGCTCGCAAACCGGCACGCTGCCGCAGCTGGATGAACGTCACTATGCCGTGGTCAGCGGCTGCGATATCAGGCGCAACAGGGTGACGGCCCATGGCCCAATCGAACCCTCATCGGAAGCACTGACACATGCCATGCTCTACGATCAGGACGATGGCGTCCGCGTAGTGTTTCATGTACATTCACTGACCATCTGGCAGGCCGCCGACAGCATGGAGCTACCGGTAACGGCTGCGGATATTGCCTATGGCACACCGGACATGGCGCAGGAAGTTGCGCGCCTGTTCCGTGAAACCGACGTCAGCCAACAAAAACTATTTGCCATGGGTGGCCACGAGGACGGCGTGATTGCCTTCGGGAGTACTGCGCAACAGGTGGGCGACAGACTGCTGGATTGTCTTGCACACTGCCGTAAACCATAAAACCGATAAGCCGCTTACGCCATGATAAAAAGATATTGCAGGGGAGGGCTGCTGACAACAGGATTTGTTGTATCCCTGCTTGCCAGTGCTGAAACACCGAACCCGATGACGGACGGCGGCCTTGTATATGATGAAGGCGATACAGCCGCGTGCATCAAACGCGCTGTCGAGTCCGCCAGCGACGAGACCACGGTGGGTCAACTGCGGCGCCGGTGTAATCAGCGACTGCAACAGAGCACGGATATCGAGAAGCGCTACCTGAAAGAACTGAGTATTCGCGACAACCGCTTCGCCATCACCGCACACAGGCCGAACTACATCCTGCTCGCGGCACATGATACGTCGGGCATCAATACGACGGGCCTGGATCCTGATACCGGCAAGAACACGGAAACCCGTTTCCAGGTCAGCATGAAATTTCCGGTAATAGAGAACCTGCTGGGCAAGCAGGGTTGGGATATCTATGCCGGCTATACCAACCGTTCCTTCTGGCAACTGTATGACCAGGAGAATTCCGCACCGTTTCGCGAGACCAACCACGAGCCGGAAATCTGGCTCTCCATGAATACCGACTGGCGCTACCGGGGTTTCAGAAACCGCGCCTTGCGACTGGGTTTCAGCCACCAGTCGAACGGGCGCAGCGGCGACCTGTCACGCAGCTGGAACCGCCTGTTTGGCGAATTCATTTTTGAAAAAGGTCGTTATTCCGGCTCACTGAAGACCTGGTGGCGTTTCCCCGAGGATGCCGCAACAGACGATAACCCGGATATCACGGATTACATGGGACACTTTGAGTTCCTGAATGTCTTTACGCACAAGAAACATTCACTCAGCGTCTTGCTGCGCAACAACCTGCGCTCCGATATGCGCGGCGCGGTGCAGGTGGACTGGAATTTCCCACTCATTGAACACTTCGACGGCTATGTGCAGTGGTTCAACGGCTATGGAGAGAGCCTGATTGACTACAACCACAGGTCCAACAGCTTCGGGATAGGGGTCAGCCTGACGGACTGGCTGTGACAGGTCCTTATATAAGTCTGCCTGTTATTTAACATAATATACATTACACGCACTATATTATGGTTCCGCGTGACAGGCCGATGGAATGACGTAGAGCACCATGTAGCCTGTTCCGGCGAGACAGCCAAGGGCTGGATGCTGATCTTTTGTTGCCGATAAGACCTTCAGAACAACCTGACAGCGCCACAAGTCACAAGTCACAAAATGTATTCATCCTGATTTGTTAGAATTAAAACTTGAATTTCGCTCTCATCACCACTTCAGTCATTAAACTCGCAACCCCTGATTCATGCGCCAATTAATACTCTTCATGCAGTTACTGTCCTGCGCCTTCATCGCGCACGCGGAAACATTCATCCTGCCGCCATCGGATGTGGACGTCATCGGGCAGCTCACCTATACCGAGGCCGGCCGCAACGACACCCTGCTCGATATCGCGCGTCGCTATGACATCGGGCAGAACGAGATCCTGCTCGCCAATCCCGGCGTTGACCGCTGGATGCCGACCGATGATTCAAAAGTGACCATCCCGAGTCGCTTT
>JAOUBY010000131.1 GCA_029860045.1 Gammaproteobacteria bacterium | reverse complement strand
CCGTTCGAAGCCCAGCACCCGCAGGCTGGCCAGCTCGCGATTACGCTCCGACAGGGCAATGCGCATGCTGTTGTACACCACGCCGAAGGAAATGGTGGCGCCCAGGATGGTGGTAATAAAGGTAAAGAACAGAATGGTCTCGGCCAGGGTATCGTAGAACGACTGGATAGCCGCATCATGCTCGACCACCCCGGCAATGCGCGGCATGTCCTTGAGCTCGGCATACACCTCGCGCTGGTAGCGTTTATCCACGGTAGCGAAAGCACCGGTCAGCGCATGGCCTTCCTTCAGTAAACGATTCAAGGCGTCGCGCTGCATGTAGGCATTCACGCCGAGAAATTGCTTGGCGGTGCCGACCACCGGCGCCTGCACCGTGGGGCGATTGCCTTCCAGCACTTCGATCGTTAGCAAATCACCGGGTTGAATGTGCAGCATCTCGGCCAGGTAATCGGTCAGCACCACGCCCTCGGGTGGCAGATCGATCGGCTTGAGCTCGGTATCCAGCAGGCGCATCAGGCTCCCCTGCGGTTCAATGCCGTTGACCGCGGTGCGATAAGAACGATGTTGAAAGCGTAAGTTGGCCGGCACGGCGCGAAAGCCTTCGACGTGTTCCACCCCCTGCAGACTGCGCAACGAATACAGCGAGCGCTCCGAGGTGGGTTCGGTATAGATGGCCATGAGATCCTCGCGCTGACTCATGCCGTATTGCACCTCCACCATGTAATCAATGGCGCCCTCCTGAAATCCGCTGACCATAATAATGGCGCAGGCCATGGCGATGCCAAGTGTAGTGAGTAGAGACTTGAACGGCTTGCGTTCAATGTGGCGCAGGATCATGCGCGTCGGCTGGGAAAACCAGCGTTGCAACCCCAGCCGTTCAACCAGGGTGGCGTGATACATGGCCGGTGGTTCCGGCTGCATCGCCTGTGCCGGCGGCAGCTTGGCGGCATTGCGTACCGCATAGATCGTACCCAGCAAGGCGACGGCGATACTGATGAATGCCGCTGCGAGGATGACCTGCGGGGTGAGCACATAGATCATGAACGGCAAACTGTAGAAGTGCATGTAGAGATTACTCATGCCTTTGCCAAGATAGATGCCCACCCCGGTGCCAATCGCAATGCCCAGCCCGACAATCATCAACACCAGCTTGGCATAATGCAGGCCCACGGCCAGATCGCTGTAACCAAAGGCTTTCAGCGCGGCGATTTGTTCACGCTCCAGGCTGATGAGTCGACTCAGCACCACGTTAAGTAAAAACGCCGCCACACCGAAAAAGATCACCGGAAACACGGTGGCCATGGTTTGCTGCTGTTTGAGTTCTTCCGACAGAAAGCGATTGGAGAGTTGATCCTTGCGGGCAATCGCCCCGATGCCGCCATAGGGTTTTAACAACTCATCCAGTTGATCGAGAAACGCCTCTTCATTCACGCCTTGTTGAGTGAGCGTCAGGCTGACATCGTTAAACGCGCCGTCCATGTCATAAGCCGTGGCTAACGGTTTACGTGCCATCCAGAACACCCCGTAGCGTTTGGGATCGGGAAACATCGCCCCGGGGGCAATCTGGTAAATATGTTCCGGTGACAGGGCAGTGCCGACAATGGTCAGTGTTTTGCGCCGACCGTTGATGGTGGCGCGAATTTTGTTGCCCGGTTGCAGTCGATGCGCTGCGGCAAACTCTTCGTTCACCAGCACTTCATTATCGCGTCCCGGTTCAAACAGCCGGCCCTCGCGTAGATAGATCTGGTTCAGCAGGCCGCGACTGTTATCAGGCAGTGAGATCAAATGGCCGCTGATGGGATCGCTAAAGCCCTCGACATCGAGATTCACATAGGCGACCACGCGGGTTTCCACTTTATCGGCACCGGGGATGTCCTCGATGCGTTTGACTAACGACAGCGGCGCACGCTTGAGGTTGGCGAACACGTCGGCAAAGTGATGTTCACGGTAATAGGTTGCGCGGGTTTCAAACAGGGAATCGAGGGTGCTCAACGACATGATGAAAATACCGACGCCACTGACAATTACCATGGCAATCGCCAGCGCCTGCAGGCGCATACCCCACAGTTCGCGCCAGAGTTTTATGTCGATGGCTTTCATTTTTTCTTACCAACTCAGCTCGTGCGGCGCGAGCCTGGTTTCGTTGACATACACTTCGCTGATGCGCCCGTCGGCCAGATGAATCACCCGATCTGCCATTTGTGCAATGCTGGCGTTGTGAGTGATCACTGCGGTGGTGGTACCCAGCTCCTGGTTGACCCGTTGCAAGGCTTCCAGCACCACGATGCCGGTTTTCGAATCCAGCGCGCCGGTCGGTTCATCGCATAATAATACGTCGGGGTTTTTGGCGATGGCCCGCGCAATCGCCACCCGTTGTTGTTCGCCGCCGGAGAGCTGCGCCGGAAAATGATTCATGCGTTCACTCAGGCCCACCAGTGCCAGGGCGTCTTGCGGCTTCATCGGGCTTTCGGAGATTTCCGTCACCACCGCGACATTTTCCAGCGCGGTGAGACTGGGAATGAGGTTGTAGAACTGGAACACGAAGCCGACGTGATGGCGGCGGTACTCGGTGAGTTCCCGTTCGGTGGTCTGCACCAGGTTATGGTCGAGATAGTAGACGGTGCCGCTGGTGGCCGAGTCCAGGCCACCAAGGATATTCAGCAAGGTGGACTTGCCGCTGCCGGACGGGCCGAGCAGCACCACCAGTTCGCCATCGTAAAGGTCCAGGTCCACCCCGCGCAGGGCATGCACCTGCACCTCGCCCATCTGGTAAATCTTGGTGATGCCGTGCACGTGAAACACCACGCCCTCGGGCAGATCCTCATGGGGACCATTCGCCGAT
>JAOUBY010000024.1 GCA_029860045.1 Gammaproteobacteria bacterium | reverse complement strand
TCTCATCCTGGGCACTGGCGAGACCTACCTGCTTGCCGGCGCCACCGACAACGTCCGCTTTCTGAAACAAACACTCGGCAACCTTGCTGTCCAGCCGCTGCTGTCGGGACTGGATGACGAGGTTGGAATCGTTCGTAACAGGGTAATCGGGATCGCAGCACTGCTGGACAAGGCCGCGCGGCTGAGCGACGGGGACCGGGAACAGCAGTTTTCAGCGCTGTTACTGCAATCAGATACGCAGGCCTCGGAACTGGTCACCGGAATGGGCGCACTGATGCACATATCAACCACCCGCGCGAAACAATTTGATGCAATGCTCGAACACAGTCGATACCGCACCATGCGCCTGCGTATCGGGGCCGCAGCGGCCTTCGGCTCGCTCATCCTGATTCTGTGGATGTGGACCACCAGCCGGGTAAGTAACCCGGTGCAGGACCTTACCCGGGCCGTGGAACACGCCATGGAGCGTGAAGACAGCTTCACCGGCGTTACTAACGGGCCACATGAAATCATGCAACTCAATGGCAGGCTCGCGGTGTTGATCGAGCGCCTTGAGGACGAGGTCGAGCGGCGTACGCTGCAATTGACCGAGGCACGCTCCCAGACCGAGCAGGTAAACGAACAACTGCGCGAGAAAATCACCGAACAACTGGCGAGCGAGCAACGCTTTCGCAGCGCCTTCGGTAACGCGCCAGTCGGGATGGCCCTGCTCGACGCGGCTGAACGGATCATCCAGGTTAACGCAACCTTTGCCGAGATCCTCGGCTTCGAACAGGACAATTTGCTGGACATGGGATTTCCGGAACTGCTCATACCGGATGAGCGACCGGAGTTCCTGCAGAACCTTGAAGCGCTGCACGAAAGCGACAACGGTCGCTTCGAGATCCGCCAGCGCTACCAGCACAGGGATGGCAGCGAAATATGGTGCCTGCTTTCGGCTGCTGCGCTGCACAACGAACATGATGGTAGCGAGCAGGTCATCGTGCAGCTGCTCGATGTCACCGAGGCGCAACTGATGTCCGAGGCTATCTCTTACCAGGCGCGACATGACAGCCTGACAGGCCTGCTGAATCGTCGCGAGTTCGATCACAAACTGGACACCTTCGTGCGCGATGCCGAGGACGAGGCTGACTGGGAAAACAGTATGCACGTGTTGTGTTACCTGGACCTGGATCAGTTCAAGGTAGTCAATGACAGCTGTGGACACCTGGTAGGAGACAAGCTGCTCAAGCAGGTTGCCGAAACCATTAGTGGCGAAGTGCGCAGCAGCGACCGCGTTGCACGGCTGGGCGGTGACGAATTCGGCATCCTGTTACGTAACTGCAGCATCGCCAACGCACAGCGAACCGCCAACAGCATCCGCGAGCGTATCGCAAATATGCAGATCGTGTGGGAGGGTCGGATGTACCGGATCGGGGCCAGTATCGGACTGGTCGAAATTCGCGGTGACGGCCGAACCTCCCATGACCTGATGAGCGCAGCCGATACCGCCTGCTATGCCGCCAAGAATGCGGGGCGCGATCAGGTTCACGTCTACGACCCGGACGACGACGAGTGCACCCGCCTGAACCAGGAAATGGAATGTGTCAGTCAACTGCACATGGCACTGGACCGCGATCTGTTCACGCTGGTACGTCAACCGATCATTCCGCTACAGCAGACAGACAGCAAAGGCCAGCATTACGAAATCCTGTTACGCATGCAGGATGCGTCCGGGCAGCATATATTGCCCGGCACCTTTCTACCTGCTGCCGAACGTTACAACCTGATTACGCGTATCGACCGCTGGGTGGTCCGCACGGCCATCACGTGGCTGAAAAACAACCCCGCGGAACTGAACGCGCTGGGCACCTGTTCTATCAATCTATCCGGCCAGACGCTGAGCAACACAGACCTGCTCAACTTCATCTACAGGGAAGTAATGCAGGCCGAACTTCCACACGGGGCTGTTTGCTTCGAGATCACGGAGACCGCGGCAATTACCGAGATCGCCAAGGCCCGCAAGTTCATCGAACAAATGAAAGCGATCGGCTGCCGGTTTGCACTCGACGACTTTGGACGCGGGCTGTCTTCATTCGGATACCTGAAAAACCTGCCGGTCGACTATGTGAAAATTGACGGGGAATTTATCCGCAATATCACCCGTGACACGGTGGATCTGGCAATGGTTCGCTCGATCAACGAGGTCGCGCACGCCAGTGGCAAAAAGACCATCGCAGAGTTCGTCGAGGATGCCGAAACCGCCGAGCTGCTACGCAGGATCGGGGTCGACTACGCCCAGGGCTATTACTTTGGCAAGCCTGCCGACTTCATCAAGGCCGCAAACGCCGCATAAACAATCCCGCGCCGCAGACCCGGCACTGTCTGAAGAGTTTTTTTTTGCATCTACAAGGCGCTATTTTCTTTTGCAGGCACATAATAAAGCGCCTACAGTTGCAGCATCATGTTCAACTTCACCGTCACGCCACCTCTGTCACTCTACATCCACATTCCCTGGTGTGTACGCAAGTGCCCGTACTGTGACTTTAACTCGCACGAAGCGCCCAGCGGCATCCCCCAACAGGCCTACGTCAGCGCACTGCTGGCCGACCTGGAGCAGGAACTGCCAGCAGTCTGGGGCCGGCCGGTGGAATCAATCTTTATTGGCGGCGGCACACCCAGCCTGTTTAAACCGGAAGCCATCGAGCAACTGCTCAGCGGTGTGCGCTCACGCGTGCAATTAAAACCGGGCGCGGAAATCACCCTGGAAGCCAACCCCGGCACCGTCGATCGTGAACATTTTGAAGGGTTTCGGGCAGCCGGCATCAACCGCCTGTCGATTGGCGTACAAAGCTTCAAGGATGACTTGCTGGAAGGGATCGGTCGTATCCACAGCGGCCGGGAAGCGATACGCGCCGCCGAGGCCGCCCATGACGCCGGCTTTGACAACTTTAACCTGGATCTCATGTTCGGCCTGCCTGGCCAGGCACAGCCGCAGGCGCTTGACGATCTGCGCACCGCAATCGATCTCGAGCCGGCTCACCTGTCCTGGTATGAACTGACCATTGAACCAAACACCTGGTTTTACCGTCACCCGCCACAGTTACCGGATGACACGGCGCTGTGGGACATGCAACTTGCCGGGCGCACCCTGCTGGAACAAAACGGTTATGCGCGCTACGAGGTTTCGGCCTGGTCACAACCAGGCAGGCAATGCCGGCACAATCTTAACTACTGGCAGTTCGGCGACTACCTCGGCATTGGCGCCGGCGCGCACGGCAAGATCACCAACGCGGCAACACAGAAAATTAACCGCCGGACAAAGATTCGCCACCCGAAACAGTACCTGGACGCAAAGGCGTTCGCCTCTTCCTGCAAGGAGCTGACAGCGAATGATGTGACACTGGAATTTGTCATGAATGCATTACGACTGGATGCCGGTTTCAGCACGGCCCTGTTCACGGCCACCACCGGCCTGCCCGTCACCACCATAGAGGACACTGCAACTGCCGCAATGAATGCCGGCCTACTGGTGAGCAAAGACAACAGCCTGCGTGCATCGGAACTCGGGCAACGCTACCTCAACGAACTGCTGCAGTACTGGCTGCCGGAAACGAGTGACAATGCTCAAGTCCGTTGAGTGCCCCTATTGCGGCGAATGCTTTGAAAACGCCATCGAACCGGAAGATGGCAGCCAGGACTATATCGAGGACTGCCCGGTGTGTTGCCGGCCGATCGAATTTCACACCGAAAGTAATCCTGATGAGGACACCGTATCCGTGACAGTAAGACGCGACGATGACTGATTGCGTTCCCGTCGACCGACCGGACCCTCTATTCTTCAGCACCCTGAAAGCAAGCCGCGCTCAATAGATCACTGCTGTGGACGATACCGGTTCGTAACACAGGAAAAACCGTGGAATGAACGCATGAATGACCTGCATGACCTGGAACTGCTGCTACGCTCGCGGGTGCCGCTGGTTACCATCGAGACGCATGACGAAACACGCGTCACACAACTGTTTGCCAACCTTGCGCTCAGGCTGGGCATACCGGTCATGTCGTGGTCGGCCACCAATGGTCTGCAGCGCATCGACCTTGAGCTGGCCCCGCAGCGCCACGCCAGCGAACCGCAACAGGCGCTCGGACAGGTCAAGGCCACTACCTCGCCGACCATTTACCTGCTGCTGGATTTCCACCCCTATCTCGATGACGCCTACAATGTCCGCCTGCTGAAAGAAATCGCACTGGACTACCACAGCCTCGGACACACCCTGGTATTCGTCAGTCACGAACTGACGCTGCCACCGGAAATCGCCGCGCTCAGCGCAGCCTTTAGCCTGTCGCTGCCCGACCGTACCCGGCTGGAGGCCATGGTCCGGGAAGAAGCCGGCCAGTGGGCCGGCGCCAACCCCGGCAAACAGGTCAAGACTGACCGAAAAACACTGGAGCTGGTCACCGACCAGCTGCGTGGACTCACCGGCAGTGATGCACGGCGCATCATTCGCAGCATCATCTACGATGACGGTGCGATCCGCAGTAACGACCTGGAGCGCGTTACGCACGCACGCTACCAGCTGCTGGAAGCGAACGGCGCCATTTCCTGCGAGTTCGACACCGCGGATTTTGCCGCGGTCGGCGGACTGCAAAACCTCAAGCAGTGGATCAGTCGCCGCCGCGGCGCCTTCCTGGATGCAATTGCCGCAGAAGATTCCCCGCGGGGTATCCTGCTGGTCGGCGTGCAGGGCGGCGGCAAGAGCCTGGCCGCGAAGGCAGTGGCCGGCATGTGGTCACTGCCATTGCTACGGCTGGACTTCGGCACGCTCTACAACAAGTTCTTTGGTGAAACAGAGCGCAATCTGCGTGAAGCACTTAAGGCCGCCGAGGCCATGGCGCCCTGTGTGCTGTGGATTGATGAAATCGAAAAGGCGATCGCCTCCGGCGACAATGACAACGGCACCTCGCGCCGCATTCTCGGCAACCTGCTTACCTGGATGGCGGAGCGCAAGGCGCCGGTATTTATCGTCGCCACCGCCAATGCCATAGAAGACCTGCCGCCGGAACTGATTCGCAAGGGTCGTCTTGACGAAATCTTCTTCGTCGACCTGCCGGATGCCGCAACTCGCGCGGAAATTTTTGCCATCCACCTGCGCAAGCGCGAACACAAACCGCTCGACTTCGATATTCTGACGCTGGCCGGCATCACCGAGGGCTTCTCCGGGGCCGAGATCGAGCAGGCCGTTGTTGCTGCAACCTACCTTGCCCGCGAACAACAGGCAGCCCTGGATACCGATCACATCCGCGCGGAAATCGAGCAGACCCGGCCCCTGTCCCGGGTCATGGCGGAAAAAATCGCTCACCTGCGTCACTGGGCCAGCGAGCGCACGGTCCCGGCCCACTGATCGGCCTATCCCCTGCCAGTAAACATTGTGTCACCGGCTTTTCCACCGACTTATCCACAGGCAATAACCCCATAGCTCACTGTTTATAAAGCCGTATTTATCTAAATAGTCAAATTCCCGTCGTATTTGTGCACAATCTGTGCTAGCTTGAAATGACTCCAGTAGAACAACAAGGATCCGCCGCACGGGTCATCCAGGAGCATCACATGCCAGAACTGCACGCCAGCCCGTCGTTTGATTTTGATAGCTGGGCCACACTTGCCCGCAATAATCCCCAGGCCTTTGAGACCAAACGGAATGATGTGCTTGAAAAGGCCATTCAGCAGGCCCCGGCACAGCGGCGACAGCGCCTGCGCTGCCTGCAGTGGAAACTGGACCAGGTTCGCCACACTGCACCGACCCCCATGGCAGCGACGCTACGCATGCAGCAACTCATGTGGGACAGCGTAACCGGCGAAAGTGGCCTGCTGGCGCGCCTGCAATGGCTGCATGAGGCAGAATATTCGGCGAAAAAGCCTGTAAATACGGCAAAAATCATTAAATTTCCGCAATAACCCACGAATCTGTCCTAACAAACCGCGATGCGGCATAGCCACCGCTCTGACTTGCCGTCACGTGGTAAATCACGTACGATACCCGGCCTTTTCACGGTGGCGTTATAGCGCGCCAGCCGGAACCGTTCGTCACTTACGAGGCAGTCATGAAAGCAGATACACATCCGACATACGAAGCCATCAAGGTCACCTGCAGTTGCGGTGAAACCTTTGAAACCCGTTCCACGGTGGGCGACGATCTGAACATCGAGGTGTGCTCCAAGTGTCACCCGTTCTACACCGGCAAGCAGAAAATGCTGGATACCGGCGGCCGTGTCGACAAGTTCCGCCAGCGCTACGGGAATAGCTGATCACGGCGCGAATGCAATCACGATTTTCACGACAGGGGGCGGCCGATTCGGTCGCCCCCTTTTCGTTGTGGCGGCTGCTACTGTGCAGCGTACTGCTATCCTGCCCCGGCATCTCCGCTGCTGCAGGTGAATGCCCGGCAGAACATATTGATGAGCGCGCTCAGGTTATCCACGTCTTTGATGGCGATACCATCAAGCTGCAGGATGGCCGCCGTGTTCGCCTGATCGGCATCAATACCCCTGAAATGGCGCGCGACGACAGGCACACCGAGCCCTTTGCGAACGAGGCCCGCGCCAGCCTGCAGGCCTTGCTGGACAACAATAACCGGACGCTGTTGCTGCAATATGGCAGTGACACACATGACCATTACGGACGACTGCTGGCACACGCTTTTTTGCAAAACGGCAACAACGTCGCGTCCATGCTGCTTAAGCAAGGCCTGGCAACTGCACTGGTCGTGGCGCCAAACACCTGGGCCGTGGACTGCTACCAGCGGCTGGAGGATGCAGCCCGCATTAACCGGGACGGACTGTGGGCGCTGGAAAAGTACCAGGCCCGCGCCAGCACAGCACTGCCTGCCAACCTGCGCGGGTTTGCTATTGTCTACGGTAACGTCATCGGGGCCAGAGCTGAAAAGCACGGACTCTGGATCGATCTCGATGGACCGCTGACACTGCACATCAACAAGCGCGACCGGGTCAATTTTTCACCCGGTTACCTGGAACAGCTGAAAGGCCATACAGTCGAAGTCCGTGGCTGGATAAAATCCGACCGGCAGGGCCTGAGGATGAACATACAACATCCGGCCGCGCTGGTGACCATGACACCGGAGCCTGGCTAGATGCATCACACGCTGACACACTTCGCCAACCACCTCTTGCGCGGTGCCATGCTTACCATCGTGGCATCCATGCTGGGCGCCTGCGCAACCAACCCGGTCACCGGCGAGCAGGACTTTGTGCTGATGTCAGAGGAGCAGGAGATCAGCCTGGGGCGCAAGTACAGCGCCGAAATCATCAAGGAGATGCCGCCCTACGACCATCCCGGGCTCGCCCGACTGGTGCAGGAGGTTGGCGAGAAAGTGGCCGCCAACAGCCACCGGCCGGAACTGATCTATCGGTTTAGCGTGCTCGACAGTACCTCGGTCAACGCCTTTGCCCTGCCAGGCGGTTATATCTACATCACGCGCGGCCTGCTTGCCTATCTCAATTCCGAGGCCGAACTGGCAGCCGTGCTGGGACACGAGATTGGTCACGTCACCGCGCGCCACAGCGTGCGTCAGCACAGTACCGCAACCGCAACCGGCATCCTTGGCGCCGTGCTCGCCGCCTCGACCGGCATCCAGGGTGCCGATACGCTGACCAACCTGGCAGGTACCGCCATCGTGCGCGGCTACGGTCGTGAACATGAACTGGAAGCCGACCGGCTTGGCGCCGGGTACCTGGCGAAAACCGGTTATGACCCGCAGGGCATGCTGCAGGTCGTGCGTGTACTGAAAGACCAGGAGACCTTTGACAAACAGGTTGCCGAACTGGAAGACCGTGAACCAAGGGCCTATCACGGCCTGTTCTCCACCCACCCGGACAACGACAAACGCCTGCAGGAAGTCATCGCAGCAGCCGGCAGCCAGCGTGCGCCCGGGCCGGCACGCACAGGACGGGACAGCTTCCTGCAGACACTGGATGGCATGACCTTCGGGGCGCGTGAGGCCGATGGCATCGTGCGAAACCACCATTTCTACCACAAGGACCTGGATTTCGCGCTGACCTTTCCGGACGGATGGCGCATCGACAACGAGGCGGACCGCATCGTCGCCGGCAGCCGCGATAGCGATGGCATCGTCCAGGTGACCGTCACCGACCTGAACAAGCGGATTACGCCGCAGGAGTTCATGCGCTCACGCATGCACCTTGAAAATATGCAGGGCGGCAAAGCCTTTACGACCGGCGGATTCCAGGGCTACACGGCTATTGCAGATGGCAAGACCCCTTGGGGCATGCGTGCCGTGCGCTACGTGGTCATCTATCGCGATACCAGCGCCTGGCTGTTCGCCGGCGCTGCCAAAGAGCGGGGTAATACCGACAAGTACCACGGGGCCACACTGGCCACCGCGTCAAGTTACCGGCCGTTGAATGATGAAGAACAGGCACTGGCCAGCGAGCAGCACCTGAAAATCATCTCGGTACCGGCCGGGACCCGCTACGCGGAACTTGCCAGGACCTCACCGATTGCAAATTACCCGGAGCAGCAGTTGCGCCTGCTCAACGGGGACTACCCGGACGGCGAACCGGAAACGGCACAGCAGATGAAAATCGTCCACTAGCCGGCCACGGGGCCCGGTTTTTTTATCCGCTGCGACACCGGGTATACTGTCACCCCCATCAGACCACCACCGAACAATAACCGCACCAGGCTGCGAAGGGAAAACGGGATGAACAAGATCAGTATCATCGGCGCAGGCCGTGTCGGCGAATCCACCGCGCAGATACTGGCGCAGCGCGGCATGTGCCATGAAGTGGTGCTGCTGGATGTGCGCGAAGGTGCCGCCGCAGGCGCTGCACTGGATATTCGCCAGTCCGCCGCCTTTCATGGTTTTGACACCCGCGTTGTCGGCGGTAGCGATCCGGCCCTGCTGAAGGATTCCGGACTGGTCATTGTCACCGCCGGCTCACCGCGCAAGCCGGGCATGTCGCGCAGCGATGTGCTGGATGTGAACCGGGCCGTTATCGACAGCGTGGTTGACCAGGTACTGGAAAATGCGCCGGACAGCCTGTTGCTGCTGGTCACCAACCCGGTTGATGTGCTGACCCTGCACGCCTGGCAGCGCACCGGCTGGGAACGCAACCGCGTATTCGGGCAGGCGGGCGTACTGGACGCCGCACGTATGGCCAGCTTCATGGCAGAAGAAACCGGCCTCTCGGTCAAGGATATCCAGACCATGGTCATTGGCGGACATGGCGATTCCATGGTGCCGCTGACCCGCTTCAGCACCATCAACGGCGTGCCGGCCAGCACCTTTCTCACCCCGGAAACGATACAACGCATCAACGCGCGCACCCAACATGGCGGCGCCGAAGTACTGGAACTGCGCCAGAACAGCAGCGCCTACAACGGCCCGGCGGCAGCAATCGCAACCATGGTAGAGGCGATCTGTAACAATAGCGCCAGGGTATTACCCAGCGTCTGCATCCTCGACGGCGAATACGGTCAACACGATATTCCCGCCGGAGTGCCGGCCATTCTCGGCAACAAGGGGATCGAAAAGGTGATTGAACTGCCCCTGGATGATACAGAGCGCGCTGGACTGCAGGCCTCGATCGACAGCATCAAGGCCGACCTGTAGCGATGTGCTAGAACAACTGGTCAGTAGCGGCGTCACCTGCGGCCGACCCACCAACAGACGTCGACGAGCCGCTGCCGCCCTGCGGCACATTCTCCACCATGAAGGTTTCAAAAATGGCGTCGTGCTGGCCGCTGCCTGCCAGTAGCCCGGTCTGCGGATCAATGCGCACCGTCACCAGCCCTTCCGGTGGCTCCTGTTTTTTCACCGGGACACCTTTCAGCGCAACCGCCATGTAATCGATCCACATGGGCAAGGCGGCATGCCCGCCTGTTTCACCCCGACCAAGCGGCTGCAACTGGTCGAACCCGACCCATGCAGTTACCGCCAGTGCGTGATTGAAGCCGGAGAACCAGCCATCCATCTGATCATTGGTGGTGCCGGTCTTGCCGGCCAGGTCCGGTCTGCCCAGTACGCGCGCCTTACGCCCGGTGCCACGCTGGATGACGTCACGCATCATCGAGGTCATGAGCCAGACATTACGCGGCGCCAGCACCGGCCTGGCCAGTGGCAGTGGCCGCTCCCCATCGCTATTGATGGTCTCCATGGTTTCCGCGCAGTGCGTGCAGACCACCGCCGGCCTGGCCTGGTATACCAGCTTGCCCTCCGCATTGCTGATGCGCTTGATGAAATAGGGCTCGACCAGGTGACCGCCGTTGGCCAGCACCGCGTAGGCACGCGCCATCTGTAACGGCGTGACCGAGGCACTGCCCAGCGCAAGCGTGAGATCACGCGGCAACTGGCTGGATTCAAAACCGAAACGCGTGGCATATTTGGCCGCATAGTCAGCACCGATGTCACGCAGGATACGGATCGAAACCAGGTTGCGTGAACGGTACAACGCCTCGCGCAACCGCGTGGGACCATAGAACTGGCCACTGTAATTTTCCGGACGCCAGGTTGACTCCAGCTTCGGGTCGTCAAACACAACCGGGGCATCATTGATAATGCTGGCAGGTGTATAGCCCTTTTCAAGCGCCGCGGAATAGATCACCGGCTTAAAGCTGGAGCCCGGCTGGCGCTGGGCCTGTGTGACCCGGTTGAACTTGCTGTTGTAAAAATCAAACCCGCCGACCAGCGCCAGGATGGCACCATCTACCGGTCTGAGCGCAACCAGCGCACCCTCCACGGCAGGCACCTGGGACAGTTCCCAGCGGTCGTCCTCCAGTTCCCGTACACGGACGATATCGCCCGGCACAAGGATATCGCTGGCCTGCTTGGGAGCAGCACCCTTGCGGTTCACACCCCGGTAGGGACTTGCCCAGTCCAGCCCTTCCCAGTCCAATTGTAATTCCGCACCGTCACCAAGCTGGAGTTGCGCGGTCTGCCCATCCACCTGCGTGACCAGCGCGGCCACCAGCCCGCCCACTGCGGGATAATCTGACAGCAAGGCAGCCCCCCGGTCTTCCTGGCTGACCTCGGTCGTATCCACGTGCGCCTCGACACCGCGGTAGCCATGGCGCTTGCTGTAGGCTATCAGGTCATCACGCAAGGCCTTGTTTGCGGCCGACTGGTGAGTGACGTCCACGGTGGTAATCACCTCGAAGCCGGAGGTGTAGGCCTGCGGACCGTAGCGCTCGACCATTTCGCTGCGCACCATTTCAGCGACAAAAGGCGCACTCGCCTCGGCCTGCACGGCATGCAGCACCGCCGCGTCCGTCTCGGCGACCGCCACCGCATGCTGCTCGTCATCGATGTACCCCAGGTTCAGCATACGACCAAGGATATAGTCGCGCCTTTCCGTCGCGGCCTCTGGGTCATTGATCGGGTTGACGCGCGAAGGCGCCTTGGGCAGCGCAGCGATCATGGCCATTTGTGCCAGCGAAAGCTCATCGATGCCATGCCCGTAATAGATCTGCGCCGCAGTCTCCACGCCGTAGGCACGATTCCCCAGGTAGATCTTGTTGAAGTACAGCTCAAGGATTTCGTCCTTGCTGAGCGAACCCTCGATACGAAACGCCAGCAGGATCTCTGTCAGCTTGCGCATGTAGGTCTTCTCACTGGAGAGGAAGAAATTACGCGCCACCTGCATGGTGATTGTGCTCGCACCGCGACGCTTTTTTCCCGTGCGCGCCAATTCAATGACGGCCCGTGCCAGTCCGGGGAAATCCACGCCGGAATGATCGTAGAAGTGGTCATCCTCGGCAGCCAGAAAGGCCTTCACCAGCAGCGGCGGCACCTCCTCGATAATCACCGGAGAGCGGCGCTTCTCGCCGAACTCCGCCAGCAATCTGCGATCATGCGTGTAAACCCGCAGCGGCTCCTGTAGCTGCACATCCTTCAGCCTGGCGATAGAGGGTAACTGTGGCTCGATCCTGATATAGAGCCAGGCTGACACCAGGGCTGTCAAAAAAATAACTGTCAACAACAGGGACAGCAGGTAAGGGCCGGTACGACGCAGATTCATATTATTGGTGGCAACCTGTGATCGGGTTCAAAGAATAGACCTTAAACGGGTCATAAATTAATAAATAATCGCCGCGCAGGAAAAATATCCTAAACAAAATTTCCGCCCGACCGATATGCAGTGACAGTAACCTTTTTTTAATTACACATTAGTTGACAAGCATTTGGCAATGTCCTCTAATGCGGCGAACTACCTGTGCTGTCCAACAGCGGGTAACTAAAAGGAAAATATTGTGCCATTCGCGCAACTATTCAAACGGACGAAACCACCACTCATTGGCCTGGACATCAGTTCAACGGCTGTCAAGCTGCTGGAACTGAGCCGGAGCGGCTCGCGCTACCGGGTCGAAAGCTACGCCGTTGAGCCCCTGCCACCCAATTCCGTTGTCGAGAAGAATATTACCGACGTGGACGCCGTAGGTGAAGCGGTACGGCGCGCTGTCAAGCGCTCCGGCACACGCATCCAGCACGCGGCGGTTGCCATAGCCGGCTCCTCGACAATCACCAAGATCATACCGATGCCAGCCGGCCTCAGCGAGGACGATCTGGAGAGCCAGATTGATCTGGAAGCAGATCAATATGTGCCCTATCCGCTGGAAGAGGTGAACATGGATTTCGAGGTGATCGGCCCCTCGGAAAACAACCCGGACACCGTGGACGTCCTGCTGGCGGCCTGCCGCAGCGAGAATGTCGACCTGCGCAGCGCAGCGGTTGAAACCGGCGGCCTGACCACCCAGGTCATGGACGTCGAGTCATTCGCCAGTGAGAACGCCTTTGCGATACTGGCGGACCAGTTGCCGGACCAGGGTGCGGGCAAGACTATCGCGGTCATCGATGTGGGCGCCTCCATGACGACCCTCAACGTGATACACAACCTGAAAAGTATCTACACCCGCGACACTGTATTTGGTGGCAAGCAGCTGACCGAAGAAATCATGCGTCGTTACGGACTGTCCTATGAAGAGGCCGGCATGGCAAAACGCCAGGGCGGTCTGCCGGAAAGCTACCAGACAGATGTACTGGAACCCTTCAAGCAGGCCATGACCCAGCAGGCCAGCCGCTCACTGCAGTTTTTCTATTCCTCCAGCCCGCACAGCACGGTAGATCACATCGTACTGGCTGGTGGCAGTGCCTCCATTCCCGGTATGGATGAAATGATCCAGGAAAAACTGGGTGTTGAAACAACGATTGCCAACCCGTTTGCATCGATGTCCCTGTCCGCGCGCATCAAGCCGCAGACACTGAGCAACGACGCGCCAGCCCTGCTGGTTGCCTGCGGACTGGCACTCAGGAGCTTTGACTGATATGGCACATATAAACCTGCTTCCATGGCGTGAAGAGCTCAACAAACAGAAACAGCGCGAATTTGCGTTTGCTGCCGGCGGCGGCGCCGTCGTTGCCGCACTGGTCGTACTGCTCGCCCACGTTCACTTCGAAAGTAATATCCAGAACCAGAACCAGCGTAACGAGTTCCTGCAGTCAGAAATCGCGGTCCTGAACAAGCGCATCGGTCGCATCCAGGAGCTCGAAAAGATGAAGGACAATCTGCTGGCACGTATGAACGTGATCCAGGAGCTGCAGAGCAGCCGCCCGGAAAGTGTTCACCTGATGGACGAACTGGTGAGGACTATGCCGGAAGGCGTGTACCTGAAGAGTTTTACCCAGAAGACCCGCAACCTGGTATTGACCGGCATTGCCCAGTCCAATGCCCGTGTCTCCGACTACATGCGTAATATCGATGGCTCGGAATGGTTTGCCGGTCCGCGTCTTGACCTGATCAAAACCACCGAATCCAACCGACGCCGTATAGCGAACTTTACCCTGCGAGGCAGCCAGAAGGCCCGCAAGAAGAGTGAGAGTGAGGCTGATGGCAAAGGCGAGGCCGGGTAATCATTATGGATATAAATGAACTTGATCTGACTAATATTGCGCGCTGGCCGGCGGCCGCGCGTGCCGTAATCATCCTGTTTCTTATGGCTGGTATCATTTTCCTCGGCTACTGGTTCCATAACAAGGACCAGCTGGTTGTGCTGGAAGACGCCGAGCGCAAGGAAGCAGACCTCAAGGTCATCTTCGAGAAAAAGGCCGAACAGGCAGTGAACCTGGAAGCCTACGAGAAACAACTCGAGGAAATGCGCGAATCGTTTGGCGCCATGCTGCGCCAACTGCCGAACCAGACGGAAGTCGCTGAGCTGCTGGTCGACGTCTCCCAGACCGGCCTGGCCAGTGGCCTGGAGTTCGAACTGTTCCAGCCGAAGCGCGAGAATCCCAGGGAGTTCTATTCCGAACTGCCCATCACCATCCGTGTCATAGGTGATTATCACGAGTTCGGTGACTTCGTCAGTGGCGTCGCTGCCTTGCCGCGAATTGTCACGCTACACAACATCAAGATCAGCCGCGCCGGCAAGGCCGACATGCTTGCCATGGACCTGACCGCAAAGACCTACCGCTATCTCGAAGATGATGAGAGAGCCGGGGAGGTGGCCAAATGATGCACAGAAAATTACGCCCCGTATCCAACTGGCTGCTGGTTGCTGCAGTGTCAGCAAACCTGCTTGCCTGCTCCGGCGACCCGACCAGTGACCTGACTGACTATGTCGAGACCGTGAAAAACCAGCAGGTATCGCGAATCGAACCGCTGCCGGAATTCAGTCCATATGAATCGTTTACCTATGCGGCGAACGATCTGCGTGACCCGTTTACCGAGCCCTCATTCTCCAACCAGCAGGCCGTAACTATCCAGGTGTCAAACAACGGTATCAAGCCGGACTTTGACCGCTCTGCCGAGCCGCTCGAGGAATTTCCGCTCGACAGTCTGCGCATGGTCGGCACCCTGGAACAGCATGAAGCCAGTTGGGCACTGATCAATGATACCGATGGCACCATTCATCGGGTGCAGACCGGCAACTATGCCGGGCAGAACCACGGCAAGATCACGCGGGTAACTGAATTCGAAGTCGAACTTACTGAAATTATTCCGGATGGTATCGGTGGCTGGATGGAACGCCAGGCAACGATCGCCATCAGCGAATAACCTACAGGGTGATAACAATGATCGGAACTTTCTCTCGCCGTTTGCAGACACGTGAATCCTCGCTGATTCAGTCCACCAAACGACAGGCCGGCAAACTATGCAATAAACTGCTTACCGCGGGCCTGCTGTTGTTGGGCGGCATCGTCACGGCACATGCAGCCGGCAATACCCTGCAGAATGTCGAATTTACCAGCCTGGCTGGCAACAAGGCACAGATCACCCTGACCATGAGTCAGCCGGCAACTGCGCCGCTAAGCTTTACCATCGATAATCCGGCACGCATTGCGCTGGACTTTCCGGAGACCAGTAATGGTCTGGCCGAGCGTTCGCAGAATATCGGTATCGGAATGGCGGACAGCATGACTGTGGTCGAGGCCAAGGGTCGCACCCGCGTGGTGGTAAACCTGTCTGACATGGTTCCGTACGAGGCACATGCCGACGGCAACAAGGTGGTACTGACGATCCAGGGCGCCGGTCGCGAACTTTCCGAGGCCGAGGCTATCGCCATGAACACTGCCGGGGGCAGCAACAACCAGCTTGGCAATGTTGACTTCCGCCGCGGCGAAGCGGGCGAAGGCCGCGTCATCGTGACGCTTTCCGACCCATCCATCCCGGTCGACATGCGCCAGGAAGGCGGCAAGGTCGTGGTGGATTTCTACCGCGCACAGTTACCAAAAGAGCTGGAACGCCGCATGGACGTGCTGGACTTTGCCACGCCGGTAAAGACCATCGATACCTACACCAAGGGTGAGAATGTCCACATGGTAATTACCCCGATGGGCGAGTATGACTACATTGCCTACCAGTCGGATGACCAGTTCACCATCGAGGTCCGCCAGCTGACCAAGGAAGAAGCCGAGGAAAGCAAGAAGGACGAACTCGGCTACTCCGGCGAACGCCTGTCCCTGAACTTCCAGGACATCGAGGTACGTTCGGTGCTGCAGCTGATCGCAGACTTCACCGGTATCAACGTGGTTGTCAGCGACACGGTTAATGGCAGCCTGACCCTGCGCCTCAAGAACGTACCCTGGGATCAGGCGCTGGATATCATCCTGAAGACCAAGGGCCTGGCCATGCGCCAGAGCGGCAATGTCATGCTGGTGGCCCCGAGTGAGGAAATCGCCGCCCGCGAGAAACTGGAACTGGAATCCATGAAGCAGATCGAGGAACTCGAGCCGCTGTATTCCGAGTTCATCCAGATCAACTACGCCAAGGCATCGGCCATTGTCTCCTTGCTTAAGAGCGAGGAAACCTCGCTGATGTCGGATCGCGGCATGGCAACGATCGACGCACGCACCAACACCGTGCTGATACAGGACACGGCCGCCAAGCTGACCGAGATTCGCACGATGATCGCACAGCTGGACGTACCGGTACGCCAGGTGCTGATCGAGTCCCGCGTGGTGGTTGCCGACACAAACTTCTCGCGCGATCTCGGCGTCGAGTTAACTGCGACCAGGGACTACACCAACAGCTCGAATCATTTCGTGGACGGTGACTTCCTCGTGGCCCTCCCCGCTACAGGTCCCACCACCACTCTTAGCATGGGCTTCGGCAAGATCGGCAGCCACTTCCTTGACCTCACGCTGACCGCTGCGGAGGCCGAGGGCCTGACGGAAACCATTTCCAGCCCGCGCGTGCTGACATCCAACCAGAAGGCGGCCTATATCGAGGTGGGTACGGAAATCCCGTATGAGAAGGCCACTTCCAGTGGCGCAACCAGCGTCGCCTTCAAGAAGGCCGTGCTGAGCCTGAACGTCACGCCGCAGATCACGCCGGATGATCGTATCGTTATGGACCTGATCATCACCAACGATACGGTGGGTCAGAATACCGATGCTGGCCCATCCATCGATACCAACGAGGTAGCCACCCAGGTGCTGATCGATAATGGCGAGACCCTGGTACTGGGCGGTGTCTACACGGAAGTGAACGTCGACCAGGTCAAACGGACACCGGTGCTGGGTGAACTGCCTGTAGTCGGCTGGCTGTTCAAGAATACCCTCAAGGAGTCTGACAAGGGCGAACTGCTGATCTTCGTGACACCGAAGATCGTCAAGGAAGAACTGCGGATCTGACCCTCTGTCGCTGGTATTGCTTGCCAGCAAGACAATAATCTGTCATACCTGCCCGGCATGAAAATGCCGGGCAGTTTGTTTTTGACAGGACCGATGGGGGCCGGGAAATCCACCATCGGCCGCCAGTTATCGAAACGGCTGAAGATGGCCTTCCATGACAGCGACCATGAAATCGAAAGGCGCACCGGTGTCGATATCCCGCTGATCTTTGAACTCGAGAGCGAGGCCGGTTTCCGCAAGCGCGAGAGCGCCGTCATCGATGAACTGACCCAACTGCCGGATATCATCCTCTCGACCGGTGGCGGCGCCATCCTCGACCCGGAAAACCGCCAGCACCTGAGCAGCCGCGGCACGGTAATCTATCTGCACACCTCGGTGGACCAGCAACTCAGGCGCACCAGCCGCGACCGCAACCGCCCCCTGCTACAGACCGACAACCCGCGTGCAAAACTGGAAGAACTGATGGCCATACGTGAGCCACTGTACCGCGAAGCCGCCGATATCGTGATCAATACCGACGGCATGCGTGTTATGGACGTGGTCCGGGAAATCATCAAACGCCTCGATTGAGCCGGTTTTGCACTCCGGCACCATAATTGGCTATGCTGGCCGGCAACTTCCTTAACTAACAGGCACATGAAGACTCTGACCGTTGACCTTGGCGCGCGCAGCTACCCGATCCACATCGGGCAAAACCTGCTCGATGACCCCGCACTGCTGACGCCGCATATTCACGGCCGCCAGGTGCTGGTGGTAAGTAATGAAACCGTCGCCCCGCTCTACCTCGACCGCCTGCTGGCCCTGCTGACTGACTTTGACGTCGCCACGGTCATCTTGCCGGACGGGGAACAGTTCAAGAACCTGGACACCCTGAACACCATCTACACCGCGCTGCTGGAACACCGCCTGAATCGCGGCTGCACGCTGGTCGCCCTCGGTGGTGGCGTGGTTGGTGACATTACCGGTTTTGCTGCCGCCAGTTACCAGCGCGGCGTGGCCTTCCTGCAGGTGCCAACCACCCTGCTGGCACAGGTGGACTCCTCGGTGGGGGGCAAGACCGGGGTAAACCACGCGCTGGGCAAAAACATGATCGGCGCCTTCCATCAGCCCGGCTGCGTACTGATTGATACCAACACCCTCGATACCCTGGACGACCGCCAGCTGGCCGCCGGCCTGGCCGAGGTGATCAAGTACGGGCTGATCCATGACGCCGGCTTTTTTGACTGGCTGGAACAGAACATGGCCGCGCTCAAGTCACGCGACAAGCAGGCGCTGGCATACGCCATCGAGCGCTCCTGCGCCATCAAGGCGGAAATCGTTGCCGCCGACGAACGCGAAAGCGGTAAACGCGCCCTGCTCAACCTCGGCCATACCTTTGGGCATGCGATCGAAACCGGCACCGGTTACGGCAACTGGCTGCATGGCGAGGCAGTTGCAGCCGGCATGGTGATGGCGGCAGACCTGTCCGCGCGGCATGGCTGGCTGACAGCGGCGGATGTCGAGCGTACCGCGCAACTGATAAGCACGGCGGGGCTGCCCACCGCGCCACCGGCAGAAATGAGCACCCAGCAGTTTCTTGATCTCATGGCGGTCGATAAAAAGGCCCTCGACAGTGGCCTGCGCCTGGTACTGCTCAAATCGATTGGCAATGCCGTGGTAACGGCTGACTACCAGTCGGACCTGCTTGCCGCCACACTGGCCGAAACGTCGTCCGCTGCATGAGCAGCGCAGATACACAGACAAACCCTGTCACGCCGGCGCCTTATGCCGCCAACCCGGAAACCTCTCGCGGCCGGCGCCACCCGGAACCGGCGCCGGCCCATCGCAGTGAATACCAGCGTGACCGCGACCGCATCATTCACTCGGCGGCATTTCGCCGTCTGGAGTACAAGACGCAGGTTTTCGTCAACCACGAGGGCGACCTGTTTCGCACCCGCCTGACCCATTCCATCGAAGTGGCGCAGGTGGCACGCTCCATCGCACGCGCACTCAAACTCAACGAAGACCTCACCGAGGGCATCGCCCTCGCGCATGACCTTGGCCATACCCCGTTTGGCCATGCCGGGCAGGATGCGCTGAATGCCTGCATGCAGGACTACGGCGGCTTTGAACACAATCTGCAGTCACTGCGCGTGGTCGATGAACTGGAAGAACGTTATGCGGAATTTACCGGCCTCAACCTGACGTTTGAATCACGCGAAGGCATCCTCAAGCATTGCTCGCGCAAGAATGCCGAGGCACTTGGCGAGCTCGGGGAGCGTTTCATCCAACGCACGCAACCCTCGCTGGAAGCACAGCTGACCAACCTTGCCGATGAAATTGCCTATAACAGCCATGATGTGGATGACGGGCTGCGCTCCGGGCTGATTGACGTCGACGCCCTCTGCGAGGTCGTGTTGTTCCGGGAACAGTACGAGATCGTGCGTGCAAAATACCCGCAACTGGCACCACGTCGCACCATTCACGAGGTGGTACGGCGCCTGATCGGTTGCCAGGTCATCGACCTGGTAGAAACCAGTGCAGAACGCCTTGCCTCGGCAAAACCAGAGACGATTGATGATGTACGTCAACACGGCGAGCCACTGGTCAGCTTCAGTGACGGGATGCGTGAGAAAAACCTCGACCTGAAACGCTTCCTGCGCGCCCGGCTGTATCGCCACTATCGCGTACACCGCATGACCGCCAAGGCCGGGAAAACCATCACGGCACTGTTTAGCGCATTCCTCGAAGACCCGCGCCTGTTACCGGATGATGCCAGGGCGCATGTTAAAGCGCTGGAAAACAGTGAAGGTGACTACGGCCGCGCACGTGCAGTGGCCGACTACATTGCCGGCATGACCGACCGCTACGCCATCGCCGAGTATGACCGCACCTTCAACCCGGCGATGTAGTGAGACCCCGACGAATTAGAGACGCTTGTCATTACGAACGAAGCGCGGCAATCTCATGGTTTAGCATCCGTCATCAGGAGATTGCTTCGTCACTACGTTCCTCGCAATGACGACGTATCCAGCTCATGCGCATCTACATGCAAATCCCGCCCGAGGGTGACAAGGCACCACGCTTCTATCACCTGCACCTGCAGGAAGATCTGCTGGAAGGCTGGTCACTGATTCGCGAGTGGGGCTACCAGGGCGCGCGCGGACGCGTCGTGCGAGAGCACTTCCCGGACCGGGAAAGTGCCGAGACGGCCCTGATCCGGGTACGCGATGAGCAGCTCAAGCGTGGCTACCAGGTGGTATTCATGCAGGCACAGACGGAATAGCCCTGCTGCCGCAGCTTGTCCATATCCCTGATACTAAAAGGGAAAAACCCCCATCTCCAAATTGAACCGCAGGCATAGCGGCGCTATACTGTCCGGCCTTTTGCGCAGCCGCCCGCCAAACCACGGGCCGGCCTGTTGCGCACGGGCAGTTAGTTTATAACCAATTGTTTCTGTTATTAATTTTGCCTACGCATGGCGTGTGGCGGGATAACACGGAACACGCTTTATATAAAAAGGTATTTCCTAATGACGCACGGCATGCTGCCACCACGACAAGGTCTCTATGATCCTGCCAATGAACACGACGCCTGTGGTGTCGGATTTGTAGCCAACGTCAAGGGGCGCAAAAGCCACGAGATCGTCCAGCAGGGACTGCGCATCCTGGAAAACCTGACCCACCGCGGTGCCGTTGGTGCCGACCCGCTGGCCGGAGACGGTGCCGGCATCCTGATACAGATTCCGGATACCCTGCTGCGCGAGGAGTGCGGCAAACTCGGTATCGAACTGCCGGCTGCCGATGATTACGGTGTTGGCATGATGTTCCTGCCGAGTGAGGCAGACACCCGCAGCTGGTGTGAAGGCCTGATCGAACAGATGATCGCAGAGGAAGGCCAGACCCTGCTGGGCTGGCGCGATGTACCCACTGACAACAACGGACTGGGGGCAAGCGTCAAGCAGGTCGAGCCGGTCGTACGCCAGGTATTTATCGGCAAGGGCGCCGAATGCAGCGACACCGATGGCTTTGAGCGCACTCTGTTCATTATCCGCAAACGCGTGGAAAACGCAGTGCGCGATTCCGGCAAGCCCGGCCATGAATGTTTTTACGTGCCTTCCATGTCCGCGCGCACCATCTGCTACAAGGGCATGCTGCTTGCCGACCAGGTGGGCACCTACTATGCCGACCTGAACGACGCACGCATGACCTCGGCCCTGGCACTGGTGCACCAGCGTTTCTCCACCAACACCTTTCCGTCCTGGGACCTGGCACACCCGTTCCGCATGATTGCGCACAACGGTGAGATCAATACCCTGCGCGGCAACATCAACTGGATGAATGCGCGCCGCCACTCGATGGCATCGGAGCTGTTCGGTGACGACCTGCAAAAACTGTGGCCGCTGATCGCCGAGGGCCAGTCCGACTCGGCCTGCTTCGATAATGCACTGGAGTTGCTGGTCACCGGCGGCTATTCCATGGCGCATGCCATGATGCTGCTCATCCCGGAGGCCTGGGCCGGCAACCCGCTGATGGATGAGAAACGCCGCGCCTTCTACGAATATCACGCTGCCGTCATGGAGCCGTGGGACGGACCGGCGGCGGTGGCATTTACCGATGGCCGCCAGATCGGCGCCACGCTGGACCGCAACGGCCTGCGCCCGGCGCGCTACCTGATTACCGATGACGACCTGGTGGTGATGGCCTCCGAAATGGGCGTGCTGGACATCCCGGAGGAACGCATTGTCAAGAAATGGCGCCTGCAGCCTGGCAAGATGTTCCTGATCGACATGCAGCAGGGACGCATCATCGATGATGCGGAACTGAAGGAAACCCTGTCCAACAGCCGCCCCTACCAGGACTGGCTCGACAAGACCCAGATCCGCATCGAGGACCTGCCGGGCCAGGTTGCACCGATGGCACCGGACAGCGACACCCTGCTCAACCGGCAGCAGGCCTTTGGCTATACCCAGGAGGACATCAAGTTCCTGATGACGCCAATGGCGGCTACCGGTCAGGAAGCCATTGGCTCGATGGGTGCAGACAACCCGATCGCGGTACTGTCGAACAAGTCAAAACCGCTGTCGAATTATTTCAAGCAGAACTTTGCCCAGGTCACCAACCCGCCGATCGACCCGATCCGCGAGGAACTGGTGATGTCGCTGGTATCCCTGATCGGCCCGCGCCCGAACCTGCTTGGCCACGAGTCGGCCGGCGAACACATGCGCCTGGAAGTCAGCCAGCCGATCCTGACCAATACCGACATCGAACGCATCCGCCATATCGAAGACCATACCAACGGTGCATTCCGTACCCGCACCGTGGATATTTGCTACCCGGCTGACGGGGGTGCAGACGGTATGCAGGGAGCGCTGGACAACGTGTGCCGGCAGGCCAGGCAGGCCGTTACCGAGGGCTACAACATCCTCATCCTGTCCGACCGCAACGCCGATGCCGATCACATTGCCATCCCGGCGCTGCTGGCGACCGCCAGCGTGCACCACCACCTGGTACGTGCCGGCCTGCGCACCGAGTCCGGCCTGGTCGTGGAGAGTGGCGCAGTACGCGAAGTACACCAGTTTGCAACACTCGCCGGTTACGGCGCTGAGGCCATCAACCCCTACCTGGCATTTGAGTCACTGGAATCGATCCGTAACCAGTTGCCGGGCGAGCTGGATTCCGACGAAGTCCAGAAGCGCTACATCAAGGCGATCGGCAAGGGGCTGCTCAAGGTCATGTCTAAAATGGGCATCTCCACCTACCAGTCCTATTGTGGCGCCCAGATCTTCGATGCCGTCGGCCTGAGCACGGCATTCGTCGACGCCTACTTCACCGGCACCACCACCACTATCGAGGGTATCGGTCTGAAAGAGGTCGCCGAGGAAACCGTGCGCTGGCAACGCGATGCCTATGGTGACGCACCGATCTACCGCAGCAGCCTGGACGTGGGTGGCGACTACGCGTTCCGCATCCGTGGCGAAGACCACATGTGGACACCGGATACGATTGCAAAACTGCAACATTCCACGCGCACCAACGACGCGAAGACCTTCAAGGAGTTCGCGCGCCTGGTCAACGAGCAGAACGAACAGTTGATGAACCTGCGTGGCCTGTTCGAGTTCAAGCTCTCCGATAACCCGGTGCCGCTGGATGAAGTGGAACCGGCCAGCGAGATCGTCAAGCGTTTCTCGACCGGCGCCATGTCATTTGGCTCGATCTCCTACGAGGCACACTCGACACTGGCGATTGCCATGAATCGTATCGGCGGCAAATCCAACACCGGCGAAGGCGGCGAACTCGCCGAGCGTTTCAAGCCGATGGATAACGGCGATACGGCACGTTCTGCCATCAAGCAGGTTGCCTCGGGGCGCTTTGGCGTCACTACCGAGTACCTGGTGAATTCCGATGTCATCCAGATCAAGATGGCGCAGGGTGCCAAGCCGGGCGAAGGCGGACAGCTGCCCGGCCACAAGGTCGATGCCACCATTGCAAAGGTGCGGCATTCGACTGCCGGCGTGGGCCTGATCTCGCCGCCGCCGCACCATGACATCTACTCGATCGAGGACCTGGCACAGCTGATCCACGATCTGAAGAACACCAACCCGAAAGCGGATATCAGCGTCAAGCTGGTTGCCGAGGTCGGAGTCGGCACCGTCGCCGCCGGCGTATCCAAGGCGCATGCCGACCACGTCACGATTTCCGGCTTTGACGGTGGCACCGGCGCAAGCCCACTGACATCCATCAAGCATGCCGGCAGCCCGTGGGAAATCGGCCTGGCGGAAACCCACCAGACCCTGGTACTGAACAACCTGCGCTCGCGCATCGCGGTGCAGGTCGACGGCGGCATGCGCACCGGCCGCGACGTGGTCATCGGTGCACTGCTCGGTGCCGACGAATTCGGCTTCGCTACCGCACCGCTGATCGTCGAGGGCTGCATCATGATGCGCAAGTGCCACCTCAATACCTGCCCGGTCGGCGTAGCCACCCAGGACCCGGAGCTGCGCAAGCGCTTCACCGGCAAGCCGGAACACGTGGTCAACTATTTTTTCTTCGTCGCCGAGGAAATCCGCGAGCTGATGGCAAAACTGGGCTACCGCAAGTTCGATGACATGGTCGGCCAGTCACAACACATCAACATGCGACGCGCCATCGATCACTGGAAAGGGCGCGGCCTGGACTTTTCCCGCATCCTGCACAAGCCCGAGGCAGCACCGGGTGTGGGTATCTACCATTGCGAGACGCAGGATCATGGCCTCGACAAGGCGCTCGACAACGAGCTGATCCGGCAGGCACAACCGGCGCTGGAAGCGTCCACACCGGTACAGATCGACCTGCCGGTCAAGAATACCAATCGCACCGTCGGTGCCATGCTGTCCGGCGAAGTGGCACGGCGTTATGGTCACACCGGCCTGCCGGAAGACACCATCAGCATCACCCTGCGCGGCACGGCCGGGCAGAGCTTCGGTGCCTTTGTTGCACATGGCGTCAGCATCACGCTGGTCGGTGAAGGTAACGACTACGTCGGCAAGGGCCTCTGCGGCGGCCGCCTGGTGGTGTACCCGCCGGAAGAAACCCCGATCGTGCCGGAAGAAAATATTATTGTCGGCAACACCGTGCTGTACGGCGCAATCAGCGGCGAATGTTATTTCCGTGGCGTGGCCGGCGAACGCTTCGCGGTGCGCAACTCCGGCGCCACCGCCGTCGTCGAGGGCGTCGGCGATCACGGCTGTGAGTATATGACCGGCGGCATTGTCGTCGTGCTGGGTGAGTCGGGTCGTAATTTCGCGGCGGGCATGAGCGGCGGCATCGCTTACGTGCTCGACGAGCGCGGCGACTTCGAACAGCGCTGTAATCTTGCCATGGTCGAGCTGGAACCGATTCCCGAGGAAGATGCGGCACTGGAAGAACTGGAACACCAGGGTGGTGACATGGAAACGCACGGCCTGGTCGAGATCAATCACGACATGACACGGCACGACGCACTGCGTCTTTATCGCCTGATCAGCTGTCACGTGCGCTACACGGGCAGCACGCGCGGTCGTCACATACTGGAAAACTGGAATGCGTATTTACCAAAATTCATCAAGGTCATGCCGGTCGATTACCGCCGCGCACTGCAGGAAATGCATGCCGCACAGGAAGCAACCTCGCAGGCAGCCGGGGGAGAGCGCTGAGCATGGGTAAGCCAACGGGATTCCTGGAATATGAGCGGCATGACCGCAGCTATGCACCGGCAGCCGACCGCGTGCAGCATTACCGCGAGTTCGTCATCCCGCTGAATGAAGATGAAGTCAGCATCCAGGGTGCACGTTGCATGGACTGCGGTATTCCGTTCTGCCACCAGGGCTGCCCGGTCAACAACATCATTCCGGACTGGAACGACCTGGTCTACCAGGGCAAGTGGCAGGATGCCCTGAACGTGCTGCACTCCACCAACAATTTCCCGGAATTCACCGGACGCATCTGCCCGGCACCGTGCGAGGAAGCCTGCACGCTGAATATCGACGACAACCCGGTCACCATCAAGACCATCGAATGCTCAATGGTCGACAAGGGCTGGGAGCAGGGCTGGATCAAGCCGCAGGTCGCGCCCCACAAGACCGGCAAGCGTGTTGCCATCGTCGGTTCCGGCCCGGCCGGGATGGCCTGCGCGCAACAACTGGCACGCGCCGGACATGACGTCGAACTGTTCGAGAAGAATGACCGCATCGGTGGTCTGCTGCGTTACGGTATTCCAGACTTCAAGATGGAAAAACACATCATCGACCGGCGCATGGAGCAGATGCAGGCCGAGGGCGTCACGTTTCATACCGGCGCACACATTGGCGAGTCCACCCCGGTCAGTGAGCTGCTGGATGGTTTTGATGCCGTTGCACTGACCGGCGGTTCCGAACATTCACGTGATCTTGACGTGCCCGGACGCGAACTGGACGGCGTGCACTTCGCTATGACCTTCCTGCCGCAACAGAACAAGCGCAACGCGGGTGATACCATCGACCCGTCCGTGTCACTGACCGCGAAGGACAAGCACGTCATCGTTATCGGCGGCGGTGACACCGGTTCCGATTGCATCGGCACCTCGTTCCGCCAGGGCGCGCTGTCGGTCACCCAGCTGGAAATCCTGCCGAAGCCGCCGGAAAAGGAAAACAAGAGCATCACCTGGCCGGACTGGCCAAACAAGTTGCGCACCTCCAGCTCGCAGAGCGAGGGGGCCGTCCGTGACTGGTCGGTAGCCACCAAATCTATCGAGGGCGAAAACGGCAAGATCACTTCTATCAACTGCGTGCGTCTGAACTGGGAACGGGACGCCAGCGGCCAGTGGCAGATGCAGGAAATCGAGGGTAGCGAGTTCCAGCTCAAGGCCGATCTGATGCTGCTGGCCATGGGCTTCATTCACCCGGTGCACGAGGGCATGCTGAAAGAACTTGGCGTGGAACTCGATGCACGCGGCAACGTCCGTGGCGACACCGAAGGTGCCAGCGCCTACCACACCTCCATCGACAAGGTGTTTGCGGCCGGCGACATGCGCCGCGGCCAGTCACTGGTGGTGTGGGCGATCCGCGAGGGGCGCCAGTGCGCACGGGCAATCGATGAGTATTTGATGGGTTCTTCGGATTTACCGCGGTAAGGATAATCGCCTGTAGGAGCGCTTCGCAACGCCGGTGCGAAGCCTTCAACGAGGATGTAATAATCGCGCTTGCGAAGCGCTCCTGCAGTTAAACCGAGAGTCACTGCCAACAATGCAACCACTAAAAAACGACCGATTCCTGCGCGCCCTGCTACGCGAGCCCGTTGATGCAACACCGGTCTGGATGATGCGCCAGGCGGGACGCTACCTGCCGGAATACCGCAAGATACGCGAACAGGCCGGCAGTTTCATGGACCTGTGCACCAACCCGGAGCTTGCCTGCGAGGTCACCATCCAGCCGATCAAGCGCTTTCCGCTGGATGCCGCCATCCTGTTTTCCGATATCCTCACCATCCCGGATGCCATGGGACTCGGACTGTATTTCGAGGAAGGCGAAGGCCCGCGCTTCAAGAAACCGGTACGCACCAGCGCAGACGTTCGCGCACTCGGCAATCCCGACCCGGAAACCGAACTGCGCTACGTCACGGACGCGGTACGCCTGATCCGGCGCACGCTCGACAACAGCATCCCGCTGATCGGTTTCGCAGGCAGCCCGTGGACGCTGGCTACCTACATGGTCGAGGGCAGTTCCACCAAGACCTTTTCACGCGTCAAGGGCATGTTGTACGGCGAGCCGGAACTGCTGCACCGCATGCTGACAACCATCGCCGACTCGGTCACCCGCTACCTGAACGCCCAGATTGCCGCCGGCGCACAGGCAGTGATGATCTTTGACACCTGGGGCGGCGTACTGACACCTGGCGATTATCGCGATTTCTCGCTGCAATACATGCAACGCATCATCGATGGCCTGACGCGCGAGGCGGAAGGCAGAAAGGTACCGGTCATCCTGTTTACCAAGGGCGGGGCCCAGTGGCTGGAGCAGATGGCCGATACCGGCGCCGATGCGCTTGGCATCGACTGGTCGACCGATCTTGCCCTGGCACGCAAGCGCGTCGGTAACCGCGTAGCCCTGCAGGGCAACCTCGATCCGGCCGTGCTATACGCGGCACCGGATGTCATTCGTGAACGCGTTGCCGGGGTGCTGGAAGCCTTCGGTCACGGCCCCGGTCACGTATTCAACCTCGGCCACGGCATCAACCCGGATGTCGACCCTGAACATGCCGGCGCACTCATCAACGCGGTGCATGAGCTGAGCGCGCAGTATCATAAATAATATTTCTCGCGCATAGGCGCGAAGAATTCCCCGGCATATAGATCGCGGATGAGATCCGCTCCTGCAATCAAACACCCCGTCGTTCCCGCGCAGGCGGGAACCCAGCCCATAGAAATGACACAGGCCTGACAATGAATCCGTCTGTCCAGATTGATAATTTTGTATTGCACAAATACCTGGCCCAACCTGATTGAATCAGACTGGATTCCCGCCTGCGCGGGAACGACGTAGGGAATAGTGCCCTGTGTTCTCGGCAGCAAGTTTGTATTATTTCTCTGCGTCTTTGCGCCAGTTGTTTTCTTATTTCAACTCACTCAACAGTGATTCGATCATCCGTTGTGCCTGCCCCAGGTAACCGCCACCGAACATGTAGAAGTGATTGAGTACGTGATACAGGTTGTACAGCGTCTTGCGTACACTGTAACCACTGTCCAGCGGCCAGGCGTTGTTGTAGGCCGCATAAAATTCCTGGCCGAAACCGCCGAACAGCTCGGTCATGGCAATATCCGCCTCGCGGTCGCCGTAGTAAACCGCCGGATCGAAAATGGCCGGCTCACCCGCGGATGTATAAGCATGGTTTCCCGACCACAGATCGCCGTGTAACAGCGATGCCTGCGGCGTATAGCCGTCAAACAAGCGCGGAAATTCGTCGAGCAGGGCCTCGCCTTTTGACAGCAACCCATTGCCGGCCCCACTGCGTGCCGCCAGCTCCAGCTGAAAACGCAAGCGCCGCTCGCGCCAGAAGTCGAGCCAGTCGTCCATCCATGCGTTCTCTTGCGGCGTCGAACCGATCGTGTTGTCGATGTCCCAGCCGTATGCATCACGTGTGATGCGGTGCATGGCTGCCAGTCCTTCGCCCAAACCGACACCACCGCCGTGCCCACCCAGTTCCAGGTTCTCCATAACCAGCCAGGCCGACTGGCCGTCAGCACCGACACACACCGGTACCGGAATTTTCAGCGCATTGCATTGCTGCAGTTCCTCAAGTCCCTTCGCCTCGGCCGCAAACATGTCAAGGCCGGAAGCCGAGTTCAGCTTGATGAAATAGATGCGGTCACCGTAGCGAATACGCAATGCCTGGTTGATACAGCCGCCACCGGCAGCACCCTGCTGTTGCAGGGACGCCTCAACACCGGTCGCCGAAGCGATATCATCACGGATGTTTTCCCAGATAGACATTCAATCCAATACCCGTTGTTAATACCATCGCGCCTGCAAGGCGCTCCTACAGGCTTATCTGACTGTTGTA
>JAOUBY010000130.1 GCA_029860045.1 Gammaproteobacteria bacterium | reverse complement strand
AGCAACGGGTTCTGAATATGGATATACGCAAGGTAAAGAAACTGATCGAATTGCTGGAGGAATCCCAGGTCGCCGAGATCGAGATTCATGAAGGTGAGGAGTCGGTACGCATCAGCAGAATGACACAGGGTGCGGCGGCGGTCCCGGCCATGTATCCACCGCCTGCGGTGATGGCGGCACCGGCGCCAGCACCGGCTGCTGCGGCACCTGCAGCGGAACCCGCTGCTGAACCCGCTGCGCCGAGCGGCCACCAGGTTACTTCGCCCATGGTCGGTACCTTCTACGAAGCGCCATCACCCGGGGCCAAGTCGTTTGTCGAGGTGGGTCAGCAGGTGAGTGCAGGTGACACGCTGTGCATCATCGAGGCCATGAAGATGCTCAACCAGATCGAGGCCGACAAGGCCGGCAAGGTCACCGCAAGGTTGGTTGAGAACGGGCAGCCCGTCGAGTTCGGGCAGCCGTTGTTTGTGATCAGCTGATGCTGGAAAAAGTTGTTATCGCCAACCGGGGCGAGATTGCCCTGCGTATCCTGCGTTCCTGTCACGAGCTGGGGATCAGTACGGTCGCCGTGTATTCCGAGGCAGACCGTGACCTGAAGCATGTCCTGCTTGCCGACGAGAGCGTCTGTATCGGTCCCGCATCCTCGGCAGACAGCTACCTGAATATTCCTGCCATTATCAGCGCGGCCGAGGTGACCGATGCCAGCGCCATCCATCCCGGCTACGGGTTCCTGTCCGAGAATGATGACTTTGCCGAGCAGGTCGAGCGCAGTGGTTTTATTTTCATAGGCCCGCGTCCGGAGACCATTCGTACCATGGGCGACAAGGTTGCCGCCATCCGCGCCATGCAGGAGACCGGCGTGCCCTGCGTGCCGGGTTCGGACGGTCCACTCGGTGACGATGATGACAAGAACCTGGAGCTTGGCCGGTCAATCGGTTATCCAATCATTATCAAGGCGGCCGGTGGCGGTGGCGGGCGCGGTATGCGCGTGGTGCACGCCGAGGCCGCATTGCTGGGGGCCATCTCCCTGACCCGCACCGAGGCGAAGAACGCCTTCAATAACGATGTTGTCTACATGGAGAAATTCCTGCAGACACCACGGCATATCGAATTCCAGGTGCTGGGTGACGGCGAGGGCGATGCCATTCACCTGGGTGAGCGTGACTGTTCCATGCAGCGTCGCCACCAGAAGGTCGTAGAGGAAGCGCCCGCGCCCGGCATCAGCGAAGAACTGCGCCAAGAGATGGGGCAGCGCTGTGCGGACGCCTGCAAAAAGCTTAAATATCGCGGTGCGGGCACCTTCGAGTTTCTCTTCGAGGACGGTGAATTTTACTTCATCGAGATGAATACCCGTGTGCAGGTCGAGCACCCGGTCACCGAGATGGTGACCGGTATCGATATCGTCAAGGAACAGCTGAATATCGCGGCTGGCAACGGACTTTCCTGTCGGCAGGAGGATGTCCGCCTGCGTGGACACGCGATTGAATGTCGTATCAACGCGGAAGACCCGGAAAATTTCATGCCCTCACCGGGTACCATTACCAACTACCATGCGCCCGGTGGCCCGGGTATCCGCATGGAGACCCATATTTACAATGGCTACCGTGTTCCGCCTTACTATGACTCCATGATCGGTAAGCTGGTTGCGTACGGCGAGACGCGTGAATCGGCGCTGGCGCGCATGCGCGTGGCGTTGAACGAGATCGTGATCGAGGGCATCAAGTCAAACGTGCCCTTACAGAGTGATATCATCACAGATGCGGCGTTTATGGCTGGCGGGACAGATATTCATTATCTTGAGAAGAAGCTGGGTCTCTAGTTGTATGTGAGCAGACCAGTGTGGGAGATGGGGCAACGTGTTTCGAATGGGAGATTTATTTTGCTGCAGGCGTGTCATTGATGCCCTGTCAATGGCCGGATGGTGTTGAATGTCCAGTGATAATCACTACGACTATGACAAGTACCTCAGTCTGAAGGTCAGCCAGGAGTTGTGGCTGATTATTCTGTATCTGCTGCATCCGTTTATCCTGCTGTTTTCAACGATAAGACTGGGTCGAGGGGGAGCCAAAGGCGTTTCTGGTGTGGATGGTCTGAAGAGGCTTGTTTATCAGGATAATTTCTCCCTGGCGCTAGCCATTCTGGCAACAGTGCCGGTATTGTTGCTTGTCTATGCCTGGGTCAGGCGGAAGCCCGGTGCGCCGGCATTTGTGAGGCGGTTGTGGGCAAAGGGTGTGGTGCTGCTAACGTCAGCGGCAGTGCTGTATATAGGGGGGGTTTTCGTTCCCTTGCTGACACATGTCATAGCCAGTATCCGCCCGATTGGCTGGGGGCAAGTTGCCATATCGATCTTGATAATTTTTTATCTGTTCACATCAAAGCGTGTAAGGGATATTTTTGCTGATTTCCCTGAAGGAGAATAGCAGAGTATCGTGCTGCGACTCTCTGTCAGGACTGTGAGATTTTACCGGGGCAGGCCTGCGTTACCCGGGAACGTCACTAACTGGGTTTCACATGGATTGGTTGCAAGTTTCTGTTGCAGTTCCTGACTCACTTTCCGGGCCCACTGTGGATCTCCTTGAGGCCGCCGGCGCCTTGTCAGTAACGCTGCAGGATGCCGGGGATGAGTTGCTGATAGAACCAGACCCGGACGCCTCGCCACTGTGGAAAACGGTCCGCCTTGTTGCCCTGTTTGAGCCCGATGTAGAGATTGCGGGGGTGCGGGAACGGCTGCGGACTACGCTGGATAACCGTCAGCTGGAGGTCCGTGCCGAGATGCTTGCCGATCGTGACTGGTCCACGACCTGGCGCGATGGTTTACACCTCATGTGCTTCGGCAAGCGCCTGTGGGTGTG
>JAOUBY010000086.1 GCA_029860045.1 Gammaproteobacteria bacterium | reverse complement strand
GGCGTTGAACAGGATGGCACAGCGTGATGCCCAATCGTTGTTCCTGTTTGTCGATAGCGACCAGGAATTCCACGCCAACACCGACACTGGCCGTGAGGTGTTTACAACCAATTATTTCTATCACATCGATCGTATCTTCAGTCAGTCACCCATCGAGGTGCTGACCGGCAAGGTGGTAGGGGACCCGCCGGTCTCGCCGGCCGTGATGGCCGGCACCCTGCTGGAGGATGTGCTGGCCTTGCTGACGGAGATCGCTGGCTGTGATGCGGATGCACCATGCACGTTTCACCAGGGCTCGACCCGTAATGACGCTGCCGCCTACCATGACATGGCAAAACTGTTCGGGTTTGAACAACCGTGCAAGGCGCACCGTTACCAGTGTTCACTGCAAGGGCGGCATGACCATGCCGCCTGCCTGTCCGGGTTTGCCCGACGGCTCAATCGCTTCTTCGATGGCGAGCATCCCACGCGAGTGACGCGCTATCAGCACACGGATGTGCAGACGAGCCTTGTGCCAGCGCGCACGGTGTATACCGGGAACTATGTGCTCTCGCCCGGGGCATTGAAATATTTCATTCCGTTTGCCGGGCTCCAGCTACGGATGGCCGGACCTGTACTTGGACGCCTCATACAGGCCGGCAGTGCTGATGCCTTTGTCTCAGCCAACTTGCCGCTGTTACACCGACGTACGGTAGAAGAGGCGGGCGGTGCGGAATTTCGTCCGGGCGTTGATCGCAGCGCACAACAGGTTGACCTGTCCGGTGAGTTCGAGCGGCAGTTTTTCGGCGACGTGATGTTGTTTACGGTGATCGAGCTGGTTGAGCAGGGTTACCCGGAGCGTCAACCCGGGGTTGAAGATATCCGTGCACAGGTCCTTGAGACTGAAGCGCAGATGCGTACGCAATATGCAGAAACACGGCAGCGGGTATTGGCGCGCCTGGACGATCTTGAAAGACTGTTGGCTGACACTGCTCACTGGTGGGATGGCGAGACGCATACCCTGTTTGAGGAATTTGTCGCGTCTTTGAGTGCCAACTTTACTGAAGGTGTGCGTGGCTGGCAGTTGATCGATGACGAGGCCCACCGCGCAGCACGTCGTGCAGCCATTACCGACGCGCTGGCATCATATCGGCTTGATCGACAGTGCTGGGATCGGGTGTTGCAAGGGTGATCCGGCATCTGAAATATTACGCCCACCGGCAAGCCAGACCGTTGCGTTATCGCTTTCTGAAGACGCTGCTGGTAAATGAGACGTTGAGTGCGGAGCAGTTGCAGCAACACCAGCGCCAGCAATTCAGCGCCATGGTGCGGTTCGCGATTGAGCACACGGACTTCTACCGGGACAGCTATCAGGGGATTGACGGGCCGGATTATGATGCGACGCAACTGCCGGTACTTACAAAACAGACTGTGGTTGAGCAGCGTGATGCGATGGTTGCGGGTGGCCCTGACCAGACGGGGATAAAGCTGGGTTACACCGGGGGGTCAACCGGTAAACCGCTGGCTTTTTATTACACCGATGAAAAGATCGAGCGCATGCGTGCCGGCATGATGCGCAGCTACCGCTGGGCGGGCTGGCGACAGGGCGACAAGGTGCTGAACTTCTGGGGCGCGCGACACGATATCAAAAGGCACAGCAAGCCATTTGATCGTCTGCGTCGTTATGCTGCGGCTGAACAAACACTGGGTGCATACGAATTCAGTGAGGCCGACCTGTTGAGCTGGGCACGGCATATCCGGTCCTGGCGGCCGACCCTGTTGCAGGGCTATGCATCGATCCTGGCAGAGTTGGCGCAGTATATTTTAGCTAGCAACATACGCATGCCGTCAACCATCAAGGGGGTGTTCTCAACAGCAGAGGTACTTTACGACTGGCAGCGGGCGGCCATTGAAGCGGCATTCTCCTGCACGGTATTCAACCAGTATGGTTGCCGCGAGGTGCCGAATATCGGCCTGCAATGCACGCATGGTAATTTTCATGTCTTCAGTGACCTGGTGAAACTTGAGTCGATGCCGGTCGATGGCGAACAGCGACTGCTGGTGACCTCACTGACCAACCGCGTGATGCCGATGATACGTTACGAGCTCGGCGACCTGGGTCGCCTGAAGGCCGGGCAGTGTAGCTGCGGGTCGCCGTTCCCGATGATGGAGCTCGATGTCTGCCGCAAGAATGACCTTGTTGTCACCCCCGGCGGTCGCAGCATCTATCCATCGTATTTTGTACACTTGCTGGATGCGCATGACGGTATCGATCAGTTCCAGTTTGTGCAGACGGCCCCCGGTAACATTGTGCTGAGACTCAGTGCCCGGCAGGAGGCTGTGGATATTGTCGGGCGGGCGTTGAAGTCACGCATACAGGCAGACCTCGGCTGCGACATGGCGTTGCAGGTGGAACGCGTCGAGTCGATTCCGCGCTCACGTTCCGGCAAGCACCGCTTTGTCATAGGGTTGCCTGCTGAATGATGTGCTAATCGCGCCTGCACGAGGATCATCGGGGTCAGATCTCAATACCCTTTCTATCAGGACAAACCGGGATGATATCCAGCTGATTTTTTGCCTGTCATATATTAGAAAACTCTGATATATTACGCGCCCTTTCACGTCGTTAACTCCCTGAAGGCCATCAATGTTCAAGCTTGGATGCGCCAGCCGCGCATGCTTTAAAAACGAGATTTTGTCTGGTCTGACGGTGGCGCTGGCACTGGTGCCAGAGGCGGTGGCCTTCGCCTTTGTCGCCGGGGTCGAGCCCCTGGTTGGACTGTATGCTGCGTTCATGGTGGGCCTGCTGGCCGCCATTTTTGGGGGGCGCCCGGGCATGATCTCCGGTGCAACCGGTGCCATGGCGGTGGTGATGGTGGCGCTGGTCGCCGAGCATGGCGTGGAATACCTGTTTGCGGCGGTGGTGCTGACAGGCCTGATCCAGATCGGCGCCGGGGTGTTACGGCTGGGCAAGTTTATCCGTATCGTGCCGTATCCGGTGATGCTGGGTTTTGTTAACGGCCTGGCGATTGTGATCTTCCTGGCCCAGCTGCAACACTTCCAGGTGACTTCAGCCGAGGGTATGCAGGAATGGTTGTCTGGCGGGGCGCTGATGATATTTGCAGGCCTGATCATGCTCACCATGTTGATTATTCATTTTCTGCCGAAACTGACAGGGAGCTTTCCGGCGGCGCTGGCGGCGATTATTGCGGTCAGCCTGCTGGCGCTTGGCCTCGATCTGGACACGGTTACCGTGGGTGACCTGGCCAGTATCAAGGGCGGTTTACCTGCTTTTCATATTCCCTCGGTTCCGTTGAATTTCGAAACGCTGATGATCATCCTGCCGTATGCATTTATTCTGGCGGCGGTCGGGCTGATTGAATCGCTGCTGACGCTGAGTCTCATCGATGAGGTGACCAATACCCGCGGACGCGGTAATCGCGAGTGCATGGGGCAGGGCATTGCCAATACGGTTACCGGCTTGTTCGGCGGGATGGGTGGTTGTGCCATGATTGGCCAGAGCATGATCAATGTGAATTCCGGCGGGCGCAAGCGCCTGTCTGGTGTCGCCGCGGCCCTGTTCCTGTTGATGTTTGTCCTGTTTGCCTCGCCATTGATAGAGCGCATTCCCATGGCGGCACTGGTGGGTGTGATGTTTGTTGTTGTGCTTGCCACATTTGAATGGTCGAGCCTGCGCATTATGGGCAAGATACCCGTGACCGATGCATTTGTGCTGATACTGGTTTCTGCGGTGACCGTATTTACCGACCTGGCAATTGCGGTGGTGGTGGGTGTGATCGTTTCGGCGCTGGCCTTTGCATGGGAGCATGCCAAGCATATCAATATTAAAACCTATGATGATGAGCGGGGCTCGCGTGTGCATGAGCTCAATGGCCCGCTGTTTTTCGGTTCGGTGAAGAACTTCCTGGAACTGTTTAATCCCGATGACGAGCCGGATGATGTGGTTATCGAATTCCAGAACTCGCGGGTTGCTGACCACTCGGCAATAGAAGCGATCGATACCCTGGCGGAAAGATATATCAAGGCAGGAAAAACATTACACCTGCGACACCTGAGCGAAGAGTGCCGTCAATTACTAAAGAAGGCCGGCAACCTGGTGGAAGTGAATGTCATGGAAGATCCGCGTTATCACGTGGCGGATGATCAGATCGCATAAACAATCGATGTGCCTGCAGGAGCGGACAATTCTATAAGGGGTCAGTACCCTTTTCTTTCTGCTATCGTTCCTGTGCGGCGGAAAAGTCAGTCCCATGCAAGGAGTATTCTTCCGTCTTGCAGTATGTCCCGGAGGTGTCTGCTTTCGTGGGTCACTACACCCTGAGTACAAGTAATCACTCCAGTCGTTGACCGGGTGCTGCCAGCAGTTGCCCGGCATGCAGAACCACCAGTGGGTAGCGTGAGCCCTTCACCTTCGCGGCCAGCCAGGGCCGGACCACGGCGAATAGCTTCGGCCTCGCTGCCAGGGTTGGTAAGGTCAGCCGCAGATAGTCGCCTTCACCATTCAGGATGACCTGTTCGTCTCCGTCCGGTAGCGGGTGGATTACGAGCTGGTTCCAGTGAACCCGGATCCCGTTGGCCATGTCCTTCGTGAGGGCGGCGGCGAGCGTGTTCAGTTCGGTCACGACCCGGGCGCATGTTTCCCGTTTTCGGCTCAGATTGTCTGCATTCAGAAACTGGAACTCCAGCCCGTCGCTGGTGCCGCATACGGGCCCGGTTTGCTGGCTGAAACTCCATTGCGGTGTGGCAGATTCATTGCTGACCTTGGCCGCCGTTGTCCTGTCGGGCTCATCCAGCAGGCCCTCACACCGGTTCAATGCGCAGAAACGTGTGATGATGCGTTGCTCGAAGGCTGTCTGTTCATTCATGCGCGGGCTGCTTACTACCAGTAGCTGGCCATCTATCATCAGTTGCAGGTTGCGCCCGAGGCCGGTGCTTATCTGTATCGGTGTGGTGGGTGTCAGTGTTTTCGCAAGGGCAGCATATTTGACTGCCAGTGCCGCCACCGCAGTGGCCCAGGTCGATAGCTTGTATTGTCGGGTGTGGCCCCGCATGTCCTGATGCGCATGCTCCGTCTCATCGGCGTAGGCGGTGGCCAGTTCGGTAATTGCGATGCGGGCCAGGTCAAACCGCAACGGTGCGGGCCGGTCTGCAATGTTTGCGGCCAGCCGGTTGAGTCCGAAGGCCGGTGTGAGGTGGGCCGCATCCCGCGCCATTGTGGTAGATGGCGGCAGACTGAGCAGAAGCAGCAGAATCAGAAGGCGATGATACATAACAAACAGTATACCGGCCTTATCCTGCAAGCATCATCCAGGCGGAATCGTGATCTGTTCCTGACTACATGTGAATACCCTCTCCTGGATGCGGATATCTTCCGTGAATCTTTTTATATCAGGGCCCGCCATGTCGAATAAGCGCTCCTGCGAAAACGATATTTTGCAAACAGGCCGCCATGGCCTTATCGTTCACTGCTCGATAATGCGGACCGGCACAGCGCCGCTGCCTAACCTGGAAACCACGAACCATGCAATACGAAACCGTTGATGCCGTGATAACCCCGCAAGGCAGCATGGATGTGCTGTCGCGGGCCGAGGTGGCCAAGCTGCTCGATACCAGCCAGGGTGGGCTTTACACCACGCTGCGCAACTGCGCGCTTGCGGTACTCAACGTCGGCAGTGAACTGGATGACGGCAAGGAGTTGCTGGAGCGCTATCAGTCTTTCGACATCCAGATAATACCGGAGGAGCGCGGCATCAAGCTGAAGGTTACCGGCGCGCCGGCCAGCGCCTTCGTAGACGGCGTCATGATTCGGGGTATCAGTGAACACCTGCTGTCCGTGTTGCGCGACGTGGTGTACGTCAGCGACAAGATTGCCACCAACCCGAAATTCGACCTGGTGTCCTCGGAAGGCATCACCAATGCCGTGTTTCACATGCTGCGCAACGCCAATATCCTGCGCCCGAACACCAATCCGCACATGGTGGTGTGCTGGGGCGGCCATTCGATCAGCCGCAGTGAATACGATTACACCAAGGAGGTTGGTTACCAGCTGGGACTGCGTGGCCTGGACACCTGTACCGGTTGCGGCCCGGGCGCGATGAAGGGTCCGATGAAGGGAGCGACCATCGGCCATGCCAAGCAGCGTATCCGCGACGGGCAATACCTTGGTATCACGGAGCCGGGCATTATCGCCGCAGAATCACCTAACCCGATTGTGAATGAGCTGGTGATCCTGCCGGACATCGAGAAACGCCTGGAGTCATTTGTGCGCGCTGGCCATGGTATCGTGGTGTTTCCCGGCGGCGCCGGTACCGCCGAGGAGATCCTCTATGCGCTGGGCATCCTGCTGCACCCGGACAATGCCGCACTGCCGTTTCCGCTGATTTTCACCGGCCCGGCCAGTGCGGCGGACTATTTCAGGGAGATCGATGCGTTTCTCGCAGCCACCCTGGGCGCCGAGGCGCAGCAGCGTTACACCATCATCGTCGATGATCCCGCGCGCGTGGCCAGCGAGATGAAGGCGGGCATTATCGAGGTACGTGAGTACCGCAAGCAGTATGATGACGCCTATTACTTCAACTGGTCACTCAAGATCGAGCAGGAATTCCAGCAGCCGTTTGTCCCGACGCATGAAAACATGCGCAACCTCGAACTGCACCATGACCTGCCGCGCCACACGCTGGCGGCCAACCTGCGGCGTGCGTTCTCCGGCATCGTTGCCGGCAACGTCAAGGACGAGGGTATCCGCGCCATCGAGAAGCACGGCCACTTCGAAATACGCGGTGATGCCAGCATCATGGACCCGCTGGATTCACTGCTGAAGTCGTTCGTCGCGCAACACCGCATGAAACTGCCGGTCACCGAATACGTGCCCTGTTACCGCATTATCAAATAATGCGTCGGTTCTTTATCCTTTGTTTTCCCCTTTTTAACCCTGTAAATCAGGTAGATATATCAATAGCGGGTGCCACGGCAAGGGAAAAATATTGATATAAAGGTTAAATGCAGAGAATAATCATTAATAATTGATATATTAATCAATATAGTATATTGAAATAAAAGTTAAGAATAACTAAAATTAGTCTTAGATTAACGTGAAGGTTAATACTATGACTGAAACCACAGACCTCCTGCAGCAAATCCTGACGCTGGGCAAGGCGCAGGGGCTGACGCAGATCGTGCTGGCCCAGCGGGCCGGTATTACCCCCGAATCCCTGTCGCGTGCGAAGAAGGGTGCTGACATGCGTGTCTCGACCCTGAATGAACTGGCGCATGTGGTGGGCCTGAAGCTGTCGCTGGTGTCGGGCGCGCCGCTGCGCGAGAAGATCAACAGCGGGACGCTGTTTGAATGAGCATTGACCGGCAGGCGGTGGTCTGGACGCGGCTGGGGACGCGCCCGCTGCGCATGGGGCAGTTGTACCTGACCGAGCGGGAGTGTCGCTTTACCTATGACCCGGATTATCCCGCCACCGGGTTGCCCGGTCTCGGTGCGATCTATACCCCCGAGGTGTATGCCAGCAACACCATTGTGCGTACCCGCACCGATGCCTTTGATTTTCTCCCGCCCGTCCAGTCGCTGATCCCGCCGCGCAGCGAACACAATTTTCAACGTCGACTGGTGCTTGAGTACCTCGCCCGCAATGGCACGACACCGGCTTCCGGCCTGGAAGCGGACTGGGAGATTCTCAAGGTGTCGGGGCACGGTGGCATCGGTCACCTTGATGTGTTCGAGACAGATGAGAAGGCGACGGACTGGTATGGTGCCCCGGCGCGACCGGAACTCCATGATGTCACGCAGGAGTCGGGCTTCTCGTTAAAGGATTACCTCACCTG
>JAOUBY010000129.1 GCA_029860045.1 Gammaproteobacteria bacterium | reverse complement strand
TCGGCCATACGGCGGGTACCCTGGAGACAGGCATGAAAGATTTCGATAACGGACTCCGTACCGGCTGACTGCGGACTGATACGCAATACATCCACTCCCAGCCGCTTGAGATCGTCAAGTTCGTTAATCAGGTTGGAGGTGTGGGCCGACTGGGTCTGGGTGCCGTTTAGCACCAGAAACGGCTTATCCTCGCGGGTGGAAAGCAGCAGTCCGTCCGGGTAATCCAGGCAGCGGAACTGGCAGTCGTCCTTGGGCAGATTGTGGGCGCGAGCCGTAAAGCAGCGCGCTGAATACGCCAGCGGCAATCGCCCGAAAGCAAACACTTCTGTCTCCACGCCCGCCGGGCAGTGTGCCTGCATCTCCGCAAGTGTGGCGCGTGACAGTTCCACCGGAAGAACCCAGCGCTTCAGGCCGATCCCGGCCAGCATGGACAGGGTGCCTGCGTTGTAGATATTGACGGCCGGACCTGTTGTGAACGGGGCGTTTCCGGACAGCAAGTGAACGGCCGACATGTCATTGGCCTCGACCATAAAATCCAGTTGTTCACACAGGCTTTTCAGAGCCCCGAGCTCGGACCCGGCCTCCAGCAGGGTCAAGGTGGACAGCACGACCTGTTTACCGGTGGCCTGCAGGCTTGCTGCCAGTTCCAGCCATTCAGCCTTTTTCAGGGAACGGCGTTTCGAACACACGGTCTCGCCGAGATAGACAATATCAACCGGCGTTGCGGCGATACGGTTGTAGAAATCGAGCAGGGCTTCACGTGGCCAGTAGTAAGGCACGGGGCCCAGCGAGAGCTGCGGGGTTCTGGTTGTCATGAAAGTGTCCTTATTGCCATGGCCGGTGGTAGGCCCCCAGCGTGGTCTGGCTGCCCTCGGAAACCCTGGCCAGTTCCGCCATCCAGTCATCCTGCGGCCGGTAGCCGGCCGGGTCATGCTCACAGGCATCAATTGCGGCACGCCAGACCTGTGCCACCCTGGCCACGTAGGCCGGACTCCGCTGCCGACCCTCGATCTTGATTGCCGCGATCCCCATGGCCTGCAGTTCCGGCAGCAGTGCCAGGGTGTTGAGGCTGGTTGGTTCCTCGATGGCGTAATAGGTGTTGCCACACGCCTGGAAACGACCCTTGCACAGTGTCGGATAGCCGGCGGGTTCCTCCTTGGCGTAACGGTCGATCAATACGCCGTTAAGCCGTGACTCCATACCGGCGGCCGTCTCCTGCCACTGTACGGCGTTGGCGGGTGAACAGGCGCCATAGGTATTGGGCGAGCGTCCGGTAACATAGGAAGACAGCAGGCAGCGCCCCTCGACCATGACGCAGAGGCTGCCGAATCCGAACACCTCCAGCGGCACCGGGCTGTGTTCCGCGACTTGCCGCACCTGGTTGACGGAAAGCACGCGCGGCAATACGGCACGCCTGATATTGAAGTGTTCGTGATAGAAGCGGATCGCCGCTTCATTGGTTGCGGATCCCTGCACGGACAGGTGTAACCGCAGTTCCGGCCACTGCCGCGCGGCATAATCCATAACACCGATATCGGCCAGTATCAAAGCATCCACGCCAAGCTCTGCGGCCTTGTCCACCGAGGCCTGCCAGCGCGGCCAGCCGGACGGCTGTGGGAAGGTGTTGATCGCCACGAATACCCTTGCCCCCCTTTCATGGGCATAGCGGATTCCCTCCACGGCACGCGTGTCGTTGAAGTTCAGTCCGGCAAAATGGCGGGCATTGGTGTCATCACGGAAACCGATATACACGGCATCTGCGCCATGATCGATTGCGGCCTTCAGGGAGGGCAGATTACCCGCCGGGCATACGAGTTCCATTTAGTAACTCCTGGCAGTTGGCCGCAATCCGGGGAAGCTGGGACGATTCCAGGTGCTGCCTGTGCAATGCATTGGTTATGCTGTTGAGGACAAGCCACTTTTTGGAACACCAGTCAGGTGCAAGCAGGATGTTTCTTGATGCCGTACCGGTCACGCGGTGAAAGATGACTTCCGGCGGCGTGCTGCGTATCAGGTGTGCCGCCGTGTCGACATATTCATCCAGGGCAAGCGGCCGGTATTCCCCTCGCCGCCATTCATTGGCAAGTTGCGTGCCCTTGACCACGTGCAGGGGGTGAAGCTTCAGGCCATCCACGCCGAGTTCCAGTACGCGCTCCAGGGTCATCTCGTAGTGTTGCCTGCTCTCACCAGGCAGTCCGATAATGAGATGGGTGCAGACCTGCAGGCCGCGGCTGCGCGCGTTGAGAACCGCGGTTTTGTATTCGGCAATACCGTGCCCCCGGTTTACACGTTCAAGTGATTCATCAAAGGCCGACTGCAGGCCCAGTTCCAGCCAGATTTCATGGCCCTGCCGGTGATAGCCGGCAAGCAGGTCGAGCACCGGGTCAGGCACACAGTCCGGCCGGGTGCCTACGGAAAGACCGATGACATCCGGCTCGGACAGTGCCTGGTCGTAGAGTTCCCTGAGCCGGTTGATGTCCGCGTAGGTGTTTGTGTAGGCCTGGAAATAGGCAAGATATTTTCTTGCGCCGGTGCGCTTGCGGATTATCCGCCGGCCGGCGGCAATTTGTTCCCCGACAGTCGGAGGGTTGCGCCCACTGGGGCTGAATGACACGTTATTGCAAAAGGTGCAGCCCCCGCGTCCTATGCTGCCGTCGCGGTTGGGGCAGGTGAAATCAGCATCAATGGCAATCTTGTGCACACGCTCGCCATACCGACGCAGCATCGCCTGGCCAAAGGTATTAACATAATGTGGAAGTATCACGACTCGGGATTCAATAATTTCTTTCCGGCTATCATGCTCTGCGCAGACACCGGCCAGGACCAGATAATCCAGACCAGAATCTACAGTAGCATTGCCGGCCTTCTATTGACTTAGATCAACGAAATCCTTTTCA
>JAOUBY010000023.1 GCA_029860045.1 Gammaproteobacteria bacterium | reverse complement strand
TACGACATGGGGATGAGCGAGGCCGGCATGTTTGATGTGCGCATCATGGGCGCCGGCAACAGCCGCCAGGATCCGCTGCATTTCTCGGTCATCGGCCTTTCGCTGGGCGACGTTGTTGCTGGTTTCGCCTCACATGTTGCCGGTTTCGATCTGGCACTGGGCGACTGTAACCAGCTTGGCAGTTGTGATGATGGCATCACCAGCGCATTTTTCTATGGCGAACATTTAGTGTCGCCGGCTGCCATTCCCGTACCGGCTGCCGCCTGGCTGTTTGGTTCCGGCCTGATCGGCCTGATGGGTGTTGCGCGCCGCCGCAGGACTTGAAACGAATTTGTCCGTCTCCGTAAATTAGCCCCCTGGTAACATCGGGGGGCGATTTTTACCGGAAACCGACTACAGACTCCGTAAATTCCGCCCGGCGCACTGGTTGCCCGGGCGCTTTTTTATGCCTGTCGGTGTGGTTTGTGCTACTTTCGGCCCAGTCTCATTGCTGCGGACCTTCATCATGCCTGTCAATCGAGTACTTTTCGCCGGGTTGTTGTTACTGCCACTGTGCATTCCAGCGCAGGCCGGGCTGTCTGATTTGCTGGATATCTTCAAGGGTTCTGCCACGGGCGACAGTGCTGCGACAGATGCGGCATCTGTCAGTGCGCCCAGTAACGATGAAATGATCGCGGCGCTCAGGGAAGCCCTGAACAAGGGCACCCGCTACGCGGTTGATAACCTTGGCCAGGAGGGCGGTTTCCTGGATAACGCAAGGGTGCGGATCCCGATGCCAGACAGTCTTGCCTGGCTTGAGAAAACCCTGCGTACGCTGCGCCAGGACCGCCTGGCAGATGAATTCGTCGCTTCCATGAACCACGCGGCGGAACGTGCGGTGCCCGAGGCGGCCGGTATCTTCGCCGATGCCATCAAGGCCATGACGCTGGAGGATGCGCGCGCAATCCTGTCCGGGCCGGATGATGCCGCCACGCGCTATTTTCGTGAAAAGACCGGGGCGGAGCTGACCGCCAGGTTGAGTCCGATTGTGGCCGAGGCAACTTCAAGCGCCGGTGTCACCGCCTCCTACAAGCAGATGGTGGCAAAGGCGGGTGGGCTGGGCAGTCTGCTGTCACGCGAGAGTACCGATATTGACGGGTATGTGACCGAAAAAACCCTGGATGGACTGTTCCTGATGGTGGCGGAAGAGGAAAAGCGTATCCGTGAGAATCCGCTGGCCCGGTCATCTGAATTGCTCAAGAAAGTGTTTGGCAGTTTTTCTCCCTGATCGGGTACACTGGCGGCCTGCATCTATCCGGTTGATGGCGCCCGGCGTCGAACTCAATCGATCACAGAAGGTCTGTTGATTCATGGCAAGACGACGTACCCGCGGGCGCAAGACATCCCGTCGCAAGCGCACCCGCAAGACATTTCCCTGGTTCAAACTGGCACTTGTCCTGCTGTTGCTGGCCGGCGCCTATGTCGTGTGGCTGGATATCCAGGTGACTTCGCAGTTCACCGGCAAGCGCTGGTCATTGCCGGCCCGTGTGTATGCGCGGCCGCTGGAGCTGTATGCAGGGAGTGAGCTGAGCCCGCAGCTGTTCGCAGAGGAGCTGCGCGCACTGAACTACCGGCCGGTCAGCTCGGTGCAGCAGGCCGGGCAATACTCGCGCAACCGCGAGACCTTTCACGTCATGACCCGCCCGTTCACCTTCTGGGATGGCGAGGAAAGCGCACGTAACCTGCGCGTGACCTTCTCCGGGAAAACAGTAGCGCAACTGGCGGACCGCAATACCGGCAAGGCCATCAGCCTGGCGCGCCTGGACCCGGTGCTGGTTGGCAGTTTCTACCCGGCACATAACGAGGACCGCGTGTTGCTGCAGCTCAAGGCGGTGCCGGTCAGCCTCACCGACGCCCTGATCGCCATCGAGGACCGGGGTTTTTACCGGCACCATGGCGTGGCCCCAATGGCGATCCTGCGCGCGTTGTGGGTAAACCTGCGTGCCGGTGGTGTAGTGCAGGGCGGTAGCACCCTGACACAGCAGCTGGTAAAGAATTTCTTCCTCACCAGTGAGCGCTCACTGGTGCGCAAGGTCAACGAGGCCATCATGGCCCTGTTGCTGGAGCTGCACTACGAAAAAGACGAAATCCTCGAGGCCTACCTGAACGAGGTGTACCTCGCGCAGGATGGCAGGCGTTCGATCAACGGTTTTGGTCTTGCCAGTTATTTCTACTTCGACCGTCCGCTGGCGGAACTCAGTGTCGACCAGTATGCCCTGCTGGTTGGATTGGTGAAGGGGCCTTCCTATTACAATCCATGGCGCCATCCGGAACGCGCACGTGCACGCCGCAACCTGGTGCTGGGTGTGATGGCTGACCTGCAACTGATCTCCGCATCGGAAGCCGCGCGCGCCAAAACACAGCGGCTCGGTGTCGGCAGTGTCGGCCGTAAGGCGATTAATACCTTTCCGGCGTTCCTGGACCTGGTGCGGCGCCAGTTGCAAACCGATTATCGTGACGAGGACATTACCTCCGAAGGCCTGAGCATTTTTACCACCCTGGACCCGCAAGTACAGTGGGGGCTGGAGCAGTCACTGCAGGGTCGTCTGAACGAACTGGAATCTGCACGCGGCGTGGAACCCGGCAAACTGGAGGGTGCAGCCGTTGTGACCTCGGTGCAGGGTGGCGAGGTGCTGGCAGTGGCCGGCGGCCGCAATCCGAAATTTGCCGGCTTTAATCGTGCGCTGGATGCCCGTCGCCAGGTGGGATCCTTGATCAAGCCGGCGGTCTATCTTACCGCGCTGGAGCAACCGGAGCGCTACACCCTGGCCACCCTGCTGGATGACAGTCCGCTGACCTGGACTGCCCGCAATGGTGATGTGTGGGAGCCGGGCAATTATGACAAGGAGAATCACGGTGAGGTGCCGCTCTACCAGGCGCTTGCACACTCCTACAATATCAGCACCGCCCGGCTCGGGCTGGAACTGGGTGTCGATACCATCGTCAGCACATTACACCGCCTGGGTGTGGAGCAGAAACTCAATCCGTATCCCTCGCTGTTACTCGGTGCGGTGGAGATGTCTCCGTTCCAGGTGACACGCCTGTACCAGACCTTTGCAAGTGGCGGTTTTGTTACGCCGCTACGTGCCATTACGGCTGTGCTGGCTGCTGACAAGACCCCGCTGCAGCGCTATCCACTGAACGTGCGTGCGGCCATCGAGCCGGAATATGCGCACCTGGTCAGCACCGCCATGATGTACGCGGTGCGCCAGGGCACCGGGCAGGCTATCTACCACGCATTACCGTACGAGCGCAGCGTGGCCGGCAAGACCGGTACTACTGATGATTTGCGTGACAGCTGGTTTGCCGCGTTTACCGGTGACCGACTTGGCGTGGTCTGGATCGGGCGCGATGATAACCAGTCGACAGGTCTGACCGGTTCCACCGGTGCACTGCGGGTTTGGCGTGACCTGTTCGTACAGTTCAATGACAGTGCAACGATACAGGCGACAGCGGAAGAAATAGAATATCACTGGATTGATCCGGCCACCGGCCTGTTGGCTGATGCCGCCTGCCTCGATGCCGTACAATTGCCCTTTGTCCCCGGCAGTGCCCCGCAGCAACATTCGCCCTGTGCGCGCGGTCGGGGTGCCCTGCCGGCGGCAGTTGACTGGTTCCAGGAGTTGTTTGAATGACACTGATTAAGTGGTATCGCGCACCCATCCTGTCTGCAGGTCTGGTGCTGTTGATTCAGGGGTGTAGCACCCCGGTTCATTACCCGCCGCGCGACACGCGCCTGCCGCCGCCGGTTATCGAGCAGAGTGTACCGGCTCCAGCGCCGCTGCCGACGCCGCAAGTGGGCATGCCGCAACCGGTGCCGGTCCCGCCACCGGTCACAAAAGAGCAGTCTCCCGCGGTGGTGGCCCTGCTTGGTACGGCTGAACAGCAGGCCAATGCCGGTGACCTTGAAGCGGCCTCGGCATCCCTGGAACGGGCCATCCGCATCGACCCGCGCAACGCGTTGCTGTGGCACCACCTTGCGACTGTGCGACTTTCGCAGGGGGATGCGCCGGCCGCGGAACAGCTGGCTGTGAAGTCCAATAGTCTGGCGCCGGGGAATACCGTGCAGCAGTCACGTAACTGGCAACTGATAGCACGTGCGCGTCGTGCCCAGAATAACGAGAAGGGTGCGGTCGTCGCTGACCAGCGCGCGCGCGAACTGGCGGAGCGCCAGTAATATTTCTCGCACCAGGGCACAGAGAAAACTCTTCCCGGTTACCACGGAATATCTATTGTTGTAGGAGCGGATCTCATCCGCGATATGTTTTTCGGAGAAATCGCGGATGAGATCCGCTTCTGCATCTATATAATTTATTTGAGTTGGATTATTTCCGGAGCCTGTCCCCGAGTAGGCGAGGGCGGGAATGACGGATCTACAGGATATCGCACGAATCAATAACATGTCTGACATCACCGAACTGTTAAGCGAAACCGGGCCGCTGGCCGACAGCGTGAGCGGTTTCGCGCCGCGTGCAGAGCAACAACAGATGGCGGAAGCCACGGCGGCGGTGATGGCTGATGGCGGAAAACTCATTGTCGAGGCGGGTACCGGTACCGGCAAGACCTTTGCCTACCTGATGCCGGCGTTACGTTCCGGTATGAAGGTGATCATCTCCACCGGCACGCGCCATCTGCAGGACCAGCTGTATGGCAAGGACCTGCCGGTAGTACGAGACGCACTCAATTTGCCGGTGCACATTGCCCTGCTCAAGGGGCGTAGCAATTACCTGTGCCGGCACCGGTTGGAGACCGTCGCCAGTGACGGACGCAGGCTGTCAGGACGACAGTTGCATGAGCTGGAGGAGGTGCGTGCCTGGGAGGGTCGCACGAAATACGGTGATATTGCCGAGCTGGGCCTGCTGTCGGAAGACTCGCCGGTGTGGCCGCGCGTGACGTCCACTACCGAGAATTGCCTTGGCCAGGAATGTGAGCATTTTCAGGACTGTTTCGTGATCAAGGCACGTCGCAATGCCCTGGAAGCGGATGTGGTCGTAATCAACCACCACCTGCTGTTTGCCGATATGGCGCTCAGGGAAGAAGGCTTCGGGGAACTGCTGCCGGGCGCCGATGCCTTCATTATTGACGAGGCGCATCAACTGCCGGAGGTGGCGTCGGTATTCTTCGGCACCACGTTGAGCAGCCACCAGTTGCGTGACCTGGCGCGTGACGTGCGTGCCGAACACCTGCGCGAGGCGGGCGATATGCAGGATCTGCCGGATGCAACCGAGCGACTCGATGGCATGGTACATCGACTGCGCCTGGCGCTTGGGCAACAGGACCGGCGTGCGGCGTGGTCCGAGGTGGCTGGCAACGAAGTGCTGCAGGCGATCCTTGAAGAACTGGCCGCTGCCTTGATGCAGTTAAAAGACTGGCTGACTATTGCCGCCGAGCGTGGCAAGGGCCTGGAAAGCTGTCGCCAGCGTGCAGCGCTGTTGCAGGATCGGCTGTCACAGTTGATGGAGCACGGGTCCGGCGAAACCATTCACTGGTTCGAGACCATGCACAGTGCGTTCCGTCTCAACCTGACGCCGCTGAACGTGGCACCGGTATTTCGTAAACATCTCGACACACTGAACAGCGCCTGGGTGTTTACCTCGGCCACACTGGCCGTGGGTAACAGCTTCGAGCATTTCGCTGCACAGCTGGGGCTGGAGGATGCACAGGCCCTTCAGCTGGACAGTCCGTTTGACTATCAGCGTAACGCGTTGCTGTACCTGCCGGATGATATGCCTGATCCCAATGCGGCTCACTATGTCGATGCCGTGGTGAGCTGCGCGCGCGAAGTGCTTGAGGCCAGTGCCGGGCGTGCGTTCCTGCTGTTTACCAGTCACAGTGCCCTGCGCAGGGCAGCTACCCTGCTGGAGAACGACTTCAATTACCCGTTGCTGGTGCAGGGCAGTGCGCCGCGCCAGGAGCTGCTGGAGCAGTTTCGCCGGCTGGGCAATGCCGTGTTGCTGGGCACCAGCAGTTTCTGGGAGGGTGTGGACGTGCGCGGCGAGGCATTATCCTGCGTGATTATAGACAAGCTACCGTTCAGCTCGCCCGGCGATCCCGTGTTGCAGGCGCGCATCGAGGCGTTACGCAAGCAGGGGGTCAACCCGTTCATGGCCTACCAGCTGCCGAATGCCGTGATTACCCTCAAGCAGGGCATCGGCCGGCTGATCCGGGATCATAGTGACCGGGGTGTGCTGGTGTTGTGCGACCCGCGCCTGCGCAGCAAGGGCTATGGGCGTGTGTTCCTGAACAGCCTGCCGGATATGCCGCGCACGCACGCTGTTGACAGTGTCCATGAATTCTTTATCGGCCTAGACTCGACCCGGGTCGAACCACTGCTGTCCAGTCCTTAATATCATTGCGCCATGCCAGCCTGCATCCTTGCCATTGAGACTGCTACCACTGCCTGCTCCGCCGCGTTGCTTGTCGATGGCGATATTCGCGAGCGTTATGCATTGGCACCGCGCCAGCATGCCACGCTGATACTGCCGATGATCGAGTCATTGCTGGTCGAGGCGGGGATCGCGGTGGCGCAACTCGATGCCGTTGCGTTCGGGCGCGGGCCAGGTTCGTTTACCGGTGTGCGTATCGCTGCCAGTATCGTGCAGGGTATCGCATTTGCCGCCGAACGACCGGTGCTGCCGGTGTCCACGCTGGCGGCACTGGCGCTGGGTGGACAGCGCGAGACCGGTCAGGCCAGGGTGCTGGCAGCGCTCGATGCCCGCAAGGACGAAGTCTACTGGGGTAGTTACCTGCACACGGACGCTGGCACGCTTGAGCTGCAGGGTGAGGAGGTGGTTTGTGCAGCTGCCGATATTGCAGTGCCGGCAGCCGGTGACTGGGTCGGGGTAGGCAGTGGCTGGGACAGTTATGGCCCTGCGTTGTTACAACGGCTGGGTGATCGCGTGGTGCGGGTGATGCCGGACCTTGAGCCGCGTGCCATGGATGTAGCGCATTTGTCAGTCGATGCCTTCGAGCAGGGGCGGGCAGTCAGTCCGGAGCAGGCCATTCCCGTGTATCTGCGCAACAACGTGGCAGATGTGAAACGCACCTGATCCGGGTAGCGCGTAATGCTAGAGCGCGCCGCTGTCACGCAGTAACCGGTAGACCGCTTCCGCAATCTGTTTGTACCCGTCTTCGTTAGGGTGGATGGGGTCAGACTTTAGACTGTTGTCGGATTCCACCGCAGGAATGATGTCGCCCTCGTAGGGCATGGCATACTCTTTCGCCAGCTGTTCATAGAGTTCCGCTGATTTCATCAGGAACAGTCCTGGCCGTGGTACACCCAGCAATACCACCGGGATGCCGCGCGAACGGGCAGCCACCAGCATGGCCTGCAGGTTGTTGCGGGTGGCATTCGGATCAAGTTTGCGTAGCAGGTCGTTGCCACCATGACACAGTATCAGCAGGCCGGGTTGATATTTGTCCAGCAACCCGGGCAGACGTTGCCGGCCGCTGGAGGTGACTTCGCCAGGGACCCCGGCGTTAATGACCTCTCTGCCAATCAACTGCGCGAGTCGCAGCGGGTAACTTTGCGCCCTGTCTGCGCCGGTGCCGTAGGTCAGGCTGTCCCCAAAGGCGAGGATGACGGCATCCGGCGACAGGCGCGGTAGCCGCGATGTGTTGTCAGTGCAGGCCAGCGCAAGGCAGGCCAGCATGACGTACAGGGTAATCTTGATGGGGTATAGTCGCATGCGATTAACAGTGACCTGCGGATGTTGTTAGTCCCGTGCTGGAATGGCGCCTGTACTTTAACTGATGGAGTGGAGAAATTCCGATGAAACGGTTTGCGATTTTGTTTGTGTTGCTGGTGGCCAGTGGCGTGACACGTGCAGATGTGCCGGGCGTGTTGCACTGGGATTCTGCCCATGACCTGGAAGTTGTCTACAATAGTGTTTATAAGTCATTGGAAGAAAATCGGTTTTTCGTGGTATTTGAGCCGAATATCGGGCGTAACCTGGCAGGTTTTGCGGAGCGCTGGGGCGACGACTACAACCGTAACGGTTTGCAGGGTATTCGCGCCATGGTGTTCTGTAATGGCTGGTATGCGAACCAGGTCAGTAACCTCGAACCGCAGTTGCTGGCGCTGTGTCCATTACACCTGAGCGTGTACCGGCAGGGTGATCGCACGCACGTGGTATTCGTGCGACCAGGCCTTGTCGGCAAGGACAGCAAGGCGGAAGCGCTGTTACAGGAACTGGAAGCCGATGTCAGCAAGGCAATCGAGCAGGGACTGTCGGCTACACAACCATGACATCACTGCCACCACAGGGTAATTGCGGGGATATAGGTAATCAGCGCCAGCCACATTAACATCAGCAGCAGGAACGGCAGTGCAGAACGGAACAGTATCAGTACCGGTTTGCCGAAACGCTGGCTGGCAATGAACAGGTTGATGCCGACTGGCGGTGTGCTGTAACCGATCTCCAGGTTGGCAAGAAAGATTATGCCAAGGTGTACCGGGTTGATGCCGTAGCTTGCGGCGATTGGCAGAATCAGTGGCACCACGACCACGGTTGCGGAAAAGATATCCATCATGCAACCGACAATCAGCAGGAACACATTCAGCAGCAACAGGAACTGCAATTGCGAATCGATATGCGCTTCCATCCAGCCAAGGATTTTCATTGGCACCTGGGCGTCGATCAACAGGTTGGTCAGGCCCATTGCGACACTCAGGATGATCAGTATGCTGCCCACCAGTACGGCGGTGTCTCGTAACAGTTCAGGCAGGTGCGTTACCAGCCGAATCTCGCGGTGAATGACGCTCTCAAGCAGTAACACGTAAATGGCGGTGCAGGCAGATGCCTCGCTGATGGTTACGAAACCACCAAAGATGCCGACGATCACCCCAACCGGCAGCAACATATCCCAGACGCTTTCGCGTAGCGCCTCGGCCAGTGTGCTGAATGAGAAGCGGTGTCGTGGCGCCGCGGTGCGTCGGCCTATGTACAGGCAGTACAGGCCGAGAATCACTATCAGTAACAGGCCGGGGACGACACCGGCCAGGAACATCTGGTCGATACTGACGCCGGCAACAATGCCGTACAGCAGGATAGCGAGACTGGGCGGAAACAACAGGCCGAGCGAGCCGGATGTGGTCAGCAGTCCGAGGTTGAAACGCTCGTGATAGCCTGCGTGCAACAGCATTGGCATCATCATCCCGCCCAGTGCGAGGATGGTTACACCCGATGCGCCGGAAAACGCTGTGAAGAAGGCGCACGAGGCAAGTGCAACGCCGGCCATGCCGCCGGGCAGCCAGCCGACCAGCGCGTTGAACAACTGGATCATGCGCTGTGGCGCGCCACCGGCCGCAAGGATTACCCCTGCAAATGTGAATAGCGGGATGGCGGTCAGGTAGGGCGAGGCTGCCAGTCGGTTGAGTTCCACGGCCAGCAGTGCCGGATCGAGCCCGGCATTGAACGTTGCCAGCAGGCTGCCAGCTCCCAGTGCGATGAACAGCGGGATGCCGAGCAGCGCAAGGATGACCAGGAACGCGACCAGCAGCAGTGTCATGACGCGTCGTCGTCAGCCGGGGAAAACAGCCCGCCGAGCAGGAAGTGCACTGTCAGCAGGCAGAAGCCGAATGGAGTGATCAGAGCAAGAATGGATGCCCAGCGTTCGTGTTCGGCGACGTATTGCCAGTCATCGTACCAGAAGCGCATGGCCGCCCAGGCCAACGCAGCACACACCGGCGCGGAGAGCAGGTACAACGGAGAACGCAGTCGCTTTACTTGTTCTGTATCCAGGCAGGCCGCAACGGCGTCAATACGAATATGCCGGTGCTGTTCGACGGCCAGTGCGGCGCCGAAGAAGGTAACGTACAGCACCAGGTAGCGTGCCAGTATGTCTGCGCTGGGTATGCCGCTGTCGAACAGGTTACGCAGCAGGACCTGGCCGAATACCACCAGCAGTAACAGCAGCAACGAGCTGCCGGCCATGAACGTGTCCATGCGCAAGAGTGAATGCCGCAGGGAGGTCGCCCATGCGGGTTCAGTGCGCAGCATCGGCCGGTTCCGCAACGGGTTGGGCGCGATATTCTGCCAGCCACTCCCTGACCCTGCGGACAGTTGCAGCGGGAAGGTAGCCGTCCTCCATCAGCTGCTCGGCGGCCTGGTCGCTGATGCGCTTGATCTCGCCGGATTTGAGGTCATCCTCGCCTTCCACCAGCGTGATGCCGCGTGCCTGCAGCAGTTGCATGCCTTCCAGATTGTCGCGGCGTGTAGCGGCAACCAGTTTTTCGCCGGTTTCTATGCCGGTGCGCTTGAGTAGTTTCTGCAGATCCTGTGGCAGGTTCTGGTAGAAACGGCGTGAAACAACCAGCGAGCCAATGCCATTGGCCATCGGTACATTGGTTATGTATTTCGTTTTCGCAAACCACTGCAGGGCAATGGCGCCCAGGGGTGGGGCGTACACGGTATCGATCATGCCGGTCGACAGGCTGGTGTAGACATCGATGATGGACAGTGGCACCGGCGCCAGCTCGCTGGCATCGAAGAACGCCTTTGCGAGCGGATCACCCTGCCAGTACCAGATGCGTCTCTCCTTGAGGTGCTCGAGTTTTGTAATGGGTTCCTTCGAAAAGAAGTGAATAAAGCCAACTTCCATCCAGCCAAGCAGTTCATAGCCGTTGTCACGGTAACCCTGTTCGATCTCCGGCATGAAGCGTTCGCGTACATAATCGATTTCGGCACCGTTATTGAACAGGAAAGGCAATTCCAGTGCCCGGGTTGGTGAATAGATGTGACCAATGCCATAGCCGGTAAAGGCGCCGCCGTGTAACTGTCCGAAACGGATCTTTTTCAGCACGTCCGGCTCGTCACCCTGTACGCCGCCGGGGTAGATCTTGAACACCAGGCGTCCGTTGCTCTCGGTCTTCACCGTCTCCGCCCATTCCTCCAGCAGCTTGGCCCAGCTGGTACCGTCGGGAGCCAGGGTTGCAAACTTCAGCTCCCATGTTTTTTCCGCCTGTGCCGGGTTGGCGAGCAGCAGGACTGTAAGCCAAAGCAGCCGACCGATCCGTTTGATGGATATGTCACTCAAAACCAGTCACCCTCGCGCTCAAGCAGTATGGCTGCGCGCTGCCTGGCAATGGTGTTGGCCAGCGCCATCTCCGGGTACAGGTTATCTCCGGCCGCTATGATATTGCTCAGTGTGCGGTGAAAGGCATCGCGATTCAGTTGCTGGCGATACAGGTATTCAGCTTTCAACATATCGACCAGTAACAGCTTGTTGTTGTTGATTTCGGCCGCGCGCTGGAAATGTTTGTCGGAACGTGCAAAATCACCGCCCAGCAGGGGAGAGCGTCCGCCGTAGTAAACACCAAAGAACAGGTGTGGGCCGCCGTGGTAAAAGGTCTCGTCCAGTTCCAGCACCCGCTGCATGAGTGTCGCTGCGACGCCGAGTCCGGCAACGCCGGTAACATTGTCACGGTTTTGATCAACCCACTTGCCGAGACAGGAAGCACTCCAGAATAGCGCCGGTACTGCATCCTTGCCAAGCCTGGCAGTCGCTTTCTCTAATACCTCGGTACTGGTGGTCTCCGGATCGATGGCCAGCCCGGCCTGTTCCAGAGCCTGGCGCGCATGTGTGTAACAGCGCCTGTATAACTGTGCGGCGCGCGTGCCGTCTTCCATTTCTATGAAGCCGTAGCTGTAACCGTAGAAGCCCTCGGCGGCATATAGTCGCAGCACCCGGTTCCCCGGGTCTTCCAGTAACATGCCTTCCAGCAGTTTCAGGTTGGCGGGCATGGCCTCGCGCGCCAGTTGCAGGTCTGTCTCGCGGTTCATGGACGCGATGCCACTGTCGAGAATTTCCTGGGTGCCACGTACCGCCATCTGGCCCATGGAACAGGCCGAGAGCAGCAGCGGCAGGACAATGCATGCTGCCAGGCGTTTGACAGCCAGGTATTGGTGCAGGTGTACAGTGCAGGGTGTGTTCATACCAGCCTCAGCCTAACAGGTTATTAAGAATATCCTCGTAGATTACGGATAAGTCATCGAGTTCCGCAACCTTTACACATTCATTGACTTTATGAATGGTGGCGTTCACCGGTCCCAGTTCGACAACCTGGGCGCCGGTTGGTGCAATAAATCGTCCGTCCGAGGTGCCACCACTGGTGGACAGTTCGGTCTCGATGCCGGTAACCGTGGCTATCGCGCTACGCGCAGCGTCGACCAGTGCACCGGCCGGTGTCAGGAATGGCTGACCGGACAGTTTCCATGTCAGCGTGTAGTGCAGGTCATGCTGCTTCAGAATTTTCTCCACGCGTGTTCGAATGGACTCGGCAGTGGATTCTGTTGAGAAACGCAGGTTGAACAACACATTCACTGTGCCGGGGATGACATTCTCGGTGCCGTCACCCGCCTGGATATTCGATATCTGGAATGTAGTGGGAGGGAAATGCTCGTTGCCGTTATCCCATTCCACGGCTGCCAGTTCAGCCAGCGCCGGGGCGGCCCGATGGATCGGGTTATCGGCCAGTTGCGGGTAGGCGACGTGACCCTGCTGGCCATGAATCGTCAGGATGCCGTTCAGCGAGCCGCGTCGGCCGTTCTTGATTATGTCACCCGCGTGCTCCTGGCTGGAGGGTTCTCCGACCAGGCACCAGTCTATTTTTTCCCCGCGTCCTTCAAGCTGTTCCACGACCTTTACCGTGCCGTTGACCGACGGTCCTTCCTCGTCACTGGTGATCAGGAAGGCAATCGATCCGGTATGGTCCGGGTGTGCGGTGACGAAGCGTTCGCAGGCGGTCACCATGGCGGCGATGCTGCTCTTCATGTCGGCGGCACCGCGACCGTACATTTCGCCGTCTCTCAATGTTGGTATGAACGGATCGGAGTCCCACGCCTCCAGCGGACCGGGCGGGACCACGTCGGTGTGTCCGGCAAAGGCAAACAGCGGCGCCGAGGTGCCGCGTCGCGCCCACAGGTTGTCGACCTCGCCAAAGCGCAGGTGTTCGATAACGAAACCGAGTTTTTCCAGCCGTTCTGCCAGCATGTCCTGGCAGCCGGCATCCTCGGGGGTGACCGAGGCGCGTGCAATCAGTGCCTGTGCCAGTTCCAGCGTAGAGCTCATGCGCTGTCCTTTACTCTGAAAATGGACCTGTAGCTTTCAGTGCTGAAGCCCAGGTGCAGTTGTCCGTGGTCATCCAGTAGCGGGCGCTTGATGATGGCGGGCTGCTCCAGCATGATTTTTAATGCGCTGCTCCCGTCGATACTGTCGCGCACAGCCGCTGGCAGTTTGCGCCAGGTGGTCCCGCGCCGGTTCAGCAGTTGCTCCCATCCGAGCTGCCGTTCCCAGCCCCGCAGCATCTTGCTGTCCAGCCCATCCCTGCGCAGGTCGTGAAACCGGTAGTCGATGCCCTGCTCATTCAGCCAGTGGCGCGCCTTCCTGACCGTGTCGCAGTTACTGATGCCGTACAGTGTCGTCATTAAATATCGCGCAGCAGTTCGTTGATACCGACTTTGCCGCGAGTCTTTTCATCGACCTTCTTCACAATCACCGCGCAGTACAGGCTGTACTTGCCGTCCTTCGACGGCAGGTTGCCGGAAACCACCACCGAGCCGGCCGGCACGCGGCCGTACAGGACTTCGTCGTTTTCCCGGTCATAGATGCGCGTGCTCTGACCAATGTACACGCCCATGGAGATCACCGAGCCTTCCTCGACGATTACGCCTTCTACCACCTCCGAGCGTGCACCGATGAAGCAGTTGTCCTCGATGATGGTGGGCGCGGCCTGCACCGGCTCCAGTACGCCGCCGATGCCGACGCCGCCGGACAGGTGCACGTTCTTGCCGATCTGGGCACAGGAGCCGACCGTGGCCCAGGTATCGACCATGGTACCGCTGTCGACATAGGCACCGATGTTGACGTAGGAGGGCATCAATACTGCGCCGGAGGCGATAAAGGCGCCCTTGCGGGCGGTCGCCGGCGGCACCACGCGCACGCCGCCTTCACGGAATTCGCGCGAGTTGGTATCGGCATATTTCGACGGCACCTTGTCGTAATAGTTGGTGAAGCCGCCCTTGATGAAGACATTGTCCTCGATGCGGAATGACAGCAACACGGCCTTTTTTAGCCAGTCATTGACCACCCAGCCGCCGTCCTTTTTCTCGGCCACGCGTGCCACACCCCGGTCGAGCATATCGATGGCTTCCAGCGTGGCCTCCTTGACGTGGGTTTCCACGCTGCGCGGGGTAATGTCGGCGCGGCGTTCAAAGGCCTCTTCGATGGTTGCCTGTATGTCGCTCATTGCTCTGCTTCTCCGGGGTATCAGGTATATAAAGTGATAAAGCGCTAATAATAACCGCTACAGCGCTTGAATACAGGATTTAATACGCTCGGCGGCCTCGATGCAGTCTTCCAGTGGAGCGACCAGTGCCATGCGCACGTGGTTGCTGCCCGGGTTGCCGGAGCCGGTATCGCGTGACAGGTAACTGCCGGGTAGCACCGTGACATGCTGCCGTGCATGGAGCTTGCGCGTGAACACATCATCGGCGACCGGGGTTTGTGGCCACAGGTAGAAACCGGCGTCCGGGGACTGCACATCCAGTGCCGGGACAAGGACATCAAGTACGGCTGAGAATTTCGCATGGTACTGGCGACGGTTTTCCTCGACATGGTGTTCGTCCTGCCAGGCGCGGATACTGGCAGCCTGCGTGGCCGGTGGCATGGCGCAGCCATGGTAGGTGCGATAACGCAGGAAATCCTTTACCAGGGCCGCATCGCCGGCTACAAAGCCGGAGCGCAGGCCGGGTGCGTTGGAGCGCTTGGACAGACTGTGAAACACCATGCAGCGGCGATAGTCTTCACGCCCCATCGCCTGCGCGGCCTGTAACAGGCCCGGTGGCGGTGTAGCACCGACCGGGTAGATCTCCGAGTAACATTCATCCGAGGCAATCACGAAATCGTAACGGTCGGCGAGTTCGATCAACTGTTGCAGTTGCCCGATGGGCATCACCGCGCCGCTCGGATTGCCTGGAGTGCAGATATACACAAGCTGGCAGCGCGACCAGGTCGATACCGGGACGGCATCCAGGTCGGGCCGGTAGCCGGTCGCGTGCGTGGTGTTCATGAAATACGGTTCGGCTCCGGCCAGCAGCGCGGCGCCTTCATAGATCTGGTAAAAGGGGTTCGGCATCGCCACCAGCGGCCTGTCGCCCCGGTCGATCACGCACTGTGCAAAAGCAAACAGTGCTTCGCGCGTGCCGTTTACCGGCAGTACCTGGCTTTCCGGGTCGATGCCGGCAGTGGAGAGGCCAAAACGCCGTGTCAGCCAGCCCGCAATGGCCGCGCGTAATTCAGCCGTGCCGCGCGTCAACGGGTAACGAGACAGGCCGTGCAGGTGCTCGATGACGGCTTCAGTGATAAAGCCGGGCGTCGGGTGGCGCGGTTCGCCGATGGATAGCTTGATTTCCTGCAATGCTTCCGGCGGGGTGACTCCATCGAACAGTTTTGCCAGCCGCTCGAATGGGTAGGGCTGTAACAGGGACAGGTCGGGGTTCATGATTGTGTTCGTTGTCCTGGTTCGGGAGTGCAGGCGGGGAGGCGACGTAAATTACTTGCCTTTCCTGTCGTCGGGATGAAAGTATAAAGGAAGCCATGAACTCGTCCAATCCGGAAAACCGCCTGCTACCGGTGCTCAGCCTGCTGTTTGCCGCCACCCTGTGGGGTGTGGTGTGGTATCCGTTGCGCCTGCTCGAAGAGCAGGGCCTGATGGGGGCCTGGAGCGCGCTGGTCAGCTACGGTGCCGCGCTGGGCGTGTTCCTGTGGGTGTTTGCACGCGATATTTCTGTCCTGAAAAAGAATGCCCTGCCGTTGTTGCTGATGGGGTTGAGCGCTGGCTGGTGCAATGTGGCCTTCATTATGGCGGTGCTGGACGGCAACGTGGTGCGCGTGCTGCTGCTGTTTTACCTGTCACCGTTCTGGGCGGTGTGCCTGGGCTGGTTGCTGCTCGATGAGAAACTGGATGCACGTTCACTGCAAGTATTTGTGATTGCCGTCGTCGGTGCGCTGATCATGCTATGGAACGAAGACGTCGGTATGCCCTGGCCCCGTGACCATGCCGACTGGCTGGCGGTGTCGGCCGGGCTTGCCTTCGCATTGAGTAATGTCTTTGTGCGGCGCATGCAGAACGTTGACGTGTTGCTGAAATCGGTTTGCAGCTGGAGCGGAAACGTCCTCGTGGCACTGGCATGGATTGTTGTCAGCCAGGTTGGTGTGCCGGATGTGGCGCCACAGGTGTACGGCTGGGCGGTACTGCTGGGCCTTGGCGGTTTCCTGATGATGACGCTTACTGTGCTATATGGTGTGACACACATGCCGGTACACCGCTCGGCAGTCATCCTGCTGTTCGAGCTGGTCGCCGGTGCCGTGTCCTCGCAGCTGCTCACCGATGAGGTTATCCTGCTGCGCGAATGGGTCGGTGGTGCCATGATCATCCTGGCAGCCTGGCTGGCGGCGCGTATTCACGCGGAAGGTGAGACGTGATACGCATCATCGGCTTCAATCATGTCAGTTTGCTGGTTACCGATACGCAACGTGCGCTCGGCTTCTATCACGGCGTGCTCAATCTCCCGGTCATTCATGACCGCCCAGAGCTGGGATTCCCTGGCGCCTGGCTGGATGCCGGTAACGGCCAGCAGATTCATCTGCTGGAGATCCAGGAAAAAACAACTGGCGAGTTGCCTGAACACGGTGATCGGGATCGTCACTTTGCCATGGACATTACTGATCTCGACGCAGCGATTACTGCGCTGGATACAGCTGACATCGACTACACCCTGAGCCGCTCCGGGCGTCGCGCGCTGTTTTGTCGTGATCCGGACGGGAATGCAATTGAGCTGGTTGAGGTGTAGCTGCGAATCAGGTGTCGTCGGTAACTTGCTGTTTTCATATGCCTGTGTGCCGACAGATTGGCTATCCCACTCTCATCCATAAACTTGCCGGGAATCGTTAATCCACGCTGAGGTGGTTCTTATCCTGAATGTCTGGAAACGACTGCCAGCTCAACCGGTCGACGCCAGACCCGAAGGGCTATGTCGGCTTATTAGCTGGTTATTGATCTATCTTGCGACGAACCCGCCACAGACCAAGAGAGGAAATGAGGGCTAGTAGTAACCACAGATCGCCCGCCTTCCAGGCAGAGGTTGTTTTGTGGTCGAGGCTGCATCCGCCGCCCCCACCAGCGTTTACTGGTCGCAGAAACCAATTCACCACCTCAAGCAACTCGGCGTCTGGGATGCCGGCCATCAAGCTGGGGTCGATGTCAAGGTATGAGTTGAACATGGCGGCGTTGACAGTTGCGCCTGCAACCGTGTTGCCCAGCCCTACAATGTCGCCGACCCCGGTAAAGAACAGCAGTTGGCGCCTGGCGTTGGTAGGGACGCTGATGTCAAAGGTGGCAGCAATGCCTTTATCTCCGCCGCAGCCAAAAACTGTTGTGGCTACGGAGGAGGGCGGAACGTCGGCTAGCTGCCCCCAGAGTACAGAAGTGTTAACCGGGTCATTGGGTCCGCCGTCTGAGGTAACCACCCAGTAGTCGTCGGTGCCAAACACAGCATCAAGGGAGGACGTGGCCTCAATCGTAAAGGTGCTCGCACCGGAGTTCACAGCCATGTCGACCGACGCATTGATCGTTACCGGGGTAGGGTTCTGGAAGATGACCCGGACCCTTCCTGCCTGTACCACGTCAGAGAAGGCATACTCCACTGACACATTCAGCCCTGACATTACAACAGGCCCTGCGAGGATAGTGTTGCCTGTTAGGTCAACAGAGCCCGGGGCGTCAAAGATGGCGCCGTCCACCCAGATCGAGTGGGCGTTGTCGTACGCGTCAGTGCTCCCGTCAGCGCTGGTAGCGTCTTGTATGGTGAGCCCTGATGTTTGATCGCATACCCCGGAAAAAGCATTGCCGGAGCTGGTGCCTCCGGTGTTCGTTACTTCCCAATTGAGGGCCCCCAGGCCGGGGGCGATACTCTGCGGTAATGCTGCAGGTACAGCTAGAGCGCTTGATGAGCTAACTACAACAAATATTAGGAAAGTGATGGATGTTATTATTTTCTCCATGGAAAAATCCCCGCTTGCTATTAAATGCCTGCACTCAATATAGCTCAAATATGCTGAAATTCCGACTAAATGGCAACTTCCGACCCAAGGCGGACGTTTATTAATAACAAATATAAACAATTGGTTAACGGTGTTTCCCAGTATATTCCTTTCAATTCTTGCATTAACTGACGCTTCTACTATGCTGAGACGGATTAACCGGATTTATAACCGGGGAATAATCAAATTGGGGAGAGCGTCATGGAAGGCACAAGACTGGCAAGGACTGCTGTCCTCGCAATAATTATCTTTTTCACTGGTTGCGATAACGACAATACCGTACCCGTCGCCGATGCCGGTCCGGACCAGACAGAAGGTATCATTGCGGGCGACGTGGTGATACTGGATGGCAGTGGCTCGAGTGATGCGGACGGCCACAATCTGACCTACCTGTGGTCTTTTGTCAGCGTGCCGGCCGGCAGTACAGCTGAATTTGATGACGCCACCAGCGAGACCCCCGCCTTCACCGCGGACCTGGTTGGCACCTACGTGGTGGAACTGGTGGTGAGTGACGGCCCCCTTGACAGCCTCCCGGACGAAGTGACTGTCATCGCTGTCGCACCGGCACCCACCGTGACCATCACGACGCCGGAACCCCTGAGCCTGTTCACGGAAACCCCGATTACTGTTGAAGGCACGGTGGATGACCCCCTCGCCACGATCACGGTCAACGGCACTGATACACCGAACGACAATGGCAGCTACAGCGCTACAAATATCGAGCTGGTGGAAGGCAGCAACACCGTGACAGTGATTGCGACCAACAGCACCGGCCAGGGCGAGGACAGCGTGACCGTGATCCTAAAAACACAGGATGGCCCGGTCATGAGCATCACCTCCCACAGGAGTGGGTTTACCGCGGGCCACGTCTTTGACGGCTGCCCGCCGGCCGAGCCGGCCAGCATCCCGGCACGGGTCCATGGCACCCTCACCACCGAGAACGGCCCGCCGACAGTTGACGTCAATGGCGTGACTGCCACGGTCACCGAGCTGGCGGCAAACCCTCTGCTGGTCGCGTTTTGCAACAGATTCCCCAATGCTGATATCTGCAGCATCCTGGACAATACCCGTTACAGCTTTTCCGCTGATATCGATTTGAGCGTGGGAGCGCAGACGATCACGGCGACAGGCACCGATACGGCGGGCGGCAGCACGAGTGTTGCCGTCAACGGGGCTGCCGACTACTGCTATATTGCCGAAGAAGGTGTGGCGCAAGCCTGTCCCTCGGCCGGCAATGGCCCTGCAGTCCGTGGCAACAACCAGACCAAGCGATGTCACGCCGTTGATGGCTGTTCAGCGTACGTCTTCGACAATGGGCCGGTAGTATTGTTAGGTCTTAACAACAACCCCATGCCGCTGGCCGTGCACAACCAGGTTCCGATCGAGTTCGGTGATGGCGAAGTGCCGCCAGAAGAGTTCTTTGTCCACGGACAGGACCCGGCAAGGAAACTCGGCTGCAACATGCATGACGTCTGTTACCAGACCTGCGTACCTGTGAATCAAAGGGCGGCGTGCGATGATGAGATGTACGAAATCAACAAGGCAAAATGCCGGCAGGCCTATCCCGCGACCTGTCCCTACACTATATTGGATACCGACATACCGGACCCGTCGATATGCCCTTGGTGGCTGGTTGAGAAGATCAGTTGCTTTGACTGGGCATTGCGCTACCGTGCCGGGCTCGGTCTGCTTGGCGGGTCTGCCTATGATGAGCGACAAGGGCAGTATTGCCAGTAATTGCTATGGGTTGATTCCCATCGATCGCCAGCTATTTTTAAACGGGCTGCTATCGATATAAAAAGGATATTTTAAACCGCAACCTGACCGTCAGGAGTCCCGCATCAGCGGGGTTCTTCCTGACTGGCGAACGTCCGGTTCTGGCCGGAAGCAGACGTTTGGGTACAATCCTGCTTCATGGGTCTTGTCCGTAGCTCAGGAAACGGTCTGTTCTGACCCCAGGTAACGCTCTATTGCCTGCTCCAGGCACGCAAACTGTTTTTCATCAGTCAGTGGCCTGTTGTCAAGATCGGTGATGTAGTACACGTCTTCCGCGCGCGCACCGAGTGTGGCGATCTTGGCATTCCAGAGTCTGACATTGCAATCGGCAAAGGCACGTCCAATGCGGGACAGCAGGCCGGGGCGGTCCGCGGTTATCAGTTCCATAACCGTGCGTGGATCGTGTTCGTCCTGCTTGAAGCTGACGTGCGTCCTGATCGGGAAGTGCCGGTACTGACGCGGTGCGCGACGTGTTACATGCCAGTGTCTGTCGCTGTCGCCGCTGTCAATGGATGTCTTCAGGGTGTTGCGGATTTCCTCCCTTCTGCGCTCACCCTCTACCGGTCCACCGTTTTCTTCCAGCACGTGAAAGGTGTCGAGGATATGGCCGTCCTCGGTAGTGATAACACCTGCATCGACCACGTTCAGGCCAAGCTGGTCAAGTGTTGCCGTGATGCGGCTGAACAGGCGGTCCTGGACGTGGGCATAGATAAAGATCTCGGTGCCGCCGCGCTCGCTTACGGACTCGATGTTGATAATGCTCCCGCTGTCTTCGTTATGCTCCTCCAGCAGACGTGTGTGCTGGGCGATCTGCCAGGGCAGGTGGCGCAGGAAGTACTCATCACCGAATCGGTCCCACAGTGCCGCGTGGTCGACGGCCGTCCCGTCGAGGAATTCAATTGCCGCCTCCTGCACCCTCTGGATTTGCTCGGAGCGTTCCATCGGGTCTTGCAGGCCACGCTGCAGTGCGCGTCGGGTATTGTGGTAGAGCTGCTTGAGAAGTGCGTCTTTCCAGCTATTCCATAGTTCCGGGTTGGTGCCGCGAATATCGGCGACGGTCAGCAGGTAGAGATAGTCAAGATGCACCGTGTCATGGACGGCTTCTGCAAAGCGGTTGACCACCATCGGATCACTGATGTCCTGGCGTTGTGCGGTGGAGGACATGAGCAGGTGGTTCTCGATCAGCCAGGTGACCAGGTCGGTATCGTAGTTGCTGAGATCATGACGTTCGCAGAATTCACGGGCATCGACTCCGCCGAGCTCGGAGTGATCACCGCCACGGCCCTTGGCAATATCATGGAACAGTCCCGCAACATACAACAGTTCCGGTTTTGGCAATATGCCAACCACGTGACTGCAGAGCGGAAACTCTTTCTCGAACTCCGGCACGGTGAAACGGCGCAGGTTGCGCACCACGGTCAGGATGTGTTCGTCTACGGTGTAGATATGAAACAGGTCGTATTGCATCAGGCCGACGATATGCTCGAAGGCGGGCAGGTAGGCGGCCAGTACCCCGTACACGTTCATGCGACGCAGTTCGTGCGTCAGGCCGCTCGGCTGGCGGAGGATCTCCATGAACAGGCTGCGGGCACGAATGTCGTGACGGAATTCGTCGTTGATCAGGTGCCGGTGTTCGCGAATGGCGCGGATGGTGTCTGCCCGCACACCCTCCAGTTCCGGGTGCTGCTCCATTAGCAGGAAAACCTCCAGCAGGGCGACCGGGTTATAGCCAAAGATGCCGGCATTCACGGCTTCCAGGTAGCCATTACGTGCCTGAAAGCGCTTGTTGAGGACTAGCGGTTCGCCGGGGCCCTCCGGAAACAGGATCTCCTCGTGAAACAGTTGCAGCAGCATTTCATTCAGCCGGCTGAGCTCCATGATGGTGCGGTAATACTGCTTCATGAAGGCCTCGACGCCGAGGCGATTTTCATCGTTGCGGTAGCCAAACTGTTCGGCCAGGGTGCGCTGGTAATCGAACAGCAGGCGGTCCTCGCCGCGCCCGGTCAGCATGTGCAGTGCAAAACGGATCTTCCACAGTTGCTCGCGACCCTCAACCAGGGTCTGGTATTCCTCGTGTGTCAGGAACCTGTGTTGTACCAGTTGTTCCAGCGAGGCCGTACCAAAATGCCGGTTGGTCACCCAGGTGATCATCTGGATATCGCGCAGTCCCCCGGGGCCTTCCTTGATGTTCGGTTCCAGGTTGTAGCCGGTGTCGTGATACTTGCGGTAGCGCGCGCGTTGTTCCTCGACCTTTGCCGTGAAGAAGTCCCGGTTGGGCCAGATGCGTTCGGCGCCGGTGGCATCCTGCATGCGCGCAAACAGCGCGTCAGATCCGGCCAGCAGTCGCGCCTCCATCAGGTTGGTGACCACGGTGATGTCTGCCAGTGATTGCTCAACACAGTCGGCAACCGTGCGCACGCTGTGGCCGACCTCCAGTCCGATATCCCAAAGGAAAGTCAGTAGTACTTCCAGCCTGGCGTTGAACTGCTCACCGGCCTCGTCCGGCAGTAACAGCAACAGGTCGATGTCGGAGCCCGGCATCAATTCGCTGCGCCCGTAGCCGCCCACGGCAGCCAGTGCCAGCGTGTCAGTCGCTGTGCCCATGTGCAGCCGCCAGGCCTGCACCAGGATATGGTCAACCAGCCAGGAGCGCGCGAGTAGCAGGGTGTGCGTGTTGCAGCCGGCGTCGAATTTTTCCTTGATGACGGCGCGGCCGGATTTCAGGCAGGTCTTGCAGGCGGTCAGTCGTGCGGCACCGGCATCCTGCATGTTGGCCAGGGGTGCCAGGTCAAACCATGTTTCGAAGTCTTCTTGTTCCGCTGGCGCTGTCTGGTGCGTGCTCATGAGCGCAGGCGTGTCAGATTTCATCGCCGGGCAGGCAGGTGAGCACCTCGTGCCCGTCCTCCGTTACCAGGATGGTGTGTTCCCACTGTGCTGACTGGCTGTGGTCCTTGGTTACCACGGTCCAGCCGTCCGGTAGCAACCGGGTATGACGTTTGCCGGCATTGACCATCGGTTCGATAGTGAAGGTCATGCCGGGCTCGAGGCTCAGGCCGGTGTCCGGTTTGCCATAATGCAAAACCTGTGGATCCTCGTGAAATTCCCGACCGATGCCATGGCCACAGTACTCGCGCACTATGGAGCAGTTGTTGGTTTCGGCATGTTCCTGGATGGCGTGGCCGATGTCACCGAGACGCACCTGCGGTTTCACCATATCAACGCCGATACGCATGCACTCGTGGCTGATGCGGGCCAGGCGTTCGGCTGCGACAGTGGGTTCACCAGCAAAAAACATTTTGCTGGTATCGCCGTGGAAGCCGTCCTTGATGACCGTGATGTCGATGTTCACGCTGTCGCCCTTTTTGAGTTTCTTATCCCCCGGGATGCCATGGCAAACAACGTGATTGACCGAGGTGCAGATCGACTTTGGAAAGCCGCGGTAATTGAGCGGGGCAGGGATGGCCTGCTGTACGTTGACGATGTAGTCGTGACAGATGCGGTCGAGTTCCAGGGTGGTGATGCCGGGTTGTACGTGTGGCCGGATCATCTGCAGGACCTCGCCCGCCAGCTGGCCGGCGATGCGCATTTTCTCGATCTCTTCCGGTGTCTTTATGGTGACTGGCATCCAGGTTCCTGGTTTCTGGTGGTTTGTCCGGTAATACGGGAGGGTATCCGGATTGCTGAACAGCCGAGTGTATGGTATAAAGGCGGGCTTGTTAAGTGGCCCATTCCGGGGTACTGACAAAATACACACATGTGCCGGCACATACAGCAGGGTGCCCGGTCGACCGCGAGGTCACCCGGGTTGTTGTTATGGAGCACATGGAAGACCAACCCGAAATTTGGAGAAGTAGACAATGGCAGATATCACTATGCGCCAGATGCTTGAAGCTGGCGTGCACTTTGGTCACCAGACCCGTTACTGGAACCCGAAGATGGCACCGTACATCTTTGGCGAACGTGGCAAGATCCACATCATCAATCTGGAAAAGACCCTCCCGCTGTTCAATGATGCGATGAATTTCCTCGGCAGCATGGTCGCCAATGGCGGTACCGTGCTGTTTGTTGGCACCAAGCGTTCTGCGCAGACTGCAATCATGGAGAACGCGTCTCGTTGCGGTATGCCTTATGTGAACCACCGCTGGCTTGGCGGCATGCTCACCAATTACAAAACCGTGCGTCAGTCCATCAAGCGTCTGAAGGATCTTGAGACCATGTCGACGGACGGCTCCTTCGACAAGATCAGTAAAAAAGAAGCCCTGATGCTGACTCGCGAGCTGGAAAAACTCGAGCGTAGCCTGGGCGGCATCAAGGACATGCGTGGCATTCCTGATGCAATGTTCGTGGTCGATGTGGGTTATGAAAAGATCGCTATCAGCGAGGCCAGGAAGCTTGGTATCCCGGTTGTTGGTGTTGTCGATACCAATAATTCTATCGAGGGTATCGACTACGTGGTTCCCGGTAATGACGACGCGATCCGTGCCGTGCAGCTGTACGTGGAGACGGCTGCCAATGCCATCGACACCGGCAAGCTGAGCGTGGCCATTGCCGTGGCTGACTCAACCGACGAATTTGTCGAACTGGACGAAAAAGGCGCCAGCAAGCCGGCGCGCAAGAAGACGCGCGCTGCGGCCCCGAAAAAGGCGGCCAGTAAAGTGGCAGTGAAGAAGAAGGCCGCTACCAAAAAGGCAGATGATGGGAAAGTAGCTGTTGTCAGCGACCCGGCCGCCGATGCCGAGGCCCCGAAGAAGGCTGCCAGCAAGGCGACGGCGAAAAAGAAGGTCGCCACCGAGAAGGCGGATGACGAGGAAGTGGCGGTTGTCACAGACCCGGCCGCCGATGCCGACGGGGAATAAGCGCTAGCCGCCCGGCTTTTTCACGATCGACACGATTATCCAGAGGAATCAAGATATGGCTATTACCGCAGCGCAGGTAAAGGAACTGCGCGAACGAACCGGCTCCGGCATGATGGAGTGCAAGAAGGCATTGGTGGATGCCAATGGTGACATGGAGGTTGCTATCGAGGCGTTACGCAAGGCCGGTATGGCCAAGGCGGACAAGAAGGCCACGCGTGTTGCTGCTGAAGGCGTGATTGCAATCGAATTGTCCGATGACGCGAAAACCGCGGCGATGGTCGAGATTAACTGTGAAACCGATTTCGTGGCCAAGAAAGAGGACTTCCAGGGCTTCGCCGCAAGCATCGCGAAACGCGTGCTGGCAGCCAACCCGGCAGATATCGATGCGCTGCTGGCCATGCCGCTTACTGACGGTGATGCCACTTCCATAGAAGACTCTCGCAAGAGCCTGATTGCCGCCATCGGTGAGAACATCACTGTGCGCCGTTTTATCCGCGTGGAAAGCAGCAATCCGCTGGCCTGTTACAGTCACGGTGTGCGTATCGGTGTGCTGGTGGATTACTCCGGTGGTGATGCCGGCCTGGGCAAGGACCTGGCAATGCACATTGCCGCACATGATCCGCGCCCGGTATGTATCTCCCAGGATCAGGTGCCAGCTGAAATGGTTGAGGGTGAGCGCGAGATCTTTACTGCACAGGCGCGCGAGAGTGGCAAGCCGGACAATATTATCGAGAAGATGATTGATGGCCGTATCCGCAAGTTCCTTGCCGAGGTCACCCTGCTTGGGCAATCGTTCGTAAAGGACCCGGACCAGACCGTCGGCAAGTTGCTGGAGTCTGCCGGTGCCAGCGTAGCGCACTTCGAGCGCATGGAGCTGGGCGAGGGCATCGAGAAGAAGGCCGAGAACTTCGCCGATGAGGTGATGGCACAGGTCAAGGGTGGCTGATCGATTATTGCCTGCCCCGCCAGTATGAGTGATCTGTAAAAAACGGGGTCGGCTTTCGACCCCGTTTTTTTATGGCAATCCATATAAAAAAGTAAGACAATGCCTGCCGTGGTGGAAGGCCCGCTGGGCCTGATATCTAACTGAATATAAAAGGCTATTAACATGTCATACCAGCGAATACTGCTCAAACTCAGCGGCGAGGCGCTGATGGGTGAGGGTTCGCACGGCATCGACCCTGACATTCTTGGACGGCTGGCGGGTGAAATTCATGCCGAGTCGGCCAGCGGGGTGCAGGTCGGGTTGGTGATCGGCGGCGGCAACATCCTGCGTGGTGCCGGGATGGCATCAAGGGGAATGAACCGGGTAACCGGCGATCACATGGGTATGCTGGCAACGGTTATCAATGCGCTGGCCATGCAGGATGCGCTGGAACAGGCCGGTAGTCACTGTGTGGTGATGTCGGCGCTGGCCATGAACGATGTGTGTGAGACGTACACGGCACGACAGGCAATAGCACAGCTCGAGGCCGGTAGCGTGGTGATCTTTGCCGCTGGCACCGGCAACCCGTTCTTTACCACCGATTCCGCGGCCAGCCTGCGCGCCATAGAGATCCGTGCCGAGCTCATGCTGAAGGCCACCAAGGTCGACGGGGTATATTCCGCGGACCCGGTCACCAACCCGGATGCCACGCTCTACGAACGCATCAGCTATGACGAAGCGCTGGAGAAGAAACTGGGCGTCATGGATGCCACCGCGCTGGTGTTGTGCAGCGAGCATGCCATGCCGCTACGTGTATTCAACGTTTTTGAGCCCGGTCAGCTCGGTAAAATCATTGCCGGCCAGGACATTGGAACTCTGGTTGGGTAACAAGAGGTAAGTCATGATCAAGGAAATTGTGCAGGATGCCGGCAAGCGCATGACAAAAAGCATCGAGGCGCTGAAGACGTCACTTAGCCGGGTGCGTACCGGGCGCGCGCACCCCAGTCTGCTGGACCACCTGCGCGTCGATTATTACGGTTCGGATGTGCCGATTTCACAGGTTGCCAATATCGGCGTCGAAGATGCACGCACGCTCACTGTAACGCCCTGGGAAAAGCCCATGGTACAGGTAGTGGAAAAGGCCATCCTGTCATCGGACCTGGGCCTGAATCCGGCCACCGCCGGTACTGTCATCCGCATTCCCATGCCGCCGTTGACCGAAGAAACACGCCGTGACCTGGTCAAGGTAGTGCGCCATGAGGGCGAGTCAGCCAAGGTGGCCATACGCAATATTCGCCGAGATGCGAACAGCGATTTCAAGGAGCTGCTCAAGGAAAAGGAGATCTCCGAGGACGAGGAACACCGTGCAGAGGATGATATCCAGAAACTGACCGATCAGCGTGTTGCCGAGGTCGACAAGGTCATTGAGAACAAGGAATCCGAACTGATGGCGATCTAGCCGGAGCAGCCCCGGCCGGATACAAGACAAGGCAGGAATGAATTGAAGTCCCCGGAGAACAAGGCCGACAGCCGTCCACGCCACATCGCCATCATTATGGATGGTAACGGCCGCTGGGCGCGCTCGCGCATGCTGCCGCGTGCCATCGGTCACCGCGAGGGCGTCAAGTCGGTACGACGGGTGGTCGAGGCGTGTATCGACAAGGGTATCGGGGCGCTCACCCTGTTTGCCTTCAGCAGCGAAAACTGGCGACGTCCCAGCGAAGAGGTCAGCCTGATCATGGACCTGTTCGTCAATACGCTCAGGAAAGAGGTCGATGCGCTGGATCGCAACAATGTCCGGCTGCGTTTTATTGGTGAGCGCGCCGCATTTTCCGAGAACCTGCGTGGGCTTATCAGCGAATCCGAACAGCAGACCGCCGGCAACGAACAGCTCGAACTGGTGATTGCCGCAAACTATGGTGGCCACTGGGACATTACCCGCGCCTGCCGTGCCCTGGCGCAGCGTGTTGCGGACGGCGAACTGGCTGCGCAGGACATTACCTCTGATGCCATTGCCGGCGCCTTGTCGATGCCGGACCTGCCGATGCCGGACCTGTTCATCCGTACCGGTGGCGAACGCCGCATCAGTAACTTCCTGCTCTGGCAACTGGCCTACACGGAACTCTATTTCACCGATCTGCTGTGGCCGGAATTCGATGCCGGTGAGCTGGATATGGCGCTGCTCTGGTACGCCAATCGCCAGCGCCGGTTTGGTCGTACCGGTGACCAGGTGGAGCAACTCAAGGGTGCTTAAGGCCAGGCTGATCTCTGCCGCCATCCTGGTACCACTGGTGGTCTACGGTGTGCTCAGGTTACCAACCTCCGTGTTTGCACTGATTCTGGGCGCCGTGCTGGTCGCGGGCAGCTGGGAGTGGGCCCGCCTGGTGCCGTTGCAGCAGCAAGTATTGCGTCTGTTGTATTGTGCTGTCGTGGCTGTGCTGCTGTGGCTGACCTGGGTGGCGGGGCCGGTACAGCTCATTGTTCCGATGCTGGTTGTGGCATGCATCTGGTGGATGTTTGCACTGTACTGGATAAGTCATCCGCAGTTATGTAGCAGCCGTGCCGTGGCCTGTACCGGTTTCAAGCTGCTGGTTGGCCTGCTGGTCTGCGTGCCACCCTGGACGGCACTGGTCGTGCTGCACCTGCGCGCTGAAAATGGCCCATTGCTGGCACTCATACTGCTGGTGATGGTGTGGCTGGCGGACAGTGGCGCGTACTTTGCCGGCCGGCTTTGGGGGCGTCACAAGCTGGCGCCGCTGGTCAGTCCTGGCAAGACCCGCGAGGGCGTGTACGGCGGGCTGGTGGCCAGCCTGCTGTTTGCCGGCGGGGCCGGCTGGTATTTGAGTCATTCCCTGACATGGACGGCGACGTTCGTCGCGGTATCGTTACTTGCCATGCTGTTTTCCGTGGCCGGCGATTTGCTGGAGAGCCTGATGAAGCGCCAGAGCGGCATCAAGGACAGTGGCAGTATTATCCCGGGACACGGTGGCATTTTTGATCGCGTGGACAGCCTGGTGGCAGCGGCCCCGGTGTTCCTGAGCGGTTTCCTCTGGCTGAAGTTGTAATGACGGCAACTTCAGCACAGGTAGGCATTACCATCCTCGGGTCGACCGGTTCGATTGGTGTCAACACGCTGGACGTCGTCGCACAACACCCGGAGCGTTACCGGGTGGTGGCGCTGACGGCGAACTCCAGCGTGGACAAGTTGGCCGGGCAATGTGTGCGTTTCAGACCGGACTACGCGGTCATGGCGGATGCCGCCGCGGCGCAACGCCTGGAGCAGGTGCTGCAGGAGCAGGCGCCGGATGTGCAGGTGCTGGCCGGTACCGATGGCCTGGTTACGGTGGCCGGACTGGATACGGTGGACGCTGTCATGGCTGCCATTGTCGGTGCGGCCGGTCTGCTGCCGTCACTGGAGGCGGCTTACCAGGGCAAGCGTGTGTTGCTGGCCAACAAGGAGTCACTGGTGATGTCCGGTGGCCTGTTCATGAACGCGGTGCGTGAACACGGGGCAACACTGTTACCGATCGATAGCGAACACAATGCCATCCTGCAGTGCCTGCCGGATGATTACGTGGCCGGCAGTCCGCCACGTGGCGTGCGTCGTATCCTGCTGACTGCCTCCGGTGGTCCATTCCGCACCCTGCCGACCGGCAAGCTGGCCAGCGTCACCCCGGAGCAGGCCTGCGCCCATCCGAACTGGGTCATGGGTCGCAAGATCTCGGTTGATTCTGCCACCATGATGAACAAGGGGCTGGAAGTGATCGAGGCCAGCTGGCTGTTTGGCCTGCCGCGCGAGCGTATTGAAGTGGTACTGCATCCGCAGTCGGTGGTGCATTCGCTGGTGGAATACATCGACGGATCGGTGCTTGCGCAGCTGGGTAATCCTGACATGCGCATCCCGATCAGTCATGCGCTGGGCTGGCCGGAACGCATCGAGTCCGGGGCTGACGCGCTTGACCTGCTGTCGGTGGGTGCCTTGCAGTTC
>JAOUBY010000085.1 GCA_029860045.1 Gammaproteobacteria bacterium | reverse complement strand
CAAAAGGAGGTGGTGGCAGGGCAGGATGAGGAAACAGACGACTACAAGCCGCTCAGCGAGGCCGAAATGGATGCTGAACTCGACCGCATAGAGGACGAGGAGAAAGAGTAGGCAGCCTCAGGAAACGGTCTTGAGCCGGGATGCCTGCCTGTCCATGGTTGCAAGATCAACAGGATCACTGCACAGACCGATCTCGATCGGTACCGGCTTGCTGACGATATAGCCCTGGGCATAGTCCACGCCGATTGCACGTACTGCTTCCAGTGTCTCCTGGTCTTCAACGAACTCCGCGATTGTCTTGATGTCCATGGTGTGACCAATCTGGTTGATCGCCTCTACCATGGCCAGGTCGATGTTATCGGCCACCATGTTTTGCACAAAGCAGCCATCCAGCTTAAGGTAGTCAACGGCCAGGTTCTTCAGATAACCGAATGAACTGAGTCCGACCCCGAAGTCATCCAGCGCGAATCGACAACCCATCTCGCGCAGCGTGGAGATAAAGCGCGAGGCATTGCTCAGGTTGGCGATCACTGCGGTCTCGGTAATCTCGAAACACAGTATCCTGGGCGTCACGCCGCTTTCCCTGATTTCGTTGACCAGAAAATCCATGAAGCGTTCATCAGACAGCGACTGGCCAGACAGGTTGATGCAGCATGTGCTGACTTGTTCTTCCACGCGCTTTTTGTCCAGTGTCAGCATGCGAAAAGTATTGGTGACGACCCAGCGGTCAATGGCCGGCATCAACAGATAACGCTCAGCCGCAGGTATAAAGGAGCCGGGGCCGACCAGCTTGTTGTTTTCATCCAGCATGCGCAACAGCACCTCGCCATGCGTGGTAATCGGTTCGCATGGCGAGCGGTTGAGTTTGGCGATGGGCTGGAAAAACAGCCTGAAGCGATTCTGTTCGAGCACGTTCTGGATGCGGTGCACCCACTGCATCTGGCCGTGTCGCTCGGCGACGGCCTCGTCATCGGGCTCATAGATATGAATGCGGTTTCTGCCATGTTCCTTGGCCACATAGCAGGCGGAGTCGGCGGCGCTCAGGATGTCGGTAAGGGTGCCGGAGTTGTCGGAGATCGGCACCAGGCCGATGCTGACACCAATGCGGAAAAAAGTATTGTCCCAGACAAAGCGGAAATTCTCGACCACGCGGCGAATCGTCTCGGCAGTTTCCCTGGCGCTCTCTATCGAGCAGCCTTCCAGGAGTATGCCGAATTCATCACCGCCCAGCCGCGCAAAGGTATCCGCCTCGCGCAGTTCCATGCGCAGCTTGATGGTAAGCTGCTTGAGCAATTCATCACCCGCGGTATGCCCGCAGGTGTCATTGACCACCTTGAAGTTGTCGAGATCCAGGTAGCACAGGGCATGATCGACGCTTTTCTTGCGAGTGATGTCGATAGCACGACTCAGCCGGCTCTCGAATTCGCGGCGGTTGAGCAGGCCGGTGAGTGAGTCATGCGTTGCCTGGTAGGACATCTTCTTGGCCAGGCCGCGCAGTTCGGTCACATCGTGGAAAACCAGCACTACACCGGCAATATTCGCATTGGCATCACGGATAGGTGATGCGTTGAGCTCCACTGACAGGTGCTGATTGCGGAAACGATGAACAAGCAGCAGGTGGCCGGCCATGGTGATGCTCATGTCTTTCTCGAGGCACAGCGTGCCCGGATCTGGCGGGGGCTGTAACGATTTTTCATCGATAATCCTGAACACATGCAGTATCGGTTTGCCGCTGGCATCCTCGAGTTTCCACCCGGTGGACTGTTCGGCAACAGTGTTCATGTACTCGACGTTACCCTCCAGGTCCGTGGTGATTACGCCGTCGCCAATGGAGCCAAGCGTCACCTGTGCACGTTCTTTCTCCTGCTGCAGGGCTTCACGTGCCCTGTTCAGCGCAGTCGTGTCTCGCATGGTGCCTTCGATACCGATGGCTTCCGATTTATTGCCATAACGATAGTGGGAGTTCTCCGATATCCAGATGTGAGAACTGTCCTTGTGCAGCAGGCGGGTTTCAAAATGCTGCAGACGTCCGCCATTCAGGGTCAGGGAATGCTTGAGTTCGGCATGGTTTTCCGGGTCGACGTAGAATTCCTTGATGTTACGACCCAGTAATTCCCCGATATCGTAGCCTAGCAATTGCTCGATAGAGGGTGTCGCCCACTGAATGACGCCATCCATGTCGGTCTGGTAGATGGTGTCCTGTATGCTTTCCAGGATGGCCGACATGCGCTGTTCCGATGCCCGGATCTTTTCCTCGGCATGCTTGCGCTCGCGGATTTGTTCCTGCAGTTCCACATTGACACTCTCGGCATATTTCTTGGCCTTTTCGGCTGATTCGCGTGTGGCTATGAGTTTCTTGATGAGTTTGGTGTTGTGTGAACCGAGATTGAACGACCGCTGCAGAACTTCATGAGTTTTTCGTGAAGATGACAGCATTACCGATGCAAAGATGACCGTTATGCCACAGAGGGCAAGCTCAATATTGCCGCCGTTGTAGCCGAACCATGCGCTGATTGGCAGCAGCGCCGGCACAATGAACGCGAACATCGATCTGGGAGATGACTGCATTGATGTATAGGCGGTTAGCGACATGCCGGACAACACGACCAGTGCGACAACCTGGTGAATAAGACTGCCGTACTGTACTGCAATAACGCCGAGTGAGCCCCAGCAGGCACCGGACAATATGGCAGCTAACACATGCTGGGGACCCCAGGCATTAGCGTTGTCACGTTTGCCCGGGTTACTGTCAAGCGATACCAGCAGTGAGCGTCCGCCCACACTGGCAACAACAGCGATAACCCAGCCTATGATCAGTGAGTGTGGCGCCAGTTGCCAGAACACGGCCGCGACAATGGAGGTGACCAGTATGCTGGTGGTCAGCTCAGACTGGATCTGTTGCTGGCGAAGTTGTACCTGGTCGGCGCGGTATTGCCAGCGGTTTTGCGAACGCCGCTCTGTCGGGTCGAATGCAGCTGCAGATGCAGCTACATCCTGTACTGCGGGTTCCGCGAGGGTACTGTTATTTTTAAATTCTTTGTGCATGCTGTCAGGCTGGTTTGCGGTTTTTGTCTGTTGTGCGAGGTGTGCTTTCGCGACCGGGCACGCACCATCACTGGAATGTGTTTCCGGGTATAGGAATCCATCGGTAGCCAGTCGCATTTCTTTAGTTATTTCACGCGTATTTCTCTTTTATTTCAGTCGATTAGAGGTGAAGCGCGTGTTTATTTCCATAAAAAACATTTCAAACCATAGGCTTGGCGAGGCCGCGTCGTGCGCTATGACCTGCCGTGGGAGCACAGGATGTATGCCCCTGGGCATCTGGGGTATGCTTATGATTATGATTTGAAATCATGCACTTCACGTGCAACCAACCGCAGGGTAGATGAGCAGAATGGATCGTTTTATGAGAAACCGGCGTGGCCGGTATGTAACAGTCATCCGTAGCCTGGTGTTTATGGCAATGCTGCTACCGGCCAGCGTCCAGGCCAATTTTATGCTGCGCATGCAAACCGATCTGGGCGCCGTGGATGTCGTGCTGTTTGACACAGTTGCGCCGAACACATTCAACAATTTTATGGGCTATGTAAGCAACGGTGATTATGATGGCACGCTGATACAGCGTGCAGCAGAATACACGAACCCGGATCCGTTGACGCAACTATTCCCGGCCGGTACACCATTCGTTATACAGACGGGCGGGTTCTACCTTGATCCTTCACAGGCGATTTTCAATGGTGGACTGCAGGTGATCCCTGACATTACGGCCACCCTGCCGCTGCTGAGCGAGCGCAATCTGTTGAACACGCGCGGTACGCTCGCTATGGCGCTCTCTGGCAACCCCGCTGATCCTGATAGTGCATCCAACCAGTGGTTTGTGAACCTGTCAGACAATACCGGCCTGGACGCGGACTTTACCGTTTTTGGCGAAATCGAGCCCAATGACATGGGCGTGATCGATGACATTCATGCCGTCGGGCAGGTACAGAAGTGCTATCAGATTTCACCGGGATGCCCGCTGAATATCTCTCCGCTGGCGGAAATGCCGGTCGTTCTGGATCCGGACGCACCAACCCAGATTAACCAGGACACAATCATAGAAATCCAGGCCATCGGTGTCGATAACGATGGCGATGGTGCGGTCGACAGCCTGGAGCAGGGCTCATCGGGTGCACAGCATGTCGTGTCATATAAAAACGAAGCAGGCAATACGGTGGATATCACAGCACCGGTTGCAAATCCCTTCCAGGACTTCAACATCGTGGGTACGACATTTGGCCTGCTGAATATACCGGAATCTACCCTTCCCAATGTTTTTATCAGTGAGCGTGCATTCGAAAGCGGTTTCGCCGGTTATAAAGTGACCGGTGTGGCGCCGGGCGGCAGTATTGATGTGGTCATCACGCTGCCGCTCGGCGCGCAACCGAATACCTTTTACAACTACGGCCCCGAGCCGGGCAATACCACGCCACATTGGTATGAGTTTTCCTTCGACGGCACCACGGGTGCCATGTACAACACCCCTGGTCCTGACCAGGTAACGCTGCGTTTTATGGACGGTGCGCGTGGCGACGATGATAACAACAGCAGTAATGGCATCATCGCAGCTGCGCTGGGCGGCGCACTCAATAGCCTGACGGACTTCGATGGCGTGGATGATGCAATTGAGGATGCAGGACCCAATAACGGAGATGCCAATTTCGATGGCCAACTGGATAGCTTGCAAGGTAACGTCGTGACGCTTCCGGCGACTCTCCCTGATCCCCCGGATGTTGGCGGAAACTATGTCACGTTGGAAGCCGCATTACCGCTGTCATTTAACCAGGTTGTCGCAGTCAATCAGATACCAGGTGTTGTGGATATCGATTTGCTGAATAACCATAATTTCAGGAACGGGTTTTTCCAGGCATCTATGTACAATGTAACGCCCGGTGGTAATGCGCAGTTTACGATCACTCTGCCCACCGGCGATACGGCTGATACCTATTTCATGTTTGGCTCAGAACCGGGCAATACCACGCCGCACTGGTATGAATTTATGTTTGATGGTGCTACCGGTGCTGTGATTAGCGGTAATCAGATTACTCTGCATTTCGTCGATGGCCAGCGTGGGGATTCCGATCTGGATGCCACCAATGGGCTGGTCATGGAACTTGGCGGACCAGCTCTCGTGATCAGCAGTACTGCGGGTGCTCCCGGCAGCGGCGGAGGATGTAGCCTTCATGGTGACAAAACTTCTCCCGCGCAGGCCGGCGCCTGGTGGTTACTGGTGGCTTTGTTAGCTTTGCTGGGGATCCAGCGACAGGTGTATCGAAGAGTTGATCTGTAATTAATGGTGGGCCCGCCAGGACTCGAGCCTGGGACCAAGGAATTATGAGCCACACGGACTGCAGCTTATTGATTCAGAAAGGCAAAGAAACGTAAAAGTTTTTCTGTTGGCTATTCCGAAAACCGACCGAAACAGACCGTATACCGAACCTGATGGTGGTGCGATCTGGACGGGTTTCGGGTAAGTCGAAGAAGCCGAAGGGTTTCAGTAAACCGAACACCGAACTTCTTCCGAGCCGAATCTCTGAAACCGCAATGTGCCGTTCTTCGATGCCCAACGTCATGTTTTGCAGACCCCGTAACACCTTCATCTTCATCCATACCCGTATCAAGATAAGTATTTTTGCCGACAAAGCTGGTCCAGCAAAAAATTACCACCGAGCCTGGGCACACTAAGCGAAAGTCCCCCCATCATCCCGTGTTGAATCTGAATGACTGATTAATTGCACCGTTTTATTACACGCATGCACTGTTTGGCCCAACTTTAGTGCACAACCATACTTATGATCAGCAGTGCATCATCACCAAAGCCTCGACCAAGGTAATTTTCTTTCACAAAAAACAAATAGTTAACGTGGGGCGAGTAAAGCTGGCACAACTCCTGCAGTAACACCACCCAACAGGCAATATCAGGAACAGGTGTATGAAGGAAAAACTGGTACTTATCGGGAACGGCATGGCCGGGGCGCGCACCCTGGAAGAACTGCTTAAGCTGGCGCCGGAGTCGTATGACATTACTGTTATCGGTGCTGAGCCACATCCCAACTACAACCGCATCATGCTTTCGCCGGTACTGGCCGGCGAGAAGAGCATTGATGACATTGTGCTCAACGATCTCATCTGGTACGCGGACAACAATATCGCCCTGAAGACCGGCGATGCGGTCACCCGGATCGATCGGGTCGCACGCGAGGTCATCACCGAAAGTGGCGAAGAGGTCGCATACGACCGCCTTCTCATCGCCACGGGTTCCAATCCCTTCATCATTCCGGTACCCGGGCATAACAAGGAAGGGGTGATCGGTTTTCGCGATATCGCAGACGTAGATGCCATGGTAGCCACTTCCAGGATCTTCAAGAATGCAGTAGTTATTGGTGGTGGCCTGCTTGGCTTGGAAGCTGCCAATGGCCTGATGAAAAATGGCATGAACGTGACCGTGGTGCATCTGATGGATACCTTGATGGAGCGCCAGCTGGACAAGCCGGCCGCTGCGTTGCTCAAGACCTCGCTGGAAGCGCGTGGCATGAAGTTCCTGATGGAGGCGCAGACCACCGAGATCACTGGAGTCGAACGTGTACAGGGCGTGAAACTTGCCGATGGCAGCGAGATTGAGGCCGACCTGGTGGTGATGGCCGTGGGCATCCGCCCCAGCATGACCCTGGCTCAGGATGCTGGTATCTACTGCGAGCGCGGTATCGTGGTCAGTGACACCATGCAGACATTCGATCCGCGCGTGTATGCCGTGGGTGAGTGCGTGCAGCACCGCGGCACCTGTTATGGGCTGGTCGCGCCTCTGTTCGAGCAGGCCAAGGTCGCGGCCAATCATCTGGCAAACCTCGGTGTCGCACGTTACGAGGGTTCGGTTACCTCAACCAAGCTGAAAGTAACAGGTATCGATTTGTTTTCGGCTGGCGAATTCAACGAGAGTGATGGCGACGAAACCCTGTTGTTGCAGGATGCGGGTTCCGGTTCCTACAAGAAGCTGGTGCTGCGTGATAACCGAATCAAAGGCGCGGTCATGTACGGCGATACCCTCGATGGCACCTGGTACTTCCAGCTGCTGCGCGAGGGTACTGATGTCTCTGCTTTCCGTAACACCATCCTGTTCGGTCAGCACGATCTCGGCGACGCAGGCCACGGCAACGAAACCCGGATCGCGGCGCTCAGCAATGATGCCGAGATTTGCGGTTGCAACGGTGTGTGCAAGGGCGACATCGTCGATGCCATCGTCAAGAAGGGTCTGTTTACCCTGGAAGATGTGCGTGTCCACACTAAGGCCTCCAGCTCCTGCGGTTCCTGCACCGGTCTGGTCGAATCAATTCTTTCCAGTACCGTGGGCGAGGGTTACACCGAGGCACCTAGCAAAAAGCCAATGTGCGGCTGCACCGAGCACAGTCACGACGAGGTGATTGCCGGTATCAATGAATACGAACTCAAGAATATGGATGCAGTACGCCACTTCTTCGAATGGAAGAACCCGGATGGCTGCGCCTCCTGCCGCCCGGCGCTTAACTACTACCTGCTGGCCAACTGGCCGGGCGAGTACCAAGACGATGCGCAGTCACGTTTCATCAACGAGCGTGCACACGGCAACATCCAGAAGGACGGTACCTACTCGGTAGTGCCGCGTATGTTCGGGGGCCTTTGCTCGCCCTCTGATCTGCGCACCATAGCCGATGCGTGTGAAAAGTACAGCGTGCCGGAGATGAAGGTAACCGGCGGTCAGAGAATCGACCTGTTCGGCGTGAAGAAGGAAGACCTGCCGGCGATGTGGAAGGACCTTTCCGATGCCGGGCTGGTCTCTGGTCATGCCTATGGCAAGGCAATGCGTACCGTGAAGACCTGCGCCGGAAAGACCTGGTGCCGTTTCGGCACGCAGAATTCCA
>JAOUBY010000128.1 GCA_029860045.1 Gammaproteobacteria bacterium | reverse complement strand
CGCCAGCCACAGGAAAAAGAAGCTGGGTGCCATGACCTCGATCAGCAACAGGATGCCGCCGAAGATCCACCAGTGCCAGTAATCGATATTGCCGAGCAGCGCTTCCATCACGTGGCTCCCTGTTTCTGCATGGCCGATTTTGCCACCTCTGCAATACCGGCCAGCGAGCCGATGACGCTGGAGGCTTCAAGCGGCAACAGCACCAGTTTCTGGTTCGGCGCGGTACCGATGTCCTTCAGGGCGCCAACGTAGTTCTGGGCGATGAAGTAGTTGATGGCATTGATATCGCCACGGGCTATGGCCTCGGACACCATCGTGGTCGCCTTGGCCTCGGCTTCCGCTGCCCGTTCCCGGGCCTCGGCATCGCGGAAGGCGGCCTCCTTGCGACCTTCTGCGTCCAGCATTACGGCCATTTTCTCGCCCTCGGCACGCAGGATCTCGGATTGGCGCATGCCTTCGGCATCCAGGATGACGGCACGTTTCTCTCGCTCGGCCTTCATCTGGCGGGCCATGGAATCGATCAGGTCCTGCGGTGGCTGGATATCCTTGATTTCGATGCGGGTGACCTTGATGCCCCAGGGGGTGGAGGCGGCATCGACAACGGTAAGCAACTGCGCATTGATCTGGTCACGCTGTGACAGTAGTTCATCGAGATCCATGCTGCCCATCACGGTACGGATGTTGGTCATGGTCAGGTTCATGATGGCGCGTTCGAGATCATTGACCTCGTAGGCAGCCTTGGCGGCATCGAGGATCTGGAAGAACACCACGCCGTCCGCTTTCACCATGGCATTGTCACGGGTAATCACTTCCTGGCTGTGGATATCGAACACCGTTTCCATCATGTTGAGCTTGTTGCCGATGCGGTCAACGTAGGGCACGATCAGGTTGAGTCCGGGACGCAGTGTCTTGCGGTAACGTCCGAAGCGTTCGACCGTCCATTCATAACCCTGGGGTACGGTCTTGACCCCCATCATGACCGTCACGACGGCCAGTGCCAGTACTACCAGTACGAAAATGGAAAAGCCGTCCATATTCCTGTCTCCTTGGGTGTGACCATGCTACCGCGCCGATTGTAGAACAGGTGCGGGGTTGCTGTCCTGTTCGTTACCGTGCCGGGACCGGCAGGATATTGCGCAGGTAGCCTGTGCCACCCAGCGCTTCCATTTGCTGCAGGATGTGATCGCGGCGCTCCAGAACATAAGGTGACGGGCGTGCAATGTGCAGCCGGTTCGGGCTGGGAAGCACCGCGGCAATCAGGGCGGCCTGCCGGCGTGTGATCCGCGCTGCCGGGGTGGCCAGGAAACGTTGTGCAGCGGCCTCTACCCCGAAGGTTTGATGACCGGTCTCGGCAATATTCAGGTACACCTCGAGTATGCGTTGCTTTGGCCAGAGGGCTTCGATCAGCACGGTCATCCATGCTTCCAGGCCTTTGCGAATCCAGCTGCGGCCTTGCCAGAGAAACAGGTTGCGTGCGACCTGTTGGGTCAGCGTGCTGGCACCACGCACGCGTCCACCCCGGGCATTGTGTGACAGTGCCTTGCGGATGGCCTGCAGATCGAAGCCGTAATGTTCCGGGAACTTCTGGTCCTCGGCGGCGACTACCGCCAGTGCCACATCGGCGGCTATATGTTCAAGCTCTATCCACTGGTAGTGTTGCCATTCGCGCTCGCCAAGCGTGCGCTGCAACATCACCGCAGAGGTCGGAACGGGCAGCCAGCGCAGTACCAGTACCGGGACTGCGGTCAGCAGGATAAAGCCTGCCAGCACTACAAATACCCATTTTTTCAGACGTTTCATGGCTGTATGCTGTGAGGGGTTTGCTGTATTGTCTGGTGAAATCAGCTCGGGATGCAATGCCGGTATCAGATCGGCAAAGTGTTCCAGAGCCAACCGGGGTAGCTACGACTTGGCCATCAGTGTATTTGATCTCTTCAAGATTGGTATCGGACCCTCGAGTTCACATACCGTGGGTCCCATGCGTGCGGCCGGCCTGTTTGTCGACCGCTTGCTGGAAGACGGTCATGCCGGGCGCCTGTCACGTATCCGGGTGGAGTTGTACGGTTCGCTGGGCGCAACCGGCAAGGGGCACGGAACCGACAAGGCGGTGATCCTGGGACTGGAGGGCGAGGCGCCGGACAGTGTGGATACCGATACGATCCCGGACCGGCTTGCGGGCATCGCAGCCGAGGGAAAACTGCATCTGCCGGGGGGTATCGAGCTGGGGTTCGATGCACAGCAGGACCTGCAGTTTTTCCGTGACAAGGCACTGCCGTTTCATCCCAACGGTATGAGGTTCATTGCCCTGGACCATGCCGATGAGCCCTTTTTCGGGCGCACCTATTATTCAGTGGGCGGTGGGTTCGTGGTGAATGAGGCCGCTGCCGGTGAAGACCGCATTGTCGATGACGCCACGGTGCAACCGTACCCGTTTACCTCGGCCGCGCAGTTGCTTGCGCACTGCGAAGAGCAGGGCGTCTCCATTAGCGAGATTATGCTGATGAACGAGCGCGCCTGGCGCAGTGATGCGGAGATTCGTTCCGGTTTGTTACACATCTGGTCGGTGATGCAGGCGTGTGTCGACAAAGGTTGTCGTACCGAGGGCGTGTTGCCGGGTGGTCTGAAGGTCAAGCGCCGTGCCGCGCGCTTGCATCGTCAGTTGAGCCACGAGAAAGAGTTACATGCCGTGCCGCTCGGCACCATGGACTGGGTGAACCTGTATGCGCTGGCGGTGAATGAGGAAAATGCCGCCGGTGGCCGCGTGGTGACCGCACCGACCAATGGCGCCGCCGGTATCATTCCGTCGGTCATGCATTACTACTGGAAATTCTGTTCCGGTTACAGTGAGGACGGCATCGTACGATTCTTGCTGACCGCCGGCGCTGTCGGCATTCTCTACACGGAAAATGCCTCCATCTCCGGTGCCGAGGTCGGCTGCCAGGGCGAG